>DASUCI010000074.1:0-13538 GCA_035762825.1 Gaiellaceae bacterium | reverse complement strand
GAAGCTGCGCACCGCCCTGACGGCGGTCGCGATCGTCCTCGGCGTCGCGATGATCAGCGGCACCTACGTCCTGACCGACTCGATCGACCAGGCGTTCGACAAGATCTTCACGGACATCCGCCAGGGCTCGAACGCGGTCATTACAGGCAGATCGGCCTTCGACCTCAGTGAGGGCAGCGGCGTCACCGAGCCGACCTTCGACGAGTCGCTGCTTCCCGAGGTGCAGGCCCTCCCGGCCGTGGCCGAGGCGGAGGGCAGCGTCGACTCGGACGCGACTCAGCTCATCGGCGACGACGGCAAGGCTGTCGTCTACGGCGGCGCGCCGAACCTCGGCTTCTCGATCGCGAACCCGGGCTCGCCTTTCAACCCGCTGACGCTGATCGAGGGCGAGTGGCCCGGGCCGAACGAGGTCGTCGTCGACAAGGAGACCGCTTCGAAGGAGGACTTCGAGGTCGGGGAGACGATCGGCGTGCAGGTGGAAGGACCCGTGGTGGAGCTTCCGATCGCCGGGATCATCCAGTTCAGCTCCGGGCTCTCGATCGGCGGCGCGACGCTTGCCGGCTTCGACCTGCCGACCGCCCAGCGCCTCATGAAGAAGGAAGGCAGGCTGGACGAGATCGCGGTGGCGGCGACGCCTGACGCGACCGAGCAGGAGCTCGTGTCGCAGATCGAGGCGGTCCTGCCGCCCGGGACGCAGGTCAAGACCGGCTCCGAGCAGGCGCAGGCGGACGCCGAGGAGACGAACGAGTTCATCACGTTCCTGCAGGGCTTCCTGCTCGCATTCGGCGGCATCGCGCTCTTCGTCGGCTCGTTCGTCATCGCAAACTCACTGTCGATCACGATTGCCCAGCGGACGCGCGAGCTGGCGACGCTGCGGACGATCGGCGCATCGCGTCGCCAGATACTCACCTCGATCGTCGTCGAGTCGCTGATCGTCGGCGTGGTGGCGTCGGTGATCGGGCTCTTCCTCGGGCTTCTGCTCGCCAGGGGGCTCTTCTCGCTCTTCGACGCGGTCGGCTTCACGCTGCCGAACACGGGGCTCGTGTTCGAGACGCGGACGATCGTCGTCGCCCTCCTCGCCGGGATCCTCGTGACCCTGCTCGCGAGCCTGCGGCCGGCGATGCGCGCGACGCGCGTGCCGCCGATCGCGGCCGTCCGCGAGGGCGCGACGCTGCCTCCCGGTCGTTTCGCCCGTTTTCGCTGGATCGGCGCGGTGCTGATGACGGTCGCGGGCTTCGCGGCGCTCCTGTACGGGCTCTTCGGAAGCGGTCTCGACACGACTCAGATCCTGATCTGGATGGGGCTCGGCGCGCTGCTCATCTTCCTCGGCGTCGCGCTGTTCTCGTCACGTCTCGTGCGACCCCTTGCCGGCGTGCTCGGCGCGCCGGCTGCGTCCATCGGCGGCGCTGCGGGCCTCCTGGCCCGCGACAACGCGCGGCGAAACCCGCAGCGCACTGCCTCGACCGCGGCCGCGCTGATGATCGGCCTCGCACTGGTGACGCTCGTCGCAACCCTGGCGGCGGGCATCGTCACCTCCTTCAGGGACGCCGTCAACGAGCTCTTCACGGGCGACTACGCGATCACCGCGCAGAACAACTTCTCCCCGATCCCGATCGATGCCGCCGAGGCCGCAGCACAGGCGCCGGGGATCACGGCCATCGGAAACGTCCGCACCGGCGAGGTGCTCGTCTTCGGAGGTCCGACGTTCGCGACCGCAGTGGATCCGGGGATGGCCGACGTCATCGACATGACGTGGAAGGAAGGCTCGCAGGAGGTGTTCTCGGCGCTCGGCGAGGACGGGATCTTCGTCGACGACGGCACGGCGGACGACGAGGACCTCGCACTCGGCTCGTCGGTCACCGTGACGTTCCCCAACGGCACGAGCAGACGGTTCGCGGTCGAGGGAATCTTCGATCCGCCGGCAGCAGGGTCGCCCTTCGGCGAGGTGACGATGTCGAGTGAGGTCTGGGACTCGCAGATCCCGAACCCGCGCAACCTGTTCTCCTTCCTGAGGATGGAGGGCGGCGCGACCGACGCGAACCAGGCCGCGCTCGACACGGCGCTCGCGGACTTCCCGAACGCGAAGGCGCAGACGCGGGAGGCGTTCATCGACAACCAGATCTCGGGGCTGAGCGCGATCCTGAACATCCTCTACGTGCTGCTCGCGCTGTCGATCCTCGTGAGCCTGTTCGGGATCGTGAACACGCTCGTGCTTACGGTGTTCGAGCGGACGCGCGAGATCGGGATGCTGCGCGCGATCGGCATGACGCGCCGTCAGATCAGGCGCATGATCCGCCACGAGAGTGTCATCACCGCGTTGATCGGCGCCGCGGTCGGAATCGTCCTCGGGATCGTGCTCGCCGCGCTCCTCATCTGGCGCGTCGACTTCATCGAGTTCTCGTTCCCGACCGCTCAGGTCATCGTGTTCGTGATCGCAGCGATCGTGGTCGGCATCGTCGCCGCGATCTTCCCTGCACGGCGCGCAGCCAAGCTGAACCCGCTCGAAGCTATCGCGTACGAATGACGCCGTCGCGCGCGAGCGCGCCGATCTCCTCGGCCGAGTAGCCGACCTCCTCGAGGATCTCCGCCGTGTGCTCGCCGACGAGCGGCGGCGCCGAGGCGTGGCTCGCGCGCTCCTGGTCGAACGAGAGCGGCAGCGCCGGGAGCCGCAAGTCGGGAATCGTCGGGTGCTCCACGCGCTGAAGAAGGCCCAGTGCCTGCGTTTGCTCTGCGGTCGCGACCTCGGCCACGTCCGCGACCGGCGCCGCGGGCACGCCGCCCGCCGTGAGGAGCTCGTGCCACTCGCCTGTGGTGCGTTCGCGGAGCCGCTCCGAGACGATCACGACGAGCGCTTCGCGGTTCCGCACGCGATCGGGGTTCGACCGGAAGCGCTGGTCCGAGACCAGCTCCGGCAGCTCGAGCACCTCGCAGAGCCGCGCGAAGAGGCGGTCGTTGCCGCCCGCGACCATGAGCTCACCGTCGCGCGTGGGGAAGACCTGGTACGGCGCGACCATCGGAAAGACCGTTCCGTGGCGGGCCGGCACGGTCCCGTCGGCGAGGTAGCCGACGAGGTGGTAGCCGATGTAGCCCAGCGCGGTCTCGTAGAGGGAGGTGTCCACGACGGCCCCCTCGCCGGTCTGCTCGCGCTCGAGGAGTGCCGCTGTGATCCCAAGCGCGGCCCACATGCCCGTACCCATGTCGATCAGCGACGACCCGGCCCGCACGCCCGACCGGCCGGGTTCCCCGGTCATGCTGATGAGGCCGCCTGCTGCCTGCATGAGCGCGTCGTACCCTGGCTCCTGCGCGAGTGGGCCGACGTGGCCGTATGCGCCGATCGAGCAGTAGACGAGCCGCGGGTTGCGACCCCGCAGCTCGTCCGCTCCGAGCCCGAGCCGCTCGGCGAGCCCGGGACGGAGGCTCTGGAGGAACACGTCCGCACCGCCGGTCAGCCGCAGGACCGCCTCGCGACCGCGCTCGTCGGCGAGCGACACGGCGAGCGAGCGCTTGCCCGCGTTCACGGCGAGGAACATCGCGCTCTCGCCGTTCCAGAACGGCGGGCCCCAGGCTCGGCCGTCGTCCCCCGTGTCCGGCCGCTCCACCTTGACGACATCCGCGCCGAGCGCGGCCAGGATCTCCGCGCAGTACGGCCCGGCGATCGACGTTGTCACGTCGACGACGCGCATCCCGGCGAGAGGACGGAGCGGCACCGGCCAATCATCCCCTGCTGAGAAGATGCCCGGATGCCCGACTGGCTCGACTTCGACCGCTTCACCGAGTGGGTCTCCGGCGAGTGGTGGAGCTACCTCGTCATCTTCGCGGTCGCCGTCGTGGACGCGTTCTTCCCGCTCGTCCCATCGGAGACGCTCGTCGTCCTCGGCGGAAACCTCGCGAGCTCCGGCGACCTCGTGCTCTGGCTCGTCATCTTCTCGGCCGCGGCGGGCGCGATCATCGGGGACAACATCTCGTTCTGGATCGGGCACTTCGTAGGCGAGAAGACCGTGAAGCGCGTCTTCGGCAGCCCTAAGTGGCACACGCGGCTCGAGTGGGCGGAGAAGACGCTCGACGAGCGCGGCGCGTACATCATCCTCATCGCGCGCTTCATCCCTGGCGGCCGCACCGCGGTCACCTTCTCGGCCGGCTACGTGAGGACGTTCCCGTGGCGGCGCTTCATCGTCTACGACGTGATCGCCGGACTGCTGTGGGCGACGTACGCGGCGCTGCTCGGCTACTTCGGCGGCAAGACGTTCGAGGACCACCCCCTCTGGGGAGTGGCCCTCGCGCTGGGTATCGCGTTGACGCTAGGTCTCGTCGTCGAGCTGGTCAGGCACTACCGGGAACGCCGGGCGACGCCGTCGGCCTGAGCTCCCGCCACGCCTTCTGCGCGTAGAGCAGGCCCGCGATCAGGACGATCAGAGCGAGGAAGCCGTGCAGGCCGTTGATCCAGTCCCCCTGCTTATCGTTGTCTCCGAGGAAGGCGAGCTGCGCGAATGAGAGGATCAGGAACCCGATCGCGTAGCCGACCTGCCGCCAGTTGCCCCAGTACGCGACGAGCGCACCGATGACGACCGCGAGCTGCCCGATGTGCACGATGAGCGAGCCGCCACCGTGGGCGTCGAGCGCGCCCTCGCCGGCTCCACGGACGTAGGCCGCGATCGAGAACGCCTGCCAGAGCACGCCGAGGACGACGATGACGCCTCCGACGAACACCACCCATGTGAAGTTTCTCTTCATGCGCGCGATCCTCTCGCATCGGGCGGACGCTGACAACCCGGCACGTAGGCTCCGCGTGTGAACCGTCTCGCCGGGGCGACTTCGCCGTATCTCCTCCAGCACGCCGAGAACCCGGTCGACTGGTACGAGTGGGGCGACGAGGCGTTCGCGCGCGCACGCGCCGAGGACAAGCCGCTGCTCGTCTCCGTCGGCTACAGCTCGTGCCACTGGTGCCACGTGATGGCACACGAGTCGTTCGAGTCGGAGTCGACCGCGGAGCTCATGAACCAGCTGTTCGTGAACGTGAAGGTCGACCGCGAGGAGCGTCCCGACGTCGACGCGGTGACCATGGAGGCGGCAGTCGGGATGACCGGCTCGGGTGGATGGCCCACGACGGTCTTCATGACGCCCGACGCGAGGCCGTTCTACGCGGGGACCTACTTCCCACCTGAGCCGAGGCACGGGATCCCGAGCTTCCCCGAGCTCCTGCGTGCGGTGGCCGAGACCTGGCGCGAGCGGCGGGACGACATCGAGCGCCAGGCCGAGCGGATCGACGGCGCGCTGCGCTCGACCGCGAGCGAGGCCCCGTCGACGGGGCTCCTGACGTCGGCGTTGCTCTCCGATGCAGCGAGAGGCATCGCCGCCACGTTCGAGCCGGCCTTTGGCGGGTTCGGGCGCGCGCCGAAGTTCCCCGCAGCCTCGTCGCTCGAGTTCCTCCTCCGGCGGGGAGACCAGCGCTCGCTGGAGATCGTCAGGGCGACGCTCGACGGCATGGTGGCAGGCGGCTTCTACGACGTGGTCGGCGGCGGCTTCCACCGCTACTCGGTCGACGACCGCTGGCTCGTGCCGCACTTCGAGAAGATGCTGTACGACAACGCGCTCCTCGCGTCGACGTATCTCCATGCGTGGGTCGTCACCGGGCGGCCGCGTTACCGCGAGATCGTCGAGGAGACGATCGGCTACGTGCTCCGCGAGCTCGCGCTGCCGGAGGGCGGGATCGCCTCGGCGCACGACGCCGACACCGACGGCGTCGAGGGCCTCACGTACACGTGGACGCCGGAGGAGGCCGACCAGGTCGGCCTCCCGTCGGACGTGCTCGAGCCCTTCGAGCATGGACGCCTCATCGTGCGCGGCGAGCTCGAGCCGGAGCTCAGAGCCGCCGTTCTCGCGGAGCGCGACCGAAGGACGCAGCCGTTTCGCGACGACAAGGCACTCGCCTCGTGGAACGGGCTCGCGCTCGCGGCCCTCGCCGAGGCCGGCTACCGGCTCGAGCGCGCCGACTGGCTCGAGGCGGCGCGCGGGCTCGGCGAGTTCCTGCTCGGCCCACTCTCCGCTTCGGACGGACGGCTCCTGCGCGCGATCCGCGACGGCCGCACGAGCGGCTTCGGGTTCCTCGACGATTACGCGAACGTCGCGTACGGGTTGATCGAGCTCCACGTCGCGACGGGCGAGCTCCGCTGGCTCCTCGAGGCGAGGCGACTCGCGCTGCTCGCCGTGGAGCTCTTCGCCGACGAAGAGCACGGCGGCTTCTTCCTCTCGCCGTCTGACGGCGACCCGCGCGTCCCGCGCACGAAGGATCTCCAGGACACGCCCGTCCCGTCCGGCAACTCGATGCTTGCCTCCGTGCTGCTCCGCCTCTCCCGTCTGTGGGCGGACGAGGAGCTCGAGCGACGCGCGGTCTCGGTTTTCCGGCTCGCGGAGCCGGCGCTCCGTCGCGCGCCGGGGTTCTTCGCGTGGATGTTGTGCGGGATCGACCTCTGGCTGAGCGCGCCGCGCGAGCTCGCGATCGTCGGTGATGTCGAGTCACCGGTGGCGCGTGCCGCGTTGGCGCAGTTCCAGCCGCAGACGGTCGTCGCCGTCGGTCCCTCCGAGGAAGTGCCCCTGCTCGCCGGTAAGGCGCTCGTCGACGGACGGCCGGCCGTCTACGTGTGCGAGCGATTCGTGTGCCGAGCCCCAGTCACGGAACCGGGGGAGGTCGCGGTCTGATGCGCGTGTGTCTGATGATCGAGGGCCAGGAGGGCGTCACGTGGGAGGACTGGGTGCGCCTCGCGCGGCTCACCGAGAAGCACGGGCTCGAGGGGCTCTTTCGCTCCGACCACTACACGGCGATCATCCGGCCGGACGCGGATGCCCACGACGCGTGGGCGACGCTCGCGGGGCTCGCCGCGCTCACGGAGCGGATCCGGCTCGGGACGATGGTCTCGCCCGCGACGTTCCGCCACCCCAGCGTCCTGGCACGGATGGCTGCGACCGTCGACCACATCTCCGGTGGGCGCGTCGAGGTGGGGATGGGCTCCGGCTGGTACGAGCGCGAGCACGACGCGCACGGCTTCGCCTTCCCGGACGGCCGGGAGCGCTTCGAGCTGTTCGCCGAGCAGGTCGAGGTCGTCGTGCGCTCGTGGACGGAGGAGCGCTTCGACCACGACGGGCCTGCATACCGTCTTCGCAACCAGCAAGCCCTGCCTCGGCCAGTGCAGCAGCCGCATCCGCCGCTCGTCCTCGGAGGAACCGTCAAGCGCCGCTTTGCCGCGCTCGCCGCCCGCTACGCGACCGAGGTGAACACGCTCGGTGCGACCAACGACGAGCTGCGGAAGCGCAAGGCCACGCTCGACCGTGCTTGTGCGGACGCGGGCCGCGACCCTGCGTCGCTCGGCTTCTCGGTCATGACCGCGTGCTTCGTCGGAGAGACCGACGCCGAGGTGCGCGATCGCGTCGCACGCTTCCTCGCAATCCGTGGAGACGACACGGATCCGGAGAGCCTGATCGCGGAGCGCCGCGATCGCTGGCTCGTCGGAACGGTCGCCGAGGTGGCCGCGCGAATCGACGAGCTTCGCGAGCTCGGCGTATCCCGCGTATGCCTCCAGCACCTGAACTACGAGGACGACGCCATGATCGGCCTGATGTCGGCCCTGGATGGTTGAGGCCTACGAGATCGCCGACTCCGGGGCGCGAGCTGGCCGCTCCGGGGCGCGACGGGAGAGCGGTGGCGATGCCGGACGCCTCGGCGCCGCTCTCCCGTCGCGAAGCGCACGCTCGACGCCAGCCCACTACGTGGCCTGGCGTCCGGGCGGAAGCGGCCCGGACGCGCCAGATCGCGCATCCGGACGCGCGAGATCGTGGCCTCAACCATCTTAGGTAGCGTCTTCGCCCATGACGACTACCGAGATCACGGGTGCGGAGGATGTCGCGTGGAATCTCTCCGACCTCTACGACGGCGGCGACGACCCACGCCTGGAGCAGGACGTCGAGCAGACCGAAACGGCAGCCGCGGACTTCCGCGAGCGCTACTACGGCCGCGTCGCGCAGCTGAGCCCGGCCGAGCTGCGTGAGGCGATCGGAGAGCGCGAGGAGATCGAGTCGACCTTCACGCGCGCGATCTACTTCGCGCACCTCTGGTTCGCGACGGACATGAACGACTCCCCGCGGGGCGCGCTCGTCGCGCGGCTGACGGAGAAGGGCGCGGCCATCGACACGCAGCTCCTCTTCTTCGGGCTGGAGCTCGCAGCGCTCGAAGACGAGCAGGCCGACGCGCTCCTCGCGAGTGAGGAGCTCGAGCGCTGGCGCCATTGGCTGCGGACCGTCCGGAAGTTCCGCCCGTACATCCTCACGGAGCCGGAGGAGAAGATCGTCACCGAGAAGGCGGTCTCGGGTTTCGCGGCCTGGGACCGGCTCTACGACGAGCTGCTCGGCGCGATCAAGGTCGACCTCGACGGTACGGAGATCGGCTTCGAGGAGGCGATGTCGAAGCTCTACTCGCCCGATCGCGACCTCCGCCGACGCGCGTCCGAGGCCGTGACCGCGGCGCTCGAGCCGGGGCTTCGCACCCGCACCTTCGTCTTCAACACGATCGCCGTCGACAGGTCGATCGACGACCGGCTGCGCGGGTACGAGACGTGGATCTCGGCGCGCAACCTCTCGAACGACACCACGGACGAGGCGGTGCAGGCGCTGATCGACGCCGTCGTGAACCGGTACGACGTCGTCCAGCGCTACTACACGCTGAAGGCGCGCCTGCTCGGCCTCGACCGTCTCTCGTTCTACGACCGCATGGCTCCGCTCGGCGACGACCCGACCCACGTTGCGTGGGGCGAGGCGCGCGAGCTCGTCGTCGATGCGTTTGCCGACTTCTCCTCGGAGACGGGGGACATCGTCGAGCGCTTCTTCCGCGACAGCTGGATCGACGCGCCGCCGCGCGACGGCAAGCGGCCCGGCGCGTTCTGCGCGACGAACGTTCCGGGCGTGCACCCGTACGTCTTCATGAACTACACCCCGGACCGTCGCTCGGTGCTCACGCTCGCACACGAGCTCGGGCACGGCCTCCACGGATACCTCGCCGCGCCGCTCGGCCTCTTCAACGCGGCCACGCCGCTGACGACGGCCGAGACCGCGTCCGTCTTCGGCGAGGCGCTCACCTTCAAGCGCCTGCTCTCGCTCGAGGAGGACCCCAAGCGCCGCCTCAACCTCCTGGCCGGACGGATCGAGGACTCGATCGCGACCGTCTATCGCCAGATCGCGATGAACCGCTTCGAGGACGCCGTGCACACATGGCGTCGCGGCGAGGGCGAGCTCTCGCCCGAGAAGTTCGAGGAGCTCTGGCTCGAGACGCAGACGTCCCTGTTCGCCGACTCCGTCGACATCGACGGCTACGGCATCTGGTGGAGCTACATCCCGCACTTCATCGGGACTCCGGGCTACGTCTACGCGTACTCCTACGGCTTCCTCTTCGCGCTGTCGATCTTCCGCAAGTACGAGCTCGAAGGGGATTCGATGGTGGAGCCGTACCTCGAGCTGCTTCGGGCCGGAGGGTCGAAGCCGCCGGCCGAGCTCGCGAAGATCGTCGGCCTCGACCTCACCGATCCGAAGATCTGGGAGGCCGGGATCGAGGCGCTGGCGGTCGAGCTCGACGAGGCCGAGGCGCTCGCGGTCGACATCGGCCTGTAGGGGCGAGATATATCTCGCCCCTACGCTGCTGCAGCGTTTAGGAACTGACCCCGAGCAGTGCCGCCTCGATCTCCCGCAGGCGGTCGACGTCGCCGCGCACGGCAGTGGTCGCGTCGTTGAAGAGGAACGCCTCGGCGAGCCGCACGATCGCGTAGGCAAGCGTCGCGGGGTCGACCGGCGGCCGGAACCCGCGGCGCATCTCCTCCTCGATGTAGCCCTGGATCCTGGCGACCGTACGCGGCTGCACCGGTCCTCCGCTCGACGTGAGGATCCGGAGCGCGTCCCGCTCGTTCTCGAGGAAGCTCCGGAGGGCGGGGGCCTCTGCGAGCCCGCGGTTGATCCGGTCGAACGTGTCGAGGAGAGCGGCGCCTCCGCTTCCGCGCGCATGTGCTCGCGCCTCGTCGAAGAGGGGTTCGGCGGCACGGACGACGACCTCTCCGACGAGCCCTTCGCGCGAGCCGAACCAGCGGTAGATCGTGGTGCGGCCGAGGCCGAGCTCGGCCGCGATGGCCTGCACGTCGACGCGCTGGCCGTGGAGATAGGCGTCGAGCGCCGCGGCCAGGACGTCCTCGCGACTCGCTGCGGGCGGTCGTCCGCGGCGAGCGGCCTGGGTTGTGGACGAGGCACTCATCGTTCGCGAACGTAATTGATACACGAGGCGCCTCGTGTAATCATTTCTGTCTCACTAACCACGACGAGGGAGGCGTCGTCTCGAGGTCTAGCGGCTGCCGCGTACCCGCTGTACGCTCGCAGTCGACAGGCAGGAATTCGGAGGGTCCACAAGGAGGAAGATCGGTGCGAAAGCTCATCGTGTGCGGGGTCGGGCTCGTCGCCGCACTCGCGCTGACGGTGCCGGGAGCGTTCGGTGGCGCGGCCCAGACACCAGGCGTCACAGCCAGAACCGTCACCATCGGCGGCACCTTCCCGCTCACCGGCCCGGCGGCGGCCTATGCGCCGATTCCGCTCGGGATGAAGGCGTACTTCAGCTACATCAACGCGCGGCGCCTGAACGGCAAGCGCGGCGTCAACGGCCGGCAGATCATCTGGAAGTTCTACGACGACGGCTACAACCCCGCGAACACGGTTCAGCTGACGCGGCGGCTCGTCGAGCAGGACCGCGTCTTCGCCACGGTCGGCCAGCTCGGGACCGAGCACAACCTCGCCGTTCGGAGCTACCTGAACCAGCAGCGGGTGCCGCAGGCACTCGTGTCGACCGGCGCGTCGTACTGGGGAACGCAGGCCAGCGAGTTCCCGTGGACGACGGGCTGGCAGCCCGACTACATCGCCGAGGGTCGCATCTACGGCCTCCACATCAAGGCGAACCACAACGGCAAGAAGATCGCCGTGCTCTACCAGAACGACGACTACGGCAAGGACTACCTGCTCGGCGTCCGCTCCGCCCTCGGGAAGAGCTACTCCGACACGAACATCGTCGCCGAGGTCCCGTTCGAGGTCACGGCCACGAGCCTGGCGTCGCAGATGACGCGCATCCGCGCGAGCGGCGCGACGATCTTCGTGCTCCTCGCGACGCCGACCCCGACCATTCGCGCCTACGCGACCGGCCGGGCGCTCGGGTTCAACCCGGAGCAGATCTACCTCAACTCCGTCTCGGCGACGGCCGCGTTCCTGAACATCGCGGTCGCGAATGCGGGAGCCCCGTACGTCAACGGGTCGCTCTCGGTCGCGTACCTCAAGGATCCGGCCAACTCGAGGTGGAACAACGACCCGGCCATGAGACTGTATCGCCAGATCATGGCCAAGTACGCGCCGAGCGTGGACGCGAACAACGGCCTCTACTACTACGGCGTGGCGAAGGCCGAGGCGTTCGTCCAGGCGCTCACCGCCGCCGGCAAGAGCCCGACTCGGGCGAGCTTCCAGGCGGCGCTCACGAAGATGAACAACGTCAACAGGTTCGCGCTCCCAGGCGTGCGTCAGAAGACCGGGGGTAGGGACCGCTTCATCATCAGCCAGATGCAGCTGATCCGATACACGCACCCGGACTGGCAGCTCCAGGGCAGACTCATCGAGGGACGCCCGCGGTAACGCCATCCTGCGTGTGACTGGGACTAGGGGCCGGGAAACCGGCCTCTAGTTCGTCCCGGCACGGAATTCCTCCCAGTAGCGCTCCATCGTCGTCGAGCGGTGGGAGAGGTGGAGAAGGTCGTACGGCGCGACGTTCACCGCTCGTACGATCCACTCGCCACCGGAACCGAGGTCGAGCACGTTCACGCACGCGGGAGCCTGCTCGAAGTGGCCGAGGAACATGCGCTCGCCTGTCAGCGCGTACGAGAGGATGGCGCGGTTCACGCCGCCGTGCAGGACGGCGAGGACGGTGTGCCAGCACTCGTCCGCGACGAGTCGCTCGACAGCCGGGAGCACGCGGTCGAAGAGCTCGCCGATCGACTCGCCCCGCAGGAACCTCGACTCGTTCGGGATGACCCCGCGGAACGCGTGGACGAACTCGCGCTCGAGGGCGTCGGCCGGGATCTCGGAGAGCCGCCCGCCCTGGATCTCGCGCAGCTCGGGCCAGGATTCGGGCGCGGCGTCCGGCGCGACGATCGACGCGGTCTCGAGGGTGCGCGGAAGGCCGCTCGTGAGCACGCGATCGACCTCGATGTCACGGAGTGCGCGTGCGACTGCGTTCGCCTGCTCGACTCCCTCCTCGTTGAGCGGGACCTCGCGTGGATCGACGGGGGCGCCGTCCGCGCCGAAGTAAGAGACCTCGGCGTGCCGCATGAGATAGAGGCGGCGGCGCATCGACGTAGGATCGTACGGTGCTCGCGGGCGACATCGTGGAGACCGCCGTCGACGCGAACGACCTCGAGAAGCCGCCGCTTCTCGTCCTCGATCGCGTGCGCGCGTTCCTGGACGAGCACGGCCTCGGCGCGGGTGACGTCCAGGCTCGGCGCATCGGCGAGGGGGGCGGGTCGAACTTCACGTTCCTGCTCGAGCGGGACGGGGGCTCCTTCGTGCTCCGCCGCCCGCCGCGCCCGCCGCTGCCGCCGTCCGCACACGACGTCGTGCGCGAGGCGAGGCTCCAGCTCGCGCTGCGCCGCGCCGGGTTCGAGCGCCTGCCGACGATCGTCGCCGTGTGCGAGGACGAGAGCCTCCTGGGCGTGCCGTTCTACGTGATGGAGTTCCTGGACGGCCTCGTCCCGACGGACGAGGCACCCCCCGGGCTCGACGACGAGCCGGCGCGACGCTCGCTGGGGCACGATCTCGTCGACGCGCTCGTCGAGATCCATGCCGCCGACGTCGCGACGCCCGGCCTCGCGGCGTTCGCGCGGCCCGGGAGCTACAACGAGCGCCAGGTCCGGCGGTTCGCCCAGCTCTGGGAGATCAACCGGACGCGGGAGATCCCGCGCGTCGAGGAGGTCGGCACGTGGCTGGCTACCAACGTGCCCGAGCCGCTCCTGTCGACGGTCGTCCACGGAGACTTCCGGCTCGGCAACACGATGGTGGGCCACGCGGATCCGACGCGGATCCTGGCTGTGCTCGACTGGGAGATGGGCGCGATCGGCGACCCCCGCGCGGACGTCGGTTACCTGCTCGCGACGTACAGCGAGCCGGGCGGCCCGCCCAACCCGCTCGGCACCTCTCCGATCACCGCGCTCGCGGGCTTCCCGTCACGGGCCGAGCTGGTCGACCGCTATGTCGCGGGCAGCGGACGCGACGTCGAGCCCCTGGCGTGGTTCGAGGGGCTCGCGCTCTGGAAAGCGGCCGTCTTCTGCGAGGCGATCTACGGGCGCTACGTCCGCGGCGAGCTCGGCGCCGAGGACGAGCGGGCCGCCCGCTTCGAGCACGGTGTGCCGTACTTGGCCGAATCGGCCATGGCCGCGTTGGCCAGGGGCTGACCGCAAACCGAGGACCGATGCGACACCCAAAGC
>DASUCI010000073.1:0-12790 GCA_035762825.1 Gaiellaceae bacterium | reverse complement strand
GCTCGCCGCCACGACGACGTCTACCGCGCCGCACTCGACAGCGACGACCCCGTCTAGCACCCGGATGCACGTCGGCATCAGCCTGCTGACGCTGGTCCCACGGATCTCGGGCGGAAGCGAGACCTATGCGCGCGAGCTCGTCCGCGCGCTGGGGCGCGTCGGCGCGCACTCGTACCGCGTGCTCCTGCCGACCGTCGCGACCGACATCGACGGGCTGCCGAGCGACGTCGTCGGCGAGTACCGCGCGTCGACGTCGATGCCCGGACGCATCGCCGCGATGACCGAGGGCGTGGTACGTGGCCGCAGGCTCCGCCGGCACCTCGCAGGCCTCGACGTCGTCCACTTCCCGCTCACGGTCATGATCCCGCGCGTGACGTCGCCACCAGCCGTCACGACAGTGCTCGACCTGCAGCACGAGTTCCTGCCGGACTTCTTCTCGCGGGCCGAGCGCGCGTATCGACGAGCCGTATACGGGTGGTCGATCCGGAAGAGCCGCCTCGTCGTCACGATCTCGGAGCACGCGGCGCGTGCGGTGGTCGAGCGGTACGAGCTTCCCGAGGGGAGGGTGCGGCCGATCCACCTCGGCCTCGATCACGCCACGTTCACGCCGGCCGACGTCGAGCGCGAGCGCTTCCTCGTCTACCCCGCCCGAGCCTGGCCGCACAAGAACCACGAGCGACTGTTCGCCGCCTTCGCGCAGCTCCGCGAGCGTCATCCTGACCTCGAGCTCGTGCTCACCGCCTACGACGGCGACGTTCCGCCCGGCGTGCGCTCGCTCGGGCACGTCCGGCGTGACGAGCTGGTCCGCCTGTACCGGACCGCCGCCGGCCTCGTCTTCCCCAGCCTGTACGAGGGCTTCGGCCAGCCGCCGCTCGAGGCGATGGCGTGCGGGTGCCCCGTCGCGAGCTCGAATGCCGCGGCGCTGCCCGAGGTCTGCGGCGACGCCGCGCGCCTCTTCGACCCGACGTCGGTGGAGGAGATCGTCGCGTCGGTCGAGGAGATCCTCACGCGGCCGGACGAGTGGAGCGCGAAGGGCATCGCGCGGGCGGCGCAGTTCTCGTGGGAGATGACCGCGCGCGCGCACGACGACGCCTACGCTGCCCTTGCTCATGGCGACCCTCACTGACCGGCTTCGCGCTGCGCCGCCCGGGATCCACGGCGCGGGCGACGAGTACTGGGGGCTCGCATGGCCGGCGCTCGAGTGGCTGGAGGCCGAGCTTCGACCCGACATGGCCACGCTCGAGACCGGCTCGGGGGCGAGCACGATCGTCTTCGCGAACGCAGGTTCTCGGCACGTGGCGGTGACGCCCGACGCCGCCGAGGAAGGCCGCGTCCGCGAGGCCTGCCGCGAGCTCGGTGTGTCGACCGAGCGCGTCTCGTTCGAGGTCGGCTTCTCGCACGACGTTCTCCCGCGCCTCGCCCACGATCGGCTCGATCTCGCGCTCCTCGACGGCGCGCACGGCTTCCCCTATCCGATCCTCGACTGGTGGCACGTCGCGCCGCGGCTCACGGTCGGCGGCCGGATCCTGCTCGACGACGCCTATATGCCCCCGGTGACGGCGGTCGTCGACCACGTGCGCCACTCGCCGGCCTGGGAGGTCGAGCGCTCGGTCGGGTACCGCACCGTGGTGATCCGCAAGCTTGCCGACGAGCCGCCGCCGTTCGACTGGGGAGGCGAGCGGGTCGGCGGGCACATGACCTTCCGCTATCTGCCGGCGCCCGAGCGAGCCGTGGCGTCGACGCGGCATCGCATCTTCAGCACCCGGGCCGGCCTGGCTCTCGTCAAGGCATACCGCCGTGGCTCGGGCCTGAAGTGGCGCAAGACAGGCTAGACCGGTGAGCGAAACGACGACGCGGCCGCGCTAGCGGCCGCCTTCAGGGATTTGCGATCGGATCTCCACGCTACGGAGTTCCGATCTTGCGGGAAACTCAACGCAAGGTGCGCAGATACGACCAGGACGCCGTGAGCCCGCGCGGCCGCACGACGGCGACGAGAACGCCATAGAGCACCAGGCCCACCACTGCCCCCAACGCACCGCGCGTGACGAGCCCCGGTGGCAGGAACGCTGCGCACGTGAGCCCCGCAACCACCCCCGCAGCCACCACGACGCCACGCAGCCCCGCGGCAGCCGCGTCGAGCAGCGCCAGGAGCGCCGCGAGCACGACAAGCGTCGATACGGCCAGGGAGATCGCGAGGCCGTCGAGATCGAACAGCTCGACGCCGACCCAGGCGAGGAGTAGCTGCGCAGCGAGCGCGGCGAGGCCGATCCACGGCAGAGCACGCAGGCGGCCGGCGACGAACGCGAGCGGGAACGTGACGTTGACGCCAACCGCGGCGACGATCCACGCGGACAACACCACGATGAGCCGTGCCACCTCGTCTCCGACCTCCGCGCCGTAGGCGTCGCCGAGAACGCCTTCGACGAGATCAGCTCCGACCAGCGCGAGTGCGCCGACCGCGGCACCGACGGCCACGAGTGCCACCCACGTCGCCGCCACGACGTGCCGCGCGATGGCTGCGGGTGTGAGCTCGATGCGAGAGAGCGGAACGGACGAGACGAGACCGATCGAGAACGCCGTGATCCCTGCGAGCGTCGTCGCCGCGAGGTAGGCGTAGCCGAAGCTCGTCACGGCACCCGAGCCGAGCCGACCCGCGAACGGGATCGAGACGAGATACGCAAGCTGCAGCGAGAGCGGGATCGCAGCAGCCGCGACGAAGATCGCAAGGCGCCGGCGGAGCGGCTCGCCGGACGGACGGGCCGCTTTCGCGGGCATCGCTGCGCGGCGCGCTCTCCACGCCAGCGCGACCAGCGGCACGAGAAGTCCCACGAAGGCCGTGACGGCCATCCCTCTCGAGACCGAAACGATGCCATCTTCGTCGGTGCGCGACACGATGTAGGCGAGTCCGGCAGCGCTCCCGACGGCGTAGCCGAGCGCGGGAGTCGCGTAGTCGTCGAGCGCCGCGAAGGTGCTCGCGACGACACCCGTGAAGAGGTGGGCGACGGAGGCAGGGACGATCCAGCGCAGCGCCTGAGCACAGGCGTCGCGGGCGACGATCGAGCTGTCTCCGGTCAGAACGGCCGCAAGCTGATCCGACGCGACGAGCGCAACGAGGATCAGTGGAAGCCCCACGACCGCCAGCGCCGCGGCATAACCGGCGGCGGTTGCGGCCAGCCGTCGTTCGCGTTGCGCATGCGCGAGCGACGGCAGGACGGCGACGCGAATGGCCTGGGACGCCGTCACCACGACGACGAAGACCCCGTACGCGGCGAAGAACCCGTCCGTCTCGTCGGTGCGCCCGAATTCGCGCGCGATGATCACGCCGACGAGCGCGGCGAAGCCGCTCACGACGAGGAGAGAGGTCGCAGTCAGTGCCGCCGAGCCGAGGGAGCCTAGGCCGGACGAGTCTGTACGCTTGCTCACCGACGCGGAAGCGTACGGACCATGCCGAACGACACACTATGGACAGGCGCCGCGCTCCACGACCTCCGCAACGAGCTGGGAGACGTCTACGACGGGCGAACGGTTCTCGTCACCGGCGCCGACGGCTTCATGGGCTCGCACCTGACGGACGCGCTGGTCGAGCTCGGAGCGACCGTGCACGCGTTCGTCCGCGCGACGTCGAGCGGCGCCCTCAACAACATCGGGCACCTGCGGAACCGGCTGAAGATCCACTTTGCCGATCTCACGGACCGGACCTCGGTCGACTACCTCATGCGCGAGCTGAAGGAAACAGCGGCCGACCGTCCGTACCTCTTCCATCTCGGTGCGCAGGCGCACGTCGGGGAGTCGTGGCACCGGCCGTACGAGACGATCGCCGCCAACGTCCTCGGGACACTCAACCTGCTGCAATCCGTTGTCGACGTCGGCCTCGAGCTCGAGAAGTTCGACACGGCCGGCACGTCGGAGGAGTACGGGAACGTGCGCGAGTCGGTCTCCGAGCACCACGACTACGACGAGGAGGGCGGGCTCATCCTGCACGAGCGCTCGCCGATCAACCCGAAGTCCATCTACGCGACGGCGAAGGTCGCCGCAGACTTCCTGACCATGAACTACTACGACGGGTTCGGCGTGCCCGGAGTCGTGACGCGGATGTTCAACAACTACGGGCCGCGCCAGAACCCGCGCTACGTCACCGGGACGATCATCACCCAGGCCCTCACGCGGGAGGCGATCGAGCTCGGCGCGCTCGACCCGATGCGCGACTTCTGCTTCTGCACGGACGGGGTCCGCGGCCATCTCACGGTGGCCGCGCACGGCACGCCGGGAGACGTGTACGTGTACGGACAGGGCACGAACATCTCGATGCGTGACTGGGTCGACCTCATCCTTCGCGTCGGTGCGGCCGAGGGATTCTGGCCCGACGACCGTGAGATCGTCTCCACCCCCGCGCGGCATCGTCCCGGCTCGAGTGAGGTGATGGCGCTGCGTGTCGGCCACGAGAAGCTGACGGCGGAGACGGGCTGGCAGCCGCGCGTGTCCTGGGACGAGGGCATCCTCCAGACGATCCGCTGGTACTCCGACAACCGCGACCGCTGGATCGGACGCGTCGACTGGCTTCCGACGGGAGCACCGCTCACGATCCCGTGAGCCGCGTCCTCGTCACCGGCGGCGGCGGCTTCCTGGGCGCGCACTTGGTCGAGCGGCTCGAGGCTGAGGGGCACGACGTGCTCGCCGCGCGCAGCGCGGACCACGACCTCACCTCGCTGGACGACACCGCGCGCCTGTTCGACGAGGCGGAGGCGGAGCTCGTGTTCCACCTCGCTGCCGAGGTCGGCGGAATCGGCGCGAACCGGGCCAACCCGGGGCGCTACTGGTTCGCAAACCTGGTGATGGGTGCGAACGTCCTCGAGCAGGCGCGCCTCCACTCGACGCCGAAGCTCGTGATTGCCGGCACGGTGTGCTCGTACCCGAAGTTCGCACCTGTGCCCTTCCGTGAGCACGACCTCTGGGACGGCTACCCCGAGGAGACGAACGCTCCATACGGCGTCGCGAAGAAGGCCGTGCTCGTCGGCGCCCAGGCCTACCGCGAGCAGTACGGCCTCGACGCGATCTTCGTCCTCCCCTCGAACCTCTACGGGCCACGCGACAACTTCGACCTCGAGACCTCGCACGTGATCGCCGCGCTCGTCCGCAAGATGGTCGAGTCGGACGACGAGGTCGTGCTCTGGGGCGACGGCTCGCCGACGCGGGAGTTCCTCTACGTCGACGACTGCGTCGACGGGCTCGTCCTGGCCGCCGATCGCTATGACGGCGCCGACCCGGTGAACCTCGGCTCCGCACGCGAGATCTCGATTCGCGACCTCGCCGAGCTGATCGCCGACGTGACGGGCTTCAAGGGAACGATCACGTGGGATACGACGAAGCCGAACGGCCAGCCGCGCCGTAGTATCGACGGCTCGCGAGCGCGCGAGCTGTTCGGCTTCGTGCCGAAGACGCCGCTGCGCGAGGGAATCGAGCGCACGGTCGCCTGGTACCGCTCGGCGGTCGCCGGTGTCGGTCGCCGCTAGCACCGCGACCGCTGCCCGCTGGAGCGGGCACACGATCGACCGGCTCCTGGAGCGGCCCCGCACGGTCCTCGGTTCGCTGATCGGGCTGCAGATCGGCGCGACCCTCGTGCTGGCGCTCGTCGCCGACCACAACGGGTGGGTGTGGTTCCAGGGAGGCGACCAGATCTGGCTCGCGACGCAGGGATGGCTGCTCGGCCAATTCGAGCTGCCGCCGACGGAGCTCGGCTACCTGTGGTCGTACGCCCTCACGCCGATCATGTGGCTCACCGGCCCGACGTACGTGCAGGCTCTGCCGCCTCTCGTCGTCCTCCAAGTGCTCGTCCTCGGCCCGATCGCGCTCCTGTGCGTGTACGACCTCGCGTGCCGCATCGGCGGGCGGCTGCTCGGGTACTGGGCGTCGTTCCTCTGGGCGATTGCGCCGTTCGCTTCGATTCCGCTCTTCGTCGACCGCTACCAGGAGCGCTTCGGCGAGCAATTCCTCCCGCAGGCACTCGGTCTCACCGCGATGTCCGACTACCCGTCGATGGTGCTCGTGCTCGCGGCGGCCGTGTTCGTCGCCCGCTCGCTCGAGGCGGAGCAGGTGCACGATGCCGTGCTCGCGGGGCTTCTCCTCGGCGCCGCCACCGCGATGAAGCCGCCGAACCTGCTCATGGGCGCCGGCGCCGCGCTCGCCTACCTCGTCGCGCGGCGCTGGCGCAACGGGATCGTGTTCGGCGCTGCGATCGTCCCGTCGCTCCTCGTCCTCGCGTTCTGGAAGGAGCGTGGGCTCGGCTCGATTCCGGCGCTCGGGCTCGAGGAGACTCGCCTGGCTATGGGCGCGGCCACGACCGCGATCTCGGTGAACGTCGACCGGTACGTCGATCTCGACTGGGACCACTGGATCCAGCAGATGGACTACATGCGCGAGTTCTTCTTCAGCGCACGCGTTGCTCAATGGGCGCCCGTCGCAGGTCTCATCGCGGTCGTTCGCGTGCGGCGCGGTGCGGTCGCGGCGCTGCTCGCAGGCTGGCTCGGAGCCTTCCTGGTCGTGAAGGGCTTCTCGCCCCGCGCGGACATCCAGACCGGCTCGTTCTGGCGGTTGCTCATGCCTGCCTGGCCTGCGTACCTGCTGCTGCTGGCCGCAATCCCGCTCCTCATACCGACGCTGGCCCGGCGACTCGGTGAGCGCCTGCGCGCGCCGTCGTCCCGGCCGGTCGCGCTCCGCTGGATCGCCGTCGCGGCCGCCGTGACCGTGCTCGTCCCCGCGGCCGCCATCGCAGCGTCCTCACCGCTCGAGGGGCCCGAGCATGCCCTGACGCAGGACGACGCGGGCAACTTCATCCTCACGCCCGTCGACCGGAGTGTGGAGCTCCGGGTCGAGCGGACCGCGGACGGCAACCTGCTGACGTGGGAAGACGATCCGTGGCGCGCAGACGTCTTCTACCGCGTCTACCGCTCCGAGGGCGCCGATTTCGAGTGCGAGAACACCGACGGGCATCCAGCGCAGTCGTGTTACTTCTTCGGGACGCTCGTCGAGACGGTGAGCGAGCGCGCGTATATCGACGTCGAAGGAGCCCCGGCTGCCACCTACCGGATCGGAGTCGGTACGAACTGGATCGCCGATCCCGCCTTCGGAGATGTCTTCGCGTTCAGTCCGCCGGCGGTGGCGCCCGGCTGAGCTTCTCCTCGAGCAACGCGATCCGCTGCGCGAGATCGACGTTCTCGTCGGTGAGGCGCGAGACCACCGTCGAGTAGTGGAGCAGCACGAGGAAGATGAACAGGATCGCGACCGCGAAGAGCACGGCCGGCGGATAGCCCGTCACGCCGAACCAACCGGCGAGCGTGTTGAGCCCTTCGCGCCACACCGACAGGATCAGCAGCACGAGCCCGGTCGCAAGCCAGAGCAACGCGTAGCGCTCCTTGAGCCGCCGGCCACGGACGAGCTCGACGACGACGAGGATGAGGATGATCGAGGCGATCGCGCCCGCGACGGACGCGCGGAGCGGCGTCATCTGCGAGCGGCCTCGAGACGCGGATACCGACGGAGGCTGGCGACGAGCAGCGCGAGCGTGACCTTGACGATGTAGTAGAGCGAGCGGACGAACGTGATCGACGACGATCCCGCCTGCCGCTCCCGCATGTCGACCTGTACCTGGGTCAGACGAAGGCCGCTCCGCAGTGCGACGAGCGTCGCCTCGACCTCCGGGTAGTCGTGTGGGTACTCGACGGCGAAGAGCTCGATCCCGGACCGGCTCAGCGCGACGAATCCCGAGGTCGTGTCCGTCACCTTCTGCCCCCCGAGGACCGAGACGAGACGCGCGAACAGGCGGATGCCGGTGCGCCGCGCGAAGGGCGGCCGGTAGCTCCCGCCGGGATCGACGAACCGCGACCCGATGACGAGATCGGCGGTTCCGGCGCGGATCGGCCCGAGGAGCTTTCCGAGCTCCGACGCGTCGTGCTGCCCGTCGCCGTCCAGCCTCGCCGCCACTTCGAAGCCCTCGTCGCGCGCGTACCGAAACCCGGTCTGCACTGCGCCGCCGATGCCGACGTTGAACGGCAGGCGGAGCACCGTCGCCCCGTGCGCCTCGGCGACGTTGACGGTCCCGTCGATGGAGGCGTCGTCGACCACGACGACCGTCGCGGCAGCGTCGTAGGCCTTGATCTCGTCGACGACCCGTCCGATTGCACCCTCCTCGTTCCATGCCGGGACGACGGCGATGAAGCTCACGCGGCGACCCCGGCCTCGAGCCCCACGAGCTCGAGCAGTTGCCGCGCCCTGTGGCCGTACGTGTGCTCGTCCAGGACGCGCTCCCGAGCGCGGCGACCCATCTCCTCGGCCTGTGCCGGGTCGGCGACGAGCTCTCGGTACGTCGCGACGGCTTCCTCGGCGGTCTCGACCACGACGAGCTCGCGCCCCGGCTCGAACCAGCGCTCGATCCCTTCGTGCGGATTGGAGACGATGGCGGCCCCCGAAGAGGCGAGCTCGAACGGCCGCGCAGTGGACGAGCCCGGCACGGTGGCATGGGGCCGCCGCGTCAGGTTGAGGCTGACGCGCGCAGCGGAGATGGCACGTGCGAAGGCGTTGAAAGGAATGTCGCCGAGCATCCGCGCCCGACCCGTGTCGCCCTGGAAGTCGAGCCCGCCGAGGCCGAAGTCGAGCTCCGGAGCGCGGCGCGACGGCTCTCCCACCATCGTCTTCATCCAGTCGCGCCGAAACTTGTCGCCGTAGCCGTAGAAGAAGACGTCGACCTCCTTCTCGACCGCCTGCGGTGTGAAGAACTCGGGATCGGCGCCCCAGTAGAGCGCCTCGGCGCGCCGGGCGCCGAGCTCGAGCAGCCGTCCGATCCCGCCTTCCGAGTTCGACAGCACGAGGTCGTACTCCCAGGGGTCCGCACCGTGGTACGGGTTGAAGCCGGTGTCCATCCCGCCGTACTCGGGGAGGCTCATCGGCACGTCGCCGTCGTAGAACACGATCGGGATCCCGTAGCGCTCGCGCAGCGCGTCGGGGATGCCGCGCAGGTGCGCCATCGGGATCGTGAACACGATCACCGCGTCCGGCTTCTCGGCCTCGATGAGCTTCTCGAGGTGGCGCTTCCAGCGCGGCGTGACCCAGCGCGCGATGGTCTCGCGCGCGAGCTTGTCGAGTGGGGACTCCACCGGGCTCGCCTCGGCGCGGCGCAGGTAGCGATCGCCCTTGGCGCGCGCGAGCACGCCCCGCACGGCCTGGAACGACTCGCCCTCCCGGTACGTCGGGTTCGGTGCCGTCCGCCACCACGGCGACTCCACGGGCCGCCCGCGATAGGGCGTCACGAGGAGGTCGACGCCCGACTCGTACATCCCCTTCCAGAGCTGCCACCAGGCGGGCGTGCATCCGTACCTGAAGTCGAGGTCGATCGCGGACGCGGCCGCGAGGATCCTGGTCGACCTCACGTCAGTACGCCCCGCGCCGCGTGACCACCGCCGGGATCGTCTTGACGATGATCGAGATGTCGAGCCAGATCGACCAGTTCTCGAGGTACGTGAAGTCGAGCCGGACGAGGTCGTCGAAGCTGAGGCCGGAGCGGCCGGAGATCTGCCAGAGGCCCGTCATGCCCGGAAGTACCGCGTAGCGGCGGCGATGCCAGTCTTCGAGCAGCTGGTAGTCGCGGAGCGGCAGTGGCCGCGGCCCGACGAGGCTCATCTCGCCCTTCAGCACGTTCGCGACCTGCGGGATCTCGTCGAGCGAGAAGCGCCGGAGGAAGCGGCCGACGCGAGTGACGCGCGGGTCGTCGCGGATCTTGAACAGCGCGCCTCCGGCCTCGTTCTCGTCCTCGAGCTGGCGCTGCAGGCCGGGCGCGTCGGCGACCATCGTGCGGAACTTCAGCATCCCGAACTCGCGCTCGCCGACCCCGATGCGGCGATCGACGAAGAGGATCGGCCCTCGCGAGTCGAGCTTGATCGCAAGCGCGATGAGCGCCCACACCGGGAGGCCGACGAGAGTCACGAGAGCGCTGACGACAAGGTCGAATCCGCGCTTCACCGCCCAGTCCCAGCCGGTGAGGACGGGTGGCCGGAGCTCGAACAACGGGGCTCCCTGGCCCGGGACGTACTCCCCGCGCTGGACGAGGAGCTCCGTCGTGTCCGGCGCGAGACGCACCTTGATCCCCTGCCGGTGGGCCTGCTCGACCACCTCCAGCACCGCCCGCTCGTCGAAGTCGGCCTCCGTGAGGATCAGCTCGTCGGGCTTGAGCTCGTCGAGCAGGCCCGCGAGCTGGGCCCGCTGCCCGAGGAGCCGGAAGCCCGGAACGGCCTCCGGCGCGACGACGCCCACGAACTCGTACGTCAAGCCGCTGCGAGCGGACTCGAGCGACGAGCGCAACCGGACGATGCTCTCGCCCGCACCGACCAGGATCACGCGCCGCCGGAAGCCCGCCGCCCGCATGAGCTCGAGGGTCGCGGACTCGTACGCGGCACGGAGGAGCCCGATCGTGAGTGCCGAGGCGACGACCGACGTTGGGATGAGACCCGACGTCGAGAAGTCGTAGCCCGTCCCCAGCCCGAAGGCCAGCACGATCAGTGCGACGACGATGAGGCACGCGAGGATCCGCCCGAAGCCGGGCCTGAGCTCACGCTGGCGGTACAGGCCGGCCTGCGCGAAGACGAGGACCGTGATCGGCGCGGCGAACTTGAGCCATTCAGCCGGCCCCTCGCGCCACAGGAGGCCCCAGAGGACGTCTCCGTCCCCGGTGACGAATTCGCGAATGACCAGTGCGAGGTAGATCCCGATCGCGAGACCCGCGATGTCGAGCACGACGAGCGCGGCAATCGAGAACGCGCGCCGCACGAACCCGGAGATCGGCCCGCGGGAGAGCACGTAGAGGCGCGACGCGCGCACGTCGCGGTCCGCAATCGGCTGCGGCGACGCAGGGCGCGACGTCTCCGCCGGCGGGGCGACCTTGCCGGACATGGAGGAAGCTTAGAGCGCGGTTCAGAGTGATCACCCGTCGATGGGGTGCACTGGGGGCCGTGAGGCTAGGACGCAGGGAGCCCCAATACTCGTGGTATTGGGGCGACTGAGGACGACGCCGCGCGGCGCCCAGCGCGGCCCGGCGACATGGCTTGTCACTCTGAATCGCGCTCTAGAGCCGCGCCACGTCGTTCCACGAAACGCTGGGCGCTCCGGGGAATGCGTGTGCCGCGAGCGTGTCGAGGTCCGTCGCGCTCGCGCGCCGCGCGAGCAGCGCCAGCGTGACGCGTAGGAGCGCGCGACGGCGCGTGTCGAGCAGGTCGGTGTCGTGGAAGTAGACATGCACGAGCTCGGGTAGGCGGCGTCTCGAAAGTGCGCGAGCGAGGTCCCCGAGCGTGTGCGTGGTCGGGATCGCTCGAAGGGTCCGGCCCGAGGGCAGGCCCACGGCAGCGGGCGTGCCGAGCGACGCCCAGGGCGCATCCTCGTCCAGGTACGGCGGACGGGTCGCCCGCGGCGTGCAATCGACGTACCCGAGGTCGGCGCAGGCCTCGACGACCTCGAGGTCCGTGTACCAGCCGCCCCCGCAGAAGAGCGTCGGCGCGAGCCCGAGCGCGCGCAACCGCGCCACTTCGTCACGCACGCGCTCACCGGGAGCCTTGTAACGATCAGTTACAAGCTCCTCTTCGTCGCCCGGCGCCGCGCCAGAAAGCCGTTTGTGACGATCAGTTACAAGGCTCGTCGGGCGCGCGTGGTCGGGGGCGGTCCAGTGCGTGTGGTGGCCGAGCGGGCCACGCGCTGCAGCTTCGCGGGCGCGCTCGACCCAGACGGCCTCGTCCTCGCCGAACGCGGCGTCCGCGGGGCGCATCAGCGCGGCGATGCGCAAGCCGCCGGGGCGAGCTTCCTGGAGCGCGCTGAACCGGGCCCAGACCGCGTCGTCGAGGGGTCGCTCAACGTGGCACGACACGACCGCGTACCGTTCTGCCGACGTGGCGCCCATCGCGGTCGAAGCTAGATGAAACGGTCGACGGGCGCACTCGTCGTCGTGGCGGCCGCGGCGATCCCACGCCTCCTCGTGCTCGTGCGCGAGCGCGAGACGATCCTCGAGGAGTTCGTCGACAAGAGCGACCGCTTCGCGCAGACGTTGGTCGACCACGGGACGTTCGGGTTCCTTCCCGACGTCCCCTCGGCGTACACGCAGCCGCTCTACGGCTGGTTCCTCGCGGCGCTCTACGTTCCGTTCGGACGCTCGTGGCTCGCCGTGGGGATCGCACAGGTCGTCGTCGCGGTCGCGACCGCCCTCGTCGTCTTCGAGATCGGCTCACGGCTGAGGTCGACCGGGGTCGGGCTCGTCGCGTCGCTGATCGCGACGCTGCACCCGTACGTGATCTGGCACGACGTCCACCTCAACCGCGAGGTGCTCGACGGGCTCGTGCTCGCCGTGCTCGCGCTGTGCGCGCTCGCGGCGTACGAGCACCGATCGCTTCCGCTGTCGGCGGCGACCGGGGCGGTCGCGGGCATCGCGATCCTCGGCAACGCGCGCGTCCTTCTCCTCCCGATCGCGATCGCGGTGTACGTCGCGTGGCGGATCGTCCCCGTGTCGCGGACCGTGACCGCGATGGCGCTCGTCGTCGGTGTCGCGGCTCTCGTCGTGGCGCCCTGGGTCGCGCGAAACAAGATCGAGGTGGGCTGCTACGCGATCACGACCGACGCGCGCGCGCTCTGGAAGGCCAACAACCCGAACACGCGCGCAGTGCTCGACCGCGGGCTCTGGATCGACGACGTGCCCGAGCTTCCCGGTGCGCCACCCTGGCCGGAGTACGCCGCCGACCTCACGCTCGCCGGGACGCCGACCTCG
>DASUCI010000072.1:0-4174 GCA_035762825.1 Gaiellaceae bacterium | reverse complement strand
GTCGGCTTCCGGCGTGGGCTCATTGAATAGCTACGTCCGTCAGCATCCCAAATCTCCAAGACCGGGCCATTCCCTCGGGTCACACCCGAAAGAGGGATGCCCACCCCCGGCGGAGAACCGAGGATGCGACGGAACTACCAGACCTTTAGGCCTCTGGGCATAGATGACTCCTCGATTGGGAACTGACGGCAACCGAATCGTATACCCCGTTCGAGGGATAGTGCAAGGCGCTCGCGACGTCGGCCGGCACCCGCAGCGAAGAACCTTCGTGTACGTGACCGCGCTCGTCGCTGCGGCGTTCGTAACCACAACCGGCCTCCTGATCGCCGGTTATGGCATTGAGTCGCCCGTCACGGTCATCGCACTGGCCGTAGCCGCTGCGGTCGCAGAGCGCATAAGCGTCCGGTTCGCGGTCACTCGCCGCGGCCTCACGACCACGGAGGAGCAGTCGCTGCACCTGCTACCGACGTTGTTCGCCGCAGTCTTGTTCGGCCCCCTTGCTGCCGCCGCGGTCGGCGCAGCGTCGATGCTTGGGGATCCGGAACTCGTGGCGCGACGCGACCCCGACCGAGCCCCGCGACTGAAGTGGGCTACGTACACCAGTACGCGACTAATGAGCGGAGCTGCGATGGGTCTAGCCGCGCAGGCGACCGTCGATGCAGTCCCATCCGAGTTTGGTGGGCTAGTCGCCGCTTCGTTGGTTGGTGCGGTGATGGGCGAGGTACTCGACATCGTGTTCGCAGCGCTGACCGCCAGCGTCAGGGGGCGACCAATCGGCGACGTCATCAGGGCGGGCGTACCAGTCGTGCTCACCACTGCCCCCGTCTACGCGCCGATTGTGGCCATCCTCGCATTCATGTATGTGCGGGTCTCGCCTTGGACACTCGTGCTGTTCCTCGTACCCGCGATGGCTGCGCAGAGGCTTTATGGCCTCTACAGAGAGCAACGCCAACTCGCGGACGATCTGTCGAACGCCAACGAAACGCTCGAGCGCGCGAACCTTCAGTTCGCTGCGGCCCTGATCGCAACGCTGGATGCGCGAGACCAGTACACGGCTGGACACTCGGCTGCAGTGGCGATCTACTCGCGTGATATCGCGGAGCGGATGGGACTAGCTGACGAGACGAGGGATCAGGCATATCTCTGTGGACTCGTGCACGACATTGGGAAGATCGGGCTGCCCCCCGGTCTTCTCGAGAAACCGGGCGCGCTTACCCTCGAGGAGCGCCGCCACATGCAGGAGCACTCCGCCATTGGCGAGCGCATCCTCGCACACGTGGACGAATACTCTGAGATCTCGACGATCGTCCGCCATCACCATGAGCGCATCGATGGTCAGGGATACCCGGATGGCCTTGTCGACGAGACCATCCCACTTGTCTCAAGGATCATCGCCGTCGCGGATGCGTACAACGCGATGACCTCCAACCGGCCATACCGCGACGCGATGCCAAGCAGAGTCGCACGGCTTAGGCTCGCACAGGCGGTCGACAGTCAGTTCGATACGAGCGTCGTGGCGGCCTTCGAGGCGATTCTTGCTAGTGCGGACGAGGACTATAGGCTCGCACGCCGCGCTGACTTTGGCGAGTTTGCCCACGGCGCGGATCACGACTCAGAGTCTGAGCTCGACTCCGTCGCCGAAGTCGCCTGATCGGCACGCTCGAGCGCGGCCTGGACTGCGAGCGCGCTACGCGACCGCACGCCGAGTTTGTCGTAGATCCGATGAGCGTGCGCCTTGACCGTCGACTCCTCGATGTAAAGAAGACGTCCTATCTCGCGGTTCGTGACGCCTGTGAGCAGTAGCTCGTAGACGTCCGTCTCACGCGGTGAAAGGAGAAGTCGTCTGTCGTCTCGATTGGTAATCGGATGACCGGCTGCACTAGCGAGGTCGTGGTCCCCAGTTCGCTCGACGAGATCGCGGAACCGCCGTCCCTCTGATGCACGTAGGAGAATCACAAGCAGCTCAGGACATGCGCGGTAGGTGGTGACGAGCAGGTCAACGGCGCCAGTACAAAAAGCGGCCTGCTCGAGGTGGAGAGCGCGATCCACGACATCCGCGCACCCATCGCGCAACGCGCAAACCGCATCGACAGCCGGACCGAGCACGAGAGGCTCAACGGCGCTGGTCGTCCCGCACACCTCGTCATTCAGCTCGCGCGCCTCCCTTGTGCGGCCTGCACATCCGAGCGCAAGCGCTCGAGAAAGCACCATCTCACCGATTGAGGCGTTGAGTGCCGCACGTACGTTGCCGGTCCCTAGGTCGAGGGCGGCTGTCAAGCGGTTCTGCTGTGCATAGATCCTCACCAGGACAGCCCTGTTTAGGAGATCCGCGTGCGTGTCGCCGGACGACTGAGCGGCTGCGAGACCTGCCTTTGCGGCATCCTCGGCATTGCGCCACTCCCTAAGGCCCGAACGCGCCATTGCGGTTCCGGCAAGGGCGTACGGTGACGCAAAATCGAGCCGGTATTGCTCCGAGATCCGCGTTAGATCGCTTGCCGCGACCAGTGCGTCCTCATAGCGAGCCACTAGCGCGAGAGCACTCGAATACGCACTCAGGAACGAAGACAGCACAAGAGGGTCATCGACAGTCGGCATGAGCTGGCGCGCTACATCGGCTTCATCGAGGCTGATTGACCCTTGCCGGAGTTGAAGGTAAACGCCATGACCCGCCGCGCGCACGAACTCCCGCGGGTCGCCGAACCCGACGCCATCGGACAGCTCGGCGAGTTTCGAGGACGCCGAAGGAAGCTCGAGGTCGATCATGCACACGAGCTGGCCCCAACTCGCATCACGTGCCTCTGCCTCGGACGTCGCAGCCCGCTCGGCGCGTTCATAGATCGCCAACGCTTCGACCTCACGAGAAGCGAGATGCGCCGCCCGACCGGCTATGGAGAGCGCGCGGAACTCGAGCGCCGAATCGCCGGCCGCCGCTCTCTCGGCATGAGCGATGGCTTCGATATGCCGCCCATCGCGAAGCATCGTCTCCGATCGCGCAAGCGAGAAGATCGGGGCGTCCATGTCAGCATCGCGCGCGAGATCGCACCAACGCTCGAGCGTGGAAATCCTCGCATTCTCCAAGAGGTCGTCGAGAGCGCGGCTCATCAGATCCTCGAGCTCGCACAGAAGGCGGGCTCGGCTAATCAGGTCGAACCCGGCATCCCAGTCGCGCCGTTCGCGGTAGATCCCGAGACAGAGCTCCACTGCACTGTCCGAGGGACGCAACCCGAGTTGGCGGCTCCTCTCCTCGAGGAACGCGCGGGCGAGAGGGTGAAGGTCGAGACGAGTCTCGCGGTCGGCCAAGAGGCCTACGTCAAGAGCAGCCGCGGTCACCACCTCGGCTGTGTCAGAACCGAGGAGCGCCGACACGACCTCGTTGTCGATGACGGGAGCGACGGCAAGTGTCGTAAGGCCCTGCTGGACGTCCGGGCCAAGGGCGCTGAACACCTCATCGGCGAAGAATCGATAGAGAGACTCCGGAACTTGCTCGACGTTGTGTTCGATCTCGGCCGAGGACGCGCTGGCGAGTCCGATGACCGCAGGCCAGCCGTTCGCGAGCGTCACGAGACCGGAGGCTGAGTCCTCACTCCGCTCAACCAGGACCTCTGCGGCTTCGCGGTTGTCCATTGCAAGCGCGGGTTGGCTCACTTCGAGGACCTCGCCATAAAGGCGATGCTTCGTCGTCACCCATGACGGGCGGATACGGCTCGCGATCAGGAACTGGACGGGCGAGACCGAGACGAGCGTGTCGACGAAGTCCTCGGCACGGGGCTTCTGGGCTACCTCGTGGTAGTCGTCGATGACGAGCCACGCATTGGGTGGCCAGGCAGCCAGGTCTTCGCCGAGGATCTCGGCGAGGGTCTCGACGTTCTCCGCAGGTGCCGGGAGAGCTCGCATGTGCGTACGGAGCCTCGCATCGCAGCCCTCCACGATCGTAGTGGCACTTTTCGCGATCCCGAGAGCGAGGGCGGCCACGTCGGTTGCCGATGAGCGTGCGGTGAACCACGCCCCGCGCCGACCGTCGCGGGCGACCCACTGCTCGGCCAGCGTGGTCTTTCCGTACCCGGCCGGCGCGACGAGCATCCGCACGCGCGCCTTCGAGTCGTCGAGGATCGCGAACAGCCGCGGCCGCTCGACGATCCTGCGCTTGCGGATCCGGACCTGTGGGGCTGCCGCA
>DASUCI010000071.1:0-8331 GCA_035762825.1 Gaiellaceae bacterium | reverse complement strand
TCCGCGATCGGCGTCGGCGGCGCCCTCGCGTACGAACCGTGGCTCGTGCTGCTCGTGCCGGTCGGAGTCTTCCTCGTCCTGGCCTACAACCTCGAGCTCCTCGAAGGGCGATTCCACTCCGACCTGTGGTTCGGGCTCGCGTGGGGCGGCTTCCCGGTGGTGTGTGGATACGCCGCAGTCGCCGGCGACCTGAGCGTGGCCGCGCTGCTCGCGGCCGCATTCGCCGTCCTCCTCTCGCTTGCACAGCGTGCGCTCTCGAATCACGTGCGCTTCGTCCGGCGCCGCGTCGTCGCGGTCGACGGCGAGCTCGAGCTTCGCGACGGCGGGCGCGAGCAGATCGACGCAGACCGTCTCATCGCCGCCGAGGAGCGAGGGCTTCGCCTGCTGGCCGCCTCCTCCGTCCTACTCGCGGCCGCGATGGTCGCATTCCGGATCTAGATCAGGCCTCTAGAGTCTCGACGTGACGACCGTGGCCTGGATCCTCGTTGCGGCACTCGTCGCTGCGCTCCTGGTCGGCGTCGCGCTGGCGCTGGCGCTCCGACGCTCGCGCACGCGCGCGGTGCGGACCGAGCAGCTGGTGACCGAGGCGCGGCGCGCCGTCCGGGCCGCGGCCGAGGAAGAAGCGGCGGCCCAGGCCGAGCAGCTACGCGTCTCGATCGCGCGCGCCCAGGCCGACTCGCTCTCGGCGTACGTCGCCGAGGAGCGCCGGCTCTCGGACCAGCGTCGCGGTGAGCTCGCCGTACGCGAGCGCGAGCTCTCGGATCGCATGGCCGAGCTCGTCGCCGCCGTGGAACAGCGCGTGGAAGAGCGTCTGCGCGCCTGGGAGTCCGACCTCGAGCGCGCACAGAACGCGCTCCAGGGCGCAGTCGCCACGCTGGAGCAACGGATGCGCCAGCGCATCGCGGACGTCGAGGCGCGCGTGGCTTCCGAGTCGGACGAGCTGGACGCGACGATCGGCGAGCAGCGCGCCGCGGCCATCCGCCTCCGCGAGGAGCTCGAGACGAGCGCTCGCGACTCGCTCGCCCGTGCGCTCGAGGAGCTCTCCGCGCAGGCCGACGACCGTCGGCGCACGGTCGACGAGCTGAACGACCGCCTCCGACAACACGAGCAAGCGGTGACGGAACAGGTCGACCGCGCCGAGAGCGAAGCTCGGACACGCATCGAAGTGGCGTTCGCGGAGCTCGAGCGCCGGCAGGTCGACCACCTCGAGCGCGCGATGGGACGCGAGATCGACGCGCGCAGCGAGGCGGGAGCACTGGAGTTCGAGAACCGGATGCGCGCGATTCGCGAGGAGGCGGCCGATCGGCTCCGCGAGGAGCTCGATCGCATCGCAGAGGCCTTTCTCCGGCGTGCCGACGGCCTGATCGCCGCCGAGCTCCAGCAGGCGATGAACGCTGCGTCGCAGCGGCTCGACGACCGGATCGTCGAGCTGACGCGCCAGCATGGCACCAGCCGCTCCGGGGACTTCGAGCAAACCGGCTGATCTCCCCCGCAGATCGCGAATCGCCTAACGGCGATCCACGATCGCGACGATCCCTAAAGCCGGCCGCTTCGCGGCCTGGTCGCTGCGCAACTCGCCACGCTCGCAGGTCCGGGAGGGAACGCGGGCCAAAGCGCGAATCACGCGCGCATGGCCGAGACGACCGAAGCTCCTCTCTGGAACGAGAACGAGCCGGCGAAAGTCGAGAGCTGGCGGCTCCACATCCTCCTCGAAGCCGGGTATCCCGTGCACCTCGCGGAGCGGATCGCCGTGAGCGAGGTCGATCTCCACGACGCCGTCCAGCTGCTCAATCGGGGATGTGACCCCGTGACGGCCACCGAGATCCTGCTCTAGCAGTCGTCGCGCAGCCGCGCGACCCGCGAGGATGTCCGGATGGACGAGGGACTCGTTCTCCTCCTCGTCGGTGCGCTGCTGGCGGCGAGCGTGCTGGTCGCGCTCGGCTCGGCTCGGACCGGCGTCCCCGTCCTCGTCGCGTTCCTCGCGCTCGGGATGCTGCTCGGGTCCGACGGGCCCGGTGGCATCGACTTCGACGACGCCGAGCTCGCGCGCGAGGTCGGCATCGTCGGCCTCGTCCTGATCCTCTTCGAGGGCGGGCTGCAGACCTCATGGCGGAGGCTGCGGAGCGTCGCGGTACCGGCCGCGCTGCTGAGCACGGTCGGGGTCGTCGTGACGATGCTCCTGACCGGCATCGCAGCGCAGGCGCTCTTCGATCTCACGTGGCTCGAAGCGTTCCTGCTCGGGGCCGTGGTCGCGTCCACCGATGCGGCGGCCGTGTTCGCGACGCTGCGCTTCACCCAGATCAGGCGGCGGCTCGCCCGCACGCTCGAGGCCGAATCGGGCGGCAACGACCCGATGGCGATCGCGCTCACGCTCGGGCTCATCGCCTGGATCGAGAGCCCCGAATCGAGCGGCTTCGGCGACCTCGTGCTGCTGGTCGTCCGCCAGCTGGGGCTCGGGCTCGTGATCGGCGTCGTCCTCGCCGTGGCGGCGACGTGGGTCTTCGCGCGGCTTCCCCGCGCCGTCGGCCCGTTCGCGCCCGTTGCGTCCATGGCGGCAGCGGGAATCTCGTTCGGCGCCGCGGACGTCGTCGGCGGGAGCGGCTTCCTCTCCGTGTACCTCGTCGGCCTCGCGATCGGGAGCACGCCGTCGCGCTACCGTCGCCAGCTCGTCGGGTTCCACGAGGGCCTCGCGTTCCTCGCGCAGGTCGCGATGTTCATCGTTCTCGGCCTGCTCGTCTTCCCCAGCCGGCTGACGGACGTCGCGGGCTCGGGGCTCGCGCTGGCGCTGCTGCTCGTCTTCCTCGTTCGGCCGATCGCGGTCTGGGCCTCGACTGCATTCAACGACTTCAGCGTGCGGGAGAAGGCCCTGCTCGGGTGGGCGGGCCTACGCGGCGCCGTTCCCATCGTCCTCGCGACGTTCGTGCTCTCGTCCGAGGTCGGGACGGCCAACACGATCTTCAACGCGGTCTTCTTCGTCGTCGTCGTGTCCGCGATCCTCCAGGGGACCACGCTCGAGCGCGTCGCCGCGCGCCTCGGGCTGCTGTCTCACGCCCCGCCGCGGTTCGAGGCCCCCATCGAGGTCGGCGAGTCGAGCCCGCTCGACCTGCTCGACTTCGTCGTGGCTCCCGACCACGCGATCGCGGGCGCCGCAGTGCGCGAGGTCGGTCTGCCCCGGTCGGCGATCATCGCGGTCGTGGTCCGCGGCGAGGACTCGATCCCGCCGCGCGGGAGCACCGGCATCGAGCCCGGAGACCATCTGTTCGTACTCGCCCCGCACTCCATGCGGCCGGCAATCGAGGACGTCTTCTCGCGCTGGCGGCGTCGCGTCTAGCCAGAGATACGCTGGCGGCCGTGCGCAAGGTCGAGCACATCGTCTACGGCGATCGCAAGGTCTTCACGGTCTCGGCGTTCAACCGGGGGATCGGGATGCACCTCGGGCGGCTCCCGCCGGTCTGGGTCGAGGGCGAGGTGACGGAGCTCCGGCGCAACGACGCGTGGGCCAACGTGTTCCTCACGCTCAAGGATCCGAAGACCGGCGCCTGCCTGAGTGTCACGATCGCGCGGCGCACCTTCGACCGGCTGGCGCTCGAGCTCGTCGAAGGCGAGACCGTGCACGTGGCGGGCCGCGCCGAGATCTACGAGCTGAAGGGTGAGCTCGGGCTGCGCGCGAGCACGATCGAGCGGCTCGGGCTCGGCGACCACCTGGTCGCGCTCGAGAGGCTGAAGCGCTCACTCGCGGCCGAGGGGCTCTTCGCGCCGGAGCGAAAGCGGCGGCTGCCGCGCGTCCCGCGCGCGGTCGGGATCCTCACGGGGGTCGACGCCGCCGCCCGTGGCGACCTCGTCGCGACCATTCGCGCCCGCTTCCCGGCGACCACCCTCGTCGTCCGCGAGGCACGCGTGCAGGGAAAAGGCGCCGCGCGCGCGATCGTGGCCGCACTCGCCGAGCTGACTGCACGCGAGGACGTCGACGTCGTCGTCCTCGCTCGCGGTGGCGGCAGCTTCGAGGACCTGCTCCCGTTCAGCGACGAGACGGTCGTCCGCGCCGTCGCCTCGTCCCGCGTCCCGGTGGTCTCGGCCGTGGGGCACGAGCAGGACACGCCCCTCTGCGACCTCGCCGCCGATGCACGCGCCGCGACCCCCACCGCGGCAGGCGCGCTCGTCGTGCCCGATCTCCGGGAGCTCGAGCTCGCGCTCGATGCGACCCGTCGGCGGCTCGACCTGGCGCTTCGCTCGCAGGTCGAGCGCGCCCGCAGCCGGCTCGCGCGACAGGGAGAGCGGCTGCGGGCGGCGCCCCGGCTCATCCTCGAGCGGCGGCGGGCTGCGCTCGACCGTTCGGGCGCGCGACTGCAGACGCTGTCGCCGCTCGCCACCCTCGGACGCGGCTACGCGATCGTGCGCGCCGGGGGCGACGTCCTGCGTGCGGCCGGCGACACCCGCCCCGGCGACCTCATCGACGTCCAACTGGCAGCCGGCTCGCTCGACGCGACGGTGCGCGAGGTCCACGCCAAGTGACACAGTGTCACGAGGGCACTCCGGCGTGAGCGAGCAGCGGTCGTTCGAGGACCTGCAGCGCGAGCTCGACGAGATCGTGACGCGGCTCGAGCGCGGCGACGTGCCGGTGGACGACGCGATCGCCCTCTTCAAGCGCGGCGAGGAGCTTTACAAGGAGTGTGTCGCGCGCCTGCAGGGAGCCGAGCTGCAGATCGAGGAGCTCGTTCCGCGCGATCCGGCGACGTGACACGAGGCCCCTCGTTCGTGTATGAATCGCCCCATGGCCAAGCCGACTCCAGCACTACTGCGGAACGTCCCCCTGTTCTCGGATCTCGACGAGCGCGATCTCGAGAGCCTCGCGGAAGAGTTCAACGAGCGACGGTTCTCGGCGGGTGACACGGTCGCGCTCGAGGGCGAGGGCGGGCTCATGTTCTTCGTCGTCGAGAGCGGCGAGCTGTCGGTCGAGGTACATGGTGACGCCGTCTCGACGATCGGCCCCGGTGCCGCTTTCGGCGAGATCGCGCTCATCGACCGGCGGCCTCGCACTGCAACCGTGACCGCGGCGAGCGACGTGAAGGCGTACGGGCTTCCCGTCTTCGTCTTCAGGCCGTTCGTCGAGGCGCGCCCGCAGCTGGCGTGGAAGCTGCTCGAGGCGATGGCCGACCGGCTCGCGGTAGCCGAATCTCGTTAGGCAGCCAGTTCGCTTCCAAGCTCTTCGAGGTCTACCTCGGCCCGTGTGCGATCGCCTGACAGGCTGACCGTCTCGGCACCTTCGACGGGCTCGAGGACGCGACCGCCGAACACCACGCAACGAACTCCGGCTCGAGCACAGCGTGCAGCGACGGCTCCCGGCGCCTTGCCCTCCGCTGTCGTGCGGTCGACCTGGCCCTCGCCCGTGACGGCGACGTCCGCCTCGCGAAGCCGTGCGTCGAAGCCGATCGACTCGAGAACCGCCTGAGCACCCTCGACCAGCTCGGCCCCGAGGAACGCGAGCGCAGCCCCGAGCCCACCGGCTGCACCCGAGCCCGGGAGGTCGGCGTACGGTGCGAGCTCGTCGATGCCCGCGAGGCGGGCTTCGAGCAACGGCACCGTCTCGGCCGACGCGCCCTTCTGCGGCCCGAACAGGCGCGCGGCGTCGCCGAGCGCCGTCCGGACGTCGAACAGGACAGTCGTCGGGACGGGGAGCTTGCGGAGCACTTCCCGCAGTCCCGCGCCGCCGTCGACGGTCGCGCTTCCGCCCAGGCCCACGACGAGAGCGGCCGGCGACTCCCGCAGCGCCGCGAGGACGAGCTCACCGAGCCCTCGACTCGACGCGGCGAGCGGGTCGCGCTCCCCCGGCGCCAGGAGCGGCAGCCCGATCGCCGCAGCGGCCTCGACGACCGCCCTGCCGTCGGGCAGAACCAGCCAGCTCGCGGAGTGAGGCCGCCCGAGGGGGTCGGAGACGAGCGCCTCGTGCCAGGTGCCGCCCAGCGCCGCCTGGAGAGCGTCGGCCGTTCCTTCGCCCCCGTCCGCGATCGGGAGCTCCACCGCGTCGCCGCCCGCGGCGCGCACCCCGCGCGCGAGCGCGGCAGCAGCCGCGCGCGCCGAGAGGACGCCCTTGAGGCTAGCGGGACACAGCAGCGCCCTCACGGGCCGCCTCGGCGTCCTCGGGATTCCCTCCCTCGAGCTCCTCGACCATCTCGTGCACCCCGTCGACCGCGCTCTCGGAGGACCGCTCGTCGTCCTCCATGCGGCGGAGCATCGCCACCGAGATGCCCTCGCGCGCGATGGCGACGAGGCCGAGCCCCACGCCGCACGCGATCTCGATCGCCTGCAGCACGATCCCGTAGGCAAAGCCGACCGGGTAGGCGACGCCGTAGTTCCGGAGCGGGAGCGCGACGGCTGCCTGCACGAGGCCGATATTGCCCGGCCAGAGAGGAACGATCGTCGCGATGTTCATCAGGACGAGGACGAGGCCGGCCGCCGGAAGCGGCGCGTCGATCCCGAAGGCCTGCATCGCCACGTATACGGCGAGGAGTTGCATGAGCCAGCCGAGGCATTGCAGGAAGATGGCGCCGGCGAGCGGGACGGGCGCCTTCAGCACCGACAGGCCTTGCCGCCCCATGCTCACGAGCTCGCGCATCGAGCCCATGCCCTCGCTCACGACCGGCCGGTCGTGCCGCTTCGCACCGAGCCACGCAACCGTGAACAGCGCGAAGCCGACGGCCGCGGCGATCGTGATCGAGACCACTGCCCAGTGCGGGACCTCGGCGGTCAGGAGCACCCAGACGACGAGGATTGCTGCGGGTACGAGGTCGAAGAGCCGGTGTGCGAAGACGGTGCCGACGAGGGTCGCGCTCGTTCCGGGCGGCGCGTCGGGCAGGTGCCGGCGCAGCGTCGCCACGCGGGCGAGCTCGCCGAGCCGGCCCGGCACGATCGCGTTCGCGAGCAGGCCGACGCCGAACGACGAGAGGACGTGGTCGAGCCTCGGCTGGTGCTCCGGCGGCAGCGCCTGCCCCACCGTCAGCCGCCAGGAGAGCGCGCGGAAGAGCGTCGACACGACGTTCAGCGCGAACGCGAGGATGATCCAGCTCCAGATGACGAGGCTGAACGCGTCGAGAACGCTGCCCCAGTCCGGGCCGCGCCACCAGAGCAGCGTCGCCGCGATGACGAACGCGACCACGGCGACGCCCGCCTGCGCCCACCCGGACTTCCACAGGCGTCCAACGAGGGTCACGCCGCACGCACCTCGTCGAGGGCGATGCCCGTGACGCTTGCATACACGTCCTCGAGGCGCTTCGCGATCCCCGGCCACGCGTAGCGCTCGACCGCAAGGCCGCGCGCCGCCTCGCCCATGGCGACGCGCCGCGGCTCGTCGTCCACGAGCGCGCAGACCGCCTCGGCGAGCGCATCAGGATCGTTCGGAGCGATCGAGACCGCCGCCTCCGGTGTCAGGACCTCCCGGTAGCCCGGAATGTCCGAGGCGACGACGGGAAGGGCGCAGGCGAACGCCCGCGTGATGACCATCCCGAAGCTCTCCTGGGCGATCGACGGCGAAACGAGGGCCTTGGCGGCCAGCAGCGTGCTGGTGAGATCCTCCTGGGACAGGAATCCGACCACATCGATCCCGTCATCTGGGACGCGCAGCCGCGCGAGCAGCAGGCGGACGGCCAGCGGGTCAGCGCCGGCGATCGTGAGCCGGAGACCCGAGCGGCGGTGGATCCCGGGCCACGCATGGAGCAGCACCTGGAGGCCCTTCCGCGGCTCGTGGCGGTTTGCGAAGACGATGCGGTGCTCTCGGCCGCCCGCGTTCGCCTCGTCCGGCACGAGCACGCCGTTCGGAATCACCTCGTACTCGCCGGGAAGCCAGCGGTTCTGCGACTCTCGGGCTCTCTCGGAGACCGCGATGCGGTGGTCGATGCGGTCGATCAGGAAGCCCCACAGCGGCCCGCCGTACTTCATCCAGCCGAGGTCGCCCGAGGCGTGGAACGTCGCGACGAGCGGGCAGCGCGCGCGGATGAGCGTCGTCAGGCAGATCGTCGGCGTCATCGGCTCGTGGAGATGGAGCACGTCGAAGCGCTCGCGCTCCAGCGCGCGGATCACACGGAAGGACGAGCGCGGCGAGAGGACGATGTTCGGAAGCGAGCCGTTCGCCGGGACGATGACGGAGCGCCCGACCGGAATGACGTTCGCCGGCGGGTCCCCGTGGCGACCGACCCGGGGATGCAGAACGCGGGTGAACTGACCCGGTGGGTCGTTGCCGATGATCAGGCGCACGTCGTGGCCGCGCTCCTCGAGTGCCGCCGCCTGCAGCTCCGCGTGCTCGACGACCGCGCCCCAGAACGACCACGAGAACGGGAC
>DASUCI010000070.1:0-3118 GCA_035762825.1 Gaiellaceae bacterium | reverse complement strand
CCGCGAGCGCGTCCATCTGCGCCTCGGCGGCGAAGCACGTCTGCACCGCCCCGAACCCGCGCATCGCGCCGCACGGAGGGTTGTTCGTGTACACGGCGAGGCCGTCGATCTCGACGTTGTCGACGGCGTACGGGCCGACCGCGAACGAGCACGCGTTGGAGATGACCGCGGTCGAGCTGGAGGCATACGCGCCGCCGTCGACCAGGATTCGCATGCGCACCGCGACGAGCCGGCCCTCGCGTGTGGCCCTGTGCTCGGCCCAGACTCGCGCGGGGTGGCGGTGGATGTGGCCGACGAACGACTCTTCGCGGTTGTAGACGATCTTCACCGGTCGATCGGTGCGCAGAGCGAGCATCGCCGCGTGGATCTGCATCGAGAGGTCCTCGCGCCCGCCGAACGCGCCGCCGACACCGGCGAGATGGATCCGCACCTGCTCGGGGCCGAGTGCGAGACACGGGGCGACCTGGTCGCGGTCGACGTGCAGCCACTGCGTCGCGACGTGGATGTCGACGCCGCCCTCGCCGTCCGGGATGGCGATGCCCGACTCCGGGCCCAGGAAGGCCTGGTCCTGCTGCCCGACGTCGTACACACCCTCGACCGAGACCTCCGCAGCTGCGTCCGGATCCCCCCGTCGGATCACCAGCGCGCGTACGACGTTCGCGCGGGGGTCGTCGCGATATCCGTGGCCCATCGTCGGGCGGCCGGGATGGAGCGGCTCCATCTCGGTCGCGCGCTCCGGATCGGTCACGGGCTCGAGCGGCTCGTACTCGACCTGCACCGCTGCGGCCGCACGACGAGCCTGCTCGGGCTCCTCCGCCGCGACGATCGCGACGGCCTCGCCGAAGTACCGAACGCGGTCGATCGCGAGCACCGGCTGGTCCGCGAACTCGAGCCCGTAGGTCTTCTGCCCGGGAACGTCCTCGTGGGTCAGAACGGCGTGAACGCCGGGCATGGCACGCGCCTCGCTCGCGTCGATGGCGAGGACCCGCGCGTGCGCGTGCGGGCTCCGCACCGTGTGTCCCCAGAGCATTCCGGCCGCGTGCAGGTCGCTCGAGTACGAGAACTCGCCCGTGACCTTGGGGACGGCGTCGACGCGGCGCGTCTCGGTCGCCGCGTGCCCGCGGCGCAGCGTCCTGGTGGCGGCGCTCACCGGTCGGCCGCCAGGTGAACTGCGTCAAGGATCTTCTGGTAGCCAGTGCAGCGGCACAGATTCCCGGAGAGCGCCTCGCGGATCTCGTCGTCGGAGGGGGCTGGCACGCGGCGGAGGAGCTCGGCCGCCGCGACCACGAACCCGGGTGTGCAGAAGCCGCACTGAACCGCGCCTGCATCCGCAAACGCCTCCTGCACCGGGTGCAGGCCCACCTCCCCGGCGAGCCCTTCCACGGTGACGACGTCGTGACCGTCTGCCTGCGCCGCGAGAACGAGGCACGCGCAGACGAGCTCGCCGTCGAGGAGCACCGAGCACGAGCCGCACTCGCCCTGCTCGCACGCGTTCTTCGAGCCCGGGAGATCGAGCCGGTCGCGGAGCGTCGTGAGGAGGCTCTCGCCTGCCCAGACGTCCGCCTCGAGCCGCTCGCCGTTAACGGTGACCTCGATCCTCACGCGAAGCACCGCGCTTGTAACTGATCGATACAAGGGCTCGAGACCAGCCCTCCCAGCCGCTCGAGGCGGGCTTGTAACTGATCGTTACAAGGGCTCATGCCAGACACCGGTCGAGCGCGCGCTGCGTGAGGACGCGGAGCGCGTGCCGGCGGTACGCCGCGGTTCCGCGCACGTCGTCGATCGGGCTCGCCGCCTCGGCCACCTGCTCGGGAAAGGTCGCCACGTCGTCGAGTGGAGCGACGACGAGGGGCACGCCGGGGGCGGCCGACCCGAAGGCCGCGCGCAGCTCTCCGCGCTCGCGATCGGCGACGAGCGCGAGCGAGCAGACGGCGATGACCATCGCGTTCCGCGGGCCGATCTTCATGAACGTCTGCGGCTGTCCGCTCGGCTCGACGAGCACGGCGACGATCAGCTCGTCGTCGGCGAGCGCGTTGCGCTTGACGCCGAGCAGGAACTCGCGGAGCGGGAGCTCCCGGACGCCTCGTGCACTCGCGAGCTCCACGCGGGCGTCCTCGACGAGCAGCGGTGGAAGGGCATCCCCGGCGGGCGACGCGGTCCCGAGGTTCCCGCCGATCGTGCCGCGGTTGCGGATCTGCGGCGAGCCGACCGTGCGCGACGCCTGGGCGAGTGCGGGCAGCGCCTCTGCGAGCGCGCCCTGCATCGCCTCGGCGTACGTCAGGCCCGCGCCCAGCCGGAGCTTCCCGTTCTCGCGCGACCAGCCGCGGAGCTCCGCGACCTCGTTGAGGTTGAGGAGGGCCTCCGGGCGCGCGCGATCGAAGTTCAGCGCGACCATCACGTCGGTCCCGCCCTGGATCGGCACCGCGCCGGGCTGCTCGGCCTCGAGCGCGAGCGCCTCGTCGAGCGAACGCGGAGTGAGCACGTCCATGGGCCCGTTCTACCTCTCCTCGCGCACGTACGGGACCCCGAGCGCCGCAGGAGCGCCCAGCCGTCGCTTCGAGAGGCCCGTCGAGACGAGCACAAGCACGACGATCGTCATCACGTACGGCAGGGCGTACAGGAACTCGGGAGTCACGTCGACGTCACGCGCCTGCAGCGCGAACGGCAGCGCGGACAGCGCCCCGAAGAGGTAGGCACCGACGAGACAGAGCTCCGCACGCCAGAAGGCGAAGATCACGAGCGCGATGGCAATCCAGCCCGCGCCGCCCACGAGCGTGTCGCCCGCGGTCCAGCCCGGCGTGATCGAGAGGCTGTAGCAGGCGCCCGCGACACCAGCGAACGCGCCTCCGACGAGGACGTGGACGTACCGGTACAGCGTCACGTTGATCCCCATCGCATCGGCTGACGCAGGTGCCTCACCCACGGCACGGACATTGAGACCGAAGCGCGTGCGCCCGAGGTAGAGGGCCACGAGGGCCGTGAGGGCCCAGGACGCGTACACCAGCGCGGACTGGTCGAAGAGGATCGGTCCCAGCACGGGCACGTCGCCGAGCCCGAGAACGTCGAGGTCGCCGAACTGATGCACGGCGGGCGTGTCGGCGAGCCCGAGCTCGACACC
>DASUCI010000069.1:0-5307 GCA_035762825.1 Gaiellaceae bacterium | reverse complement strand
CCATCCAGTCCTTGATCTTCGCCTCGTCGAGGTCGATCGTGGACGGGTCCGTCTGGGGGTTGTAGCGACCGACGATCTCGATGAAGCGCCCGTCCCGCGGGGAGCGCGAGTCGGCCACGACGACGCGGTAGATCGGGTTCTTCTTCGACCCGACACGCGTCAACCTGATCTTCACTGCCATCTGTCCGTGTATGCCTTTCTCGTTGGTGAGCGGGAAAGGCTAGCGCCTTCCACCGACCGCGCCCGGCGGGAGCGTCGGCATCTTCCCCTTTCCCATCTGCTTCATCATCTTCGCCATCTGCTTGCGGGCGGCCATGAGCTTGTTCACCTCGTCGAGCGACGTGCCACTGCCCGCCGCGATGCGCCGCCGGCGCTGGGTCGAGATGACGTGCGGCATGCGGCGCTCGTGTGGGGTCATGGAGAGCACGATCGCCTCGACGCGGGCGAGTTGCTTCTCGTCGAGGTCGAGCCCCTGCAGCTGCTTGCCCATGCCGGGGATCATCTTCAGGACGCCCTGCAGCGGCCCCATGCGGCGAATCATCCGGTAGCTCGCGAGGAAGTCGTCGAACGTGAACTCGCCCGCGCGGATGCGCTGCTCCATCTCCGCCTGCTCGTCCAGCTCGACCGCAGCTTCGGCCTTCTCGATGAGCGTGAGGACGTCGCCCATCCCGAGGATGCGGGACGCCATGCGGTCGGGATGGAAGTACTCGAGCTGGTCGAGCTTCTCCCCGACGGAGACGAGCTTGACGGGGCGACCGGTGACCGCCCGGACGGAGAGCGCGGCACCCCCCCGCGCGTCGCCGTCGAGCTTGGTGAGCACGACGCCGTCGAACGCGACCCGCTCCTGGAACGCGACGGCGACGTTCACGGCCTCCTGGCCGGTCATCGCGTCGAGCACGAGGAGCACGTTCGTCGGCTTCGTCTCGGCGGCGACCCGCTCGAGCTCGTCCATCAGCTCCGCGTCGACATGGAGACGCCCTGCGGTGTCGAGGATCACGACGTCGAGGCCGTCCTTGCGGGCTGCATCGAGCCCGATCTTGGCGGCCCGCACCGGATCGCCGCGATCGAGCGCGTAGACGGGAATCTGGATCTGCTTGCCGAGCTGCTCGAGCTGGTCGACCGCCGCAGGGCGCTGGAGGTCGCAGGCGACGAGACCGGGGCGCTTTCCGTCCTTGCGCAGGAGCAGCGCGAGCTTCGCGGCGGCCGTCGTCTTGCCGGAGCCCTGCAGGCCGGCGAGGAGGATCACCGTGGGCGGCTTGCCGAATGCCAGGCGGGAGTCGCCCGAGCCCATGAGCGCGGTCAGCTCCTCGTGCACGATCTTCACGACCTGCTGGCCCGGCGTCAGGCTCTTGAGGACGTCCTGGCCGAGCGCGCGCTCTTTCACCGTGGCGGTGAAGTCCCGCGCGACCTCGAGATTGACGTCGGCCTCGAGAAGCGCGAGGCGGATCTCGCGCATCGCCTTGGAGACGGCCTCCTCGTCGAGGCGGCCGCTGCGACCAAGGCCGCCGAGCGTGGCCTGGAGCTTGTCGGAGAGCGTGTCGAACACGGCCAGACAGTGTAAGGAGCGTGACCGCGACCAGCCGCGAAGCGGCTGCTTCAGGGGTTCTCGCGGAACGGGACCCGCGCTAGCGAGTTCCGTTCCTGCGGAAAGCACAGTGTACGCAGCGCCTTTCCGCTCCTAGACTCGTCACGTGAGCCGGTCGGAGACGACACGCCCCCTTCCGTCAGGCACGGTGACGCTCCTCTTCGCGGACGTCGAGGGGTCCACGCGGCTACTCCACCTCCTGGGTGAGCGGTTCGCCCCGGCACGCGGGCGCATGCGGGAGCTCGTCCGAAAGGCCGCGGCGGACAACGACGGGTCCGAGGTCGACTGGGCCGGCGATGGTGTGTTCCTCGCGTTCCGCCGAGCCGGCGACGCGGTGGCGGCAGCCGCCGAGATCCAGCGGTCACTCGCGGCCGAGCCGTGGGCCGACGAGGAAGCACATCGGCTGCGGATCGGAATCCACACGGGCGAGCCCGACCTCGGGCCGGAGGGATACGTCGGGATGGACGTCGTCGTCGCCGCGCGAGTGTGCGCGTCGGCACACGGGGAGCAGGTCGTCGTCACGCGCGCCACCCGGGACATGGCCGGAGAGCAGCCTATTCCTGCCGCGACCTTCCGGCCTCTCGGACATCACAGGCTGAAAGACGTTCCTGACGCGGCACAGCTCTTCCAGCTCGTGGCGCCCGATCTCCGCGAGGACTTTCCGCCGTTGACGACGCTCACGGCAACGAGCCTTCCAGCGCTCCACCACCGACTCGTCGGCCGTGTCGATGCGCTTGCGCGCGTGGAGCATCTACTCGCCGAGGGCGTGCACCTCGTGACCATCACCGGCCCAGGGGGCGCCGGGAAGAGCCGCCTCGCACTCGAGGTGGCTGCTCGAGCGGCCGTCGAGAGGCCCGTGCACCTCGTCGGTCTGGCGCCCGTTGTCGACACAGAGCTCGTGCCCAGCGCGATCGCACGAGCGATCGGTGCGCGCGAGTCGGGCGGCCGAAGCATGCTCGAGTCTGTCGCGGACAGTTTGAACGGCGCCGGAGCGCTGCTCTTCCTCGACAACCTCGAGCACCTCCCTACGGCGGCCGCGCCGGTCGCGGAGCTGCTCGACCGAGTCCCGGATCTGCAGATCCTGTCAACAAGCCGCACGCCGCTTCGGCTCTCGACGGAGCACGTGCTCCCGCTCGAGCCGCTCTCGATCGACGACGCGACGACGTTGTTCGTCGAGCTTGCAGCGGCGCGCGGCGTCCTGCTGCAAGAAAGCGCTCTCGCATCGGTCCAAGAGATCTGCCGAAAGCTCGACGGCCTGCCGCTCGCCATCGAGCTCGTCGCTGCGCGCCTCGCACTCCTGCCGCCGGCCGAGATCCTGCGCGCACTCGGCGAAGGGCTCGCTCTCGAGATGGAAGGACCGGTCGACCTCCCCGAGCGGCAGCGCACCCTCCGCGCGGCCATCGACTGGAGCTACGGACGTCTCAGCCCGAGTCAGCGCGCACTCGCCGGGGCGCTCGCCGTGTTCGCGGACAGCGGCTCACTCGACGATGCGCGCGGTATCGCGGGGACCGGTCCGGAGTTCCTCCGCGATCTCGAAGCGCTCGTCAGCTGGAGTCTGATCCGAGCCGAATCGACGGATGGTTCGCTGCGCCTGTCGATGTTGAGGACGGTGCGCGAGTATGCACTCGAGCACGAGGCCGCCGAAGGGCGTCTCGACGAGCTGCGGCAGCATCATGCAGAGCGGTTCCTCGCACTCGCGCTCGAGGCGGAGCACGAGCTCGCAGGGGCAGAGCAGGCGGCATGGCTCGACAGGCTCGAGGTGGAGTTCGACAACATCGGGGCCGCTCTCGACTGGCTCCTCGCGTCCGGAAGAGCCGAGGACGCACTTCGTATGATCTCGGCTCTCGAGCGGTTCTGGCGGGCGCATGCGCACGTCGGCGAGGCGCGACGTTGGCTGTCCATCGGACTCGAGCTCGGGGCAGACATCGCGGACGACGTACGCGCCGACGCTCTTCGAACGGCGGCCCTACAGGCCGCCGCTCAGAGCGACTGGGGCGCGGCGCGAGCCATGTTCGACGAGGCACGTGAGGTGTACCGCGCAGAGGGTCAGACTCGCGACGAGATCCTCGCTCTCTCCTACCTCAGCTTCTTCTCGCGGATGCAGGGTGACGTCGACGTCGCACAGGACTACGCACACGAGGCCGTTGCTGCCGCAAGCCGACTGGACGACGATCGCGCTCGGTCGGCCGCCGCCACTGTGCTCGGGGATGTCTATTCAGCTCGCGGCGAACATGACCTCGCGCTCGCCCAGTACGAGCAAGCCGTCGAGCTCCGTATCCGCTTCGGCGACCCGCTCCTTGTAACGGATGCGATCTACAACCTTGGCGTCGCCGCGTTCCACGCGCGCGACTTCGGACGCGCCCGCAAGGCGTTCGCCACCTCTCTCGGTCAAGCTCGGGAACTCGGCGAGGCGTCCTACGTTGCGGCCGGACAGCTCATGCTGGCCGAGCTGGATCTCCTGGAGGGTGCAGCCGAGGTCGCCGCGAGTCGAGCGCGGGAGAGCCTGACGCTGTACACCGATCTCGTGGACGGTCGCTCACGTGCCCGTTGCCTCGTCGTTCTCGCCGGGGCAGCTGCCGAAAGCGGATCGCCGGCGACGGCTGCGCGCCTGCTGGGGGCGGCGACTGCCGCTCGCGGCACGGATGAGCCCGACGAGTTCGAGCTCCCCGTCCTCGAGCGCTACCTGCGCGCGGTGGAGGCGCAGCTCGGACAGCCGGCGTTCGACGAGCTCGAGCGGGAAGGCCGTTCCCTCCGCGAGATTGTGTTGATCGAGGCGAAGTCGTAGGATCGCTCCGTCAATCAACCGGAGGTGGGGACGATGGGAGAGTCGAGGCCAGGCGGCGAAAAGACGGTCTACGTGGGCGAATCCACGGGGCATCCCGCAACGGTGGACGAGGCGCTGAAGGGCCTCGCCCAGCAGATCGTCGACGAGTCGGGATTCGTGACCGGCGGCGAAGAAGGAACCGGGCCGAAGTGGTTCGACATCACCTTCATGCAGGTGGAGATCGAGAACCAGAACGTCAAGACGTTCAAGCTCGGTGCGACGCCACGCGACTAGGGCTGCGCAGCGACGGCTCAGTCGACCGAGGCGTCGCTGCGACTCTCGTTCATCGCCTTGAAGCCGCCGAGCTCGGCGACCGTGACGTCCGCGACGACGCCGGCGAGCCCAACGAGCGCGAGCAGGCGGCGGCGCAAGAGGATCCCGAGCACGAGAAGCCCCCAGCCGGCAAGGCCGACCGGTCCGAAGCCGATCGTCGTCTCGCCGCGCTCGCTCACGCAGCGATCCTAGGGGTCGGAGGCGCGTCCGGGGACGCGCCTCCGCGCACCATCAGCTAGCCCAGCTCGCGACCGCAGCAGGAAGCGAGACAGCGCCGATCCGGTCGATCATGTCCGGGTCGGCGGCGTACAGGTTGTGCAATGGAACGATCGTGATGTCGGGCTCGCCCGTGATGCCGAGCTCGCTCACGACCGGGAGCAGCCTCTGCTCGAGGAAGCCGTTGAAGGCCTGCTCCGTCTGCCACAGTTCGAACACGTCGATGCCGTGATCCGTCTCCGTCGCCGCATGCAGGACTGCGCCGGCAGGCGGGTTCGCGTCGAGGCCGAGCTTGGCCATGACGGCGTCGTACTGGTCCGAGGTCAAGCCTGGCCAGTGCATGGTCATCGCGACAGCCATTCCCAGTCCTCCTTGCCTGCGTCGCCTCAGGGGTCGTGCACAGCGTACG
>DASUCI010000068.1:0-11308 GCA_035762825.1 Gaiellaceae bacterium | reverse complement strand
ACGCAGACGACGTTCCTCAATGCCTACCGCGCGCTCGAGCAGGGCGTGAAGCCGCGGAAGCCGTCGAACTGGCTGTTGACCATCGCGAGCAACGCGATCAAGCAGCGCTTCCGGCAGGAGCAGTCGAGGCCCCGGCAGGTCGAGCTCGACGACCGGATCCCGCACGCCGAGCCACCGGACGAGGACGGGCCGAGCGTCGGCGAGCTGCTCACCGCGCTCTCGAAGATTCCGCCGCAGCAGCGCCAGGCGATCGTCCTCCGCGAGTTCGAGGGCCGCTCGTACGTGGAGATCGCCGAGATCCTCGGCGTGACGACGTCGGCGCTCGAGACGCTGCTGTTCCGCGCCCGCCGTTCGCTCGCGGACGAGCTCGAGCATCAGCTCACCTGCACCGACGCGCAGCTCGCCGTGTCCCGGTCGGTCGACGGGCGGCTCGGACGGAAAGAGAAGCGCCGCCTTCGAGACCATCTCGCGGAGTGCCCGGACTGTGCCAGCTTCGCTCGCTCACAACAGCGCCATCGCTCGGCGCTCCGCGGGCTCGCCCTGGTGCCCATCCCGGTCTCGCTGACGCTCTTCAAGGGATTCGAGGGGACAGCTTCGGCCGCCGTGATCCCGATGACCGCGAGTGCGGGTGCCGGAGCGGCCGCGGTCGGCGCGGGCGTCGGCGTGAGCGCCGGCGGGATGGCTACGGGCGCGTCGGGCGGCGCCCTCGCGGGCGGTGTCGGCCTGAAGGTGGCTGCCGTCGTCGCGGCTGCCGGTGTCGCAGGAAGCGTGGGCGTCGCCGGCTCGGGTGAGGTGGACAAGAAGCCCGCGAAAGCGGATCGCGTGATGACTCAGAGGCCAGGCGTCAGGCTCGGACAGGTCGCGCCGCGTGGTGTCTCGGTGCCCGGTAACGGCGTGGCGCGCGGGAAGCTCTCCGCCCCGGGCCAGACCAAGGGGGCCGAAGCGGCCGCGAAGGCGAAAGCCGCCGCAGCCGCACGCCGTGCGCGCGTCCAGGCACACAAGACGAAGTCCGCAGCCCGCGGACAGGCCGTCAGAGCCCAGAAGCGCGCAGCGTCGGCCACGCGGAGGGCGACGAAGACGCAGCAGCGCGCGACCCCGAACGCGAACGGGCAGCGAACGGGAACGCGCGGCGCTCCTGAGCCCAAGGCGGCTACGCCACCGAAGCAGGTGAAGGAAGAGACGCCGACACCCGCCCAGACGCCACAGGAAGCTTCTCCGCCACCGGAGGCTCCTCCGACCGGCACCACTCAGCCGTCGCAGAACGCCGGAGGCCCGAAGGAGCCGTCGACTAACAAGGTCGGAGGCCCGAAGGAGAAGTGATCTGAGGCGCGGCTCGCGCCTCACCCGTCCGAGGGAGGGCTTGCACACGGAAACGGCCGATCTCGTTTCCACGCATGCGCTTCCTCGTCGCATTCGCTCTCGTGTCGGCGACCGTCCTCGTCGCGTCGCCCGTCGCAACGCCCGGCGCCCCGACCAAGGTCGAGCGCCGTGCCGTGCTCGAGGCAGCCGTGGTGCGCGAGATGAACCGCGTGCGCGCCGCGCGAGGCCTCGGACCGCTCCGCGCAGCACCGGCCCTCAGAACGGCCGCGCGCAGTCACTCGCAGGCGATGCTGGCACACGGCTTCTTCAGCCACGACTCCGCGGACGGCACGGCGTTCAGCGAGCGCATCAGGCGTCACTACACGAACGCCGGCTACGCGCGTTGGTCCGTCGGCGAGGCGCTCATGGCCGCCCAGGCCCACGCCGTCGACGCCGAGGCGATCGTCACCGCCTGGCTCGACTCGCCTTCCCACCGCGTGATCATCCTGTCGCCCGCGTGGCGTGACACGGGCATCGGCGTCCTGTACGACTCGAGCGCGCCCGCGACCTTCGGAGGCGCGGAGGCGATCGTCGTCACCGCGGACTTCGGGCTCCGGGAGGGCCGAGCCGGAACGTCGTGAGGGTCGCGCGCGCCTACGCGGCGAGCGTGTGGATCGGCGTCGCGTGCGGATCGATCTCGGAGGCGAAGCCGCGATCCCAGGAGACGAAGACGCGGCCTTGCTCGTCGATCTGGTCGACGACGCCGCGATCGCCGGCACACAGCCCGGAGTCGTCTCGAGGATCCTCGACGAGCTCGATCCTCGCTCCGATTGCCACGCCGGCCCGCAGCCGGGCGGCGAGAAGCCGTGCGCCCTGGGTATCCATAGGAGGCATATCGGTTTCGGGGGCCGAGAGCTTTAACCTCCGACGGGAACTGCATGCTGCAGGAGTCGAATGGACCCCGGAGAAGTCGCGCTGGGCCGGCGGATCGCTCCGAACTCGACGGCTTAGGATCGTTCCGCCGGCACCGCACGTATCGGACGAGCTACCCGAATGAACACGCCTGACTCCAGCAGTGACGAGCGCCGCGGAGGGCTCGTTCGGCGCGTGCTCGCCTCGGGCTCGAATCCCGAGGAGCGGCTGGAGGAGCTCCTCGCGCAGCGGCGCCGCGAGCTCGACGCCCACGCGGAGCAGCTCCATGCTTCGATCGCGGAGCTCGAGCGGCGCGAAGAGCTCCTGCGGGACTCACGCACGTCGGTCGAGCGCATGCTGCGCCTCGGCACCTCCGACCTCGAGGCGAGAGAGGAGGAGCTCGCCGGGTACCTCCGCGAGCTGACTGCGCGCGAGAAGGAGCTTGCCCAGGCCGAGGAGGAGCTCGGAGAACGGCGCCAGGAGCTCGGCGCGGTCGAGCTCAAGCGCGCGGCGGTCGAGCGGCGCGAACGCGCTCTCGACGCGCGCGAGGCCGAGCTTGCCGAAAGGGAAGCGGCGGCGCCGCGGCTGCCTTCAGAGAGCGAGCGGGTGGAGCTCGCGTTCGTGCCCGGTTCGGAGTACGTGCTCGTGGAGCTCGACGGGGCTCCGCTGTCGGCGGGGCTCGAGCTCGAGGTTGTGGACGACGTCTTCGTCGTCACCAGGATCGGCCGCTCGCCGCTGCCGGGCGATACCCGGCGATGCGCCTACCTCACGCGCGGCCCGCGGGGCTTCGGCGCCTCCCCACCCGGAAACTCGTAAACCGCGGGCTGCCGACGCGCGTCCTCGGCGTCGCCGACCGCCTCGAGACGGCGCTCGGCCTGCGCGACGAGGAACTTGGCGACCGCGACGTCCTCGTCCGTGAAGCGGCGGTGACGCATCTCGTACAGCTCGACGAGACCGCAGGCCCTTCCGCCGATGCGCACGGGGAGCATCAGGAGTGCATTCATGCCCAGGTCGCGGAGGATGAACGCCTCGGAGGGGTCGACATCACCATCGGCGAACGCGACCGCGCGGGACTCGCCGGAGCGCAGCACCTCGGCGGTGAGCGGGAAGTCGGCGATGCGGTAGGAGGCTTCGTCACCGAGCGAGACCTCGCGCAGCGCGTGCTCCGTGGCGTCCACGATGAGGTCGCCGACGACCCGAGACGCCGAGCAGGCCGTCACCCCGACCACGAATACGAGGGCTTTGCACAATCTGTTGTAGACGGCGTCGGCGGTCTCCTCCGCCTCGATCGAGCTCGCAGCCGCCATCGCGTCGGCGAGCACCGCTCCGGGGCTGTCGTTCCGTCCACGGCGCCGACCCTCGAGCCCTCCTGCCGGCTCCGAGGCGATCGCCCGCCGGGCGCCCATGAGTTCACGGAACGATGCGACCCGATCCTTGCCTGCTGCCTTCGCGGCGTACAGAGCCTGGTCGGCAGCCCGCAGCAGCGCGGTCGGGGTCGCGCCGTCGAACGGGTAGGTCGACACACCAGCAGAGATCTTCAGTGGGTATCCCGCATCGGTCAGACCCTCGGCCAGCAACGCACGAGTCTGGGCACCGACGGCCTCTGCCGCGTCGGAGCCAGCCCCGGGGAGCATGACGACGAACTCGTCGCCGCCGAGCCGGGCGGCCTCGGCGCCCCCCGCGATGGAGCGCGAGAGCACGTCGGCGACCTCCCGCAGCAGGGAGTCCCCGAACTCGTGACCAGCCCGGTCGTTGATCTCCTTGAAGTCGTCGCAGTCGATGACCAGGAGGCTCAGCGGCGTTCGCCGCCTCTGTGCCACTGCGATCTCGCGATCCAGCCGCTCCTCGAGACCGCGCCGGTTCAGGATGCGGGTGAGGGGGTCGGTGACCGCGCTGTGACGCTCGCGCTGGAGCGCGAAGGCTGCGTCGAGCGACGCGGCGACATGCGCAGCAAGGACGGCTGCTGTGTCGAGCACGTTGGGATCGACGTGCGTCGACTGCGTGCTGACTCCCACCATCGCTCCGAGCTCGCCCGCGTTCGCGCGCAGCGGAAGCCAGACGACGGACGCTCCGCGCGCCGTTCCTCGCTCGAGCTCCAGCACCTGACAGACCATGCTGGGATCAGACTGCGCCCGAGCGGTCTCGATCTCGTCGGCAGACAGGGGTGGCCGCGTTCCGCTCTCCGACGCCCAGGACGCGAGCTCGGCCGACGCACCGAGGTCGTTCCAGACGACGATCTGCGTCGCAGCGACGGGGAGGACACGCGGAAGCGAGGCAGCGGCGAGAGCGGCGATCTCGGTCGGGGCACGGAGGCTCCCGAGATGGACGAAGAGCCGCGCGAGGGCCGGCAGGTCGAGCGTGCGGTTCGCGCGAAGCGCCGCAGCCAGGGGTGAAAGAGCACGTACGAGCGGCCTGAGCGCTTCGACGGCCCCGTCCGGGAGCGCGCGCTCCGACTCGACGTTGAGGATCCCGATCACGTCTCGATCCTCTCTGAGCGGGATCGCGAGCTCGGAGATCACGCCGGGCAGCGCTTGCACGTAGTCGGGGTCGGCGTGGACGTCGATCGCGTGCTGGGCTCGGGACTGCCGTACCGCCCGTCCGATGATCCCGCTCTCGACCGTGAGCCCGTCCGGCACCACGGCATAGCCGCACTGCGAAATGAGCCAAAGTCGCCCGTGCTCGAGAACGAAGACGGACGGCATCGCGCCGGCGACCGCTTCGTACAGGGCCTTGGTCGCAGCCTCGATCGCCGTGGCCGGGTCGTCGTGCGCACCCGCGTCGTCCGCCGCTCGCTGCGCCGCAGCCGCGAGGAGACCGATGTCGATCGGCCTCACCGCGCGCGCGACCGCAGAGGCACGCTCCATGGCGTGGTTATCGGCGTCGGGGGCGCTGCGCTACAGCCTCCGCCCGGCCATTCTCGCGAAGCGCCTTACCCGGTGCCGAGCTCGCGATACCAGTCCAGAACGGCGTCGCCCCAGAAGAGGGCGACGACGCCTCCCAGAGCCAGGAACGGACCGAGCGGGATCGCGGACTTCCGCGCTCCCTTCCCGTGTCGGGCAAAGAGAACCGCGGCCGGGACGAACGCCGCGAAGAAGCCGACGAACATCGCGACGATCACCGAGATCCCGAGCCCCGCCCCGAGAAGAGCCGAGAGCTTGACGTCCCCCATCCCGAGCCCGCCTCGATACAGGAGGGCCACGAGGAGGAGCACGAGGCTCGCACCGAGCGCACTCAGAATCCACTCCACGCTCGGGTCGTCGATCGTCCGCAGTGCGAGCACCGCAACCGCTCCGGGGAGGACCACCAGGTCAGGGATCAACCGGTGCTCCAGATCGGTGCGCGTGACGACGACGAGGACCCAGCAGAACAGCGCCGCCGCCGCCGCCTCGATCGTGAACCCGTAGACGAGGCCGCACGCGCCGCCGAGCAGCGCGGTGCCGAGCAGCACGAGTGGCAGTCGCCGCGACCGCGGCACGCTCCGAAGCAGCGGATCGTGGACCGGTGCGTTCGTCGCGATGCGGTCCGCGACCGGAGCAACGAGCGCGCCCAGGAGCAGCCCGACGACCCCTGCAGCGAGATCCACGCTGTCGAGTTCCGCAGTAGCACGTGGGATCCTGCCCGGAGCTCGAGGAAGGTGTTCCCTCCCCCAGGGGATCCCCGTCCCTCGTTCTGGGGACGATGACGATTCGGTCCGGCAGTACAGTCGGAGAGACCTGCGGCAGCCCCGGCGTTGGGGCAGAACGGCGACGGAGTGACGATCCGAACAAGGCGGCGGCAACTGAGAAGCACGTTCGCGTGGGCGCTCTGCCTCGCCGCGCTCGTGCTCGGTGCAAGCTTGTTCACCGCGGTCTTCCGCGAGACGCCCGACCACGTGGCCGCTGCACTCGTCGTGTTCGCGTTCTTCGCGGCCGCGGCCGGTGTCTTCCTCAACTGGCGGCTCGGCAGCGCCCACTCGGAAGCCCTCCGCGATCCCCTCACCGGCCTGCCGAATCGCGTTCTGCTGGAGGACCGCATCGAGCAGGCGTTCCGGCGCTCACGCCGTTCCGGTGAGCCCTTCACGCTGATCGCGGTCGACCTCGACGGGTTCAAGGACGTGAACGACGTCCGTGGCCACCGTGCCGGCGATCTCGTCCTGAAGGCGCTCGCGCGTCGCTTCGAGGCCATCGTCCGGGAGTCGGACACGGTCGCGCGGGTGGGCGGCGACGAGTTCGTCGTCCTCTCGATGGGAACCGGGAGCGACGAACGCGCGGGTGCGCTGGTGGGCCGGCTCCAGAACGCGCTCCGGCGGCCGTTTCGTGTCGAGGGCTCGCCCGTCGAGATCGACGGCAGCATCGGATTCGCGGTCTTCCCGGACGACGGCTCGAGCGCCGCAGAGCTCCTCGCTCGCGCAGACGGTCAGATGTACGCGACGAAGCGGGATACGAGCGACGAGAACGTCCTACTCCGCCGTGGCGTGGACGCCGGCATCGTGCGCGACGTCGAGTCCGCACTCGAGAAGAACGAGCTGGTCGTCGTGTACCAGCCGATCCTCGAGCTCGCGAGCGGGATGCCGCGCTCGGCCGAAGCGCTGATCCGCCGGGCGCTGCCCGACGGAGGGCTGGTACCGCCGGCCGAGTTCGTCCCGCACGTCGAGCGCACGCCGCTCGTCCGCGAGCTGACGTTCCTCGTGGTCGCCGACGCTCTCGACTCGGCCCAGCAGTGGGCGAAAGCGGGCCACGACCTCGGAGTTTCGATCAACATTCCCTACCGCCTCCTCGACGACTCACAGTTCGCCGACGGCCTGGCCGACCTTCTTCGTACCGTCGATCCGACCTCGCCGCAGGTCACGCTCGAGGTGGTGCCGTCCGGGCCGGGAGCCGGCACGCAGGTCGACGAGGAGATCCTCGGCCGCTTCGACGCGATGGGCGTGCGTCTGTCTCTCGACGATGCCGGGCGGGCCGCCTCGTTCGCGGCGCTGCGCGTCTTGCCGCTCGACGAGCTCAAGATCGACGTCGGCTTCGTCCACGGGCTCGGCCGCAGCCGGACCGACGCCGCCCTGGTTCGCGGGATGATCGACATCGGCCACGCGCTCGGCCTCACCGTCGTGGCCGAGGGCGTCGAGACGCGTGACGCGTGGAGGGTGCTCCACGACTGGGGCTGCGACTATGCGCAGGGCTTCTATGTGGCGAGCCCGCGCCGCACCGAGGAGCTCGTGGAGTGGCTCGGCGCCAGCTGGCCCGCGGTCGCCTGACGGACTAGCGTGACCCTCCCGGCTTCCACAGCGGCTCGTCGGCACCGGCGGACGCGTTCGCTCCGCGGGCGAGGATGAAGAGCAGGTCCGAGAGCCTGTTGAGGTAGACGAGCGCGAGCGGGCTGAGCCCGTGCTCCACGGACGCCGCGAGCGCCTCGCGCTCGGCACGGCGGCAAACGGTTCGCGCCACGTGCAGCAGCGCCGCAGCCTGCGTCCCGCCAGGAAGCACGAAGCTCTTCAGCTCGGGAAGCTCCGCGTTGAAGCGGTCGCAGTCGAGCTCGAGCTCGTCCACCTGCTCCTGCGTCGTGCGCAGCCTCGCCTCGTGTTCGAGCGGAACGGAGAGGTCGGCGCCGAGGTCGAAGAGCTCGTTCTGCACCCGGGTGAGGACCTCGCGGATCTCCGCCGGGCACTCGCCGGCGAGGACGACTCCGAGCGTCGCGTTGAGCTCGTCGACGGTGCCGTAGGCGGCGATGCGCAGGTCGAGCTTCGAGACTCGCGACCCGTCGCCGAGCGACGTCTCCCCCGCGTCGCCGCCCCGCGTGTAGATCCGCGTCAGCCGGACGGGCTCGTCGCGTTCGCGCGGCACGGCCGTAGAGTACGCGCGTGCTGCGACCGGCCCGGCCAGAGGACGCCGACGCGCTCGCCGTGATCCTTCGCGCGGCCATGCGAGAGGCCATGCCGTGGCTTCCCGACTTGCACACGCCGGAAGACGATCGCCGTTACCTGCGCGAGGTCGTCCTCCCGGGAATGGAGGTCTGGGTCGCGGACGAGGCCGACGGCGTCGTCACCGGCTTCACGACACTCGGCACGCGAGACGGTGACGACTTCATGGAGCATCTGTACGTCGCACCCGAGCACCAGCGCCGCGGGATCGGGACTGCGCTGATGGAGCGAGCGAAGACGAGCCGCCCAGCGGGGTTCCGGCTCTGGGTGTTCCAGCGCAACGCCGGCGCGCGCGACTTCTACGAGCACCACGGCTTCCGGCTCGTCGAGCTCTCGGACGGGTCGGGAAACGAGGAGAAGGAGCCCGACGCGCTCTACGAATGGTCCGGCGCAAGCACGGAATCCGCGAGCGCGGATTCCGTGCGCGCATAGATCCCTGAAGGCGTCCGCTTCGCGGCCGCGCGTCCGCGACTCACAACCGTCAGTGGGCGCCGTGAGCGACGGGAGGCTCCTCCCGTAGCTGCCGCCCGAGGATCGAGCGGGCGATCACCAGTCGCTGGATCTCGCTCGTGCCCTCGTAGATCTCCGTGATCTTCGCGTCGCGGTAGTAGCGCTCGACGGGGAACTCCTTTGTGTACCCGTACCCGCCGAGGATCTGGATGGCTTCCGCCGTCTGCCGCCGGGCCATCTCCGACGCGAAGAGCTTTGCCTTCGCACCCTCGGTCGCGTGCGGCCGTCCCTCCTGCTTCAGCCAGGCGGCGCGGTACGTGAGGAGACGCGCGGCGTCGATCTCCGTGGACATGTCGGCGAGCTTCCACTGGATCGCCTGGAAGTCGCCGATCCTGCGCCCGAACTGCTCCCGCTCCTGTGCGTACGCGCGCGCGACGTCGAAGGCGGCCTGGGCGATGCCGACCGCCTGCGCGGCGATTCCGATCCGGCCGCCGTCGAGCGTCGCCATCGCGACCCGGAACCCGCGGCCCTCCTCGTGGAGAAGCCGGTCGCCGCCGACACGTGCGCCCTCGACGGAGATGTCGGACGTGGTCGACGAGTTGAGCCCGAGCTTCTCCTCCTCCCGCGTCACCCTGACGTGATCCGCGTCGAGGACGAAGCACGAGACGCCGCGTGCACCCGCGGTCTGGGGATCCGTGCGTGCGAAGAGGAGGAACGTGCCGGCGCGCGACCCGTTCGTGATCCACTGCTTCGCGCCGTTGAGCACCCACTCGTCGCCGTCGGCCACCGCTGTCGTGCGGAGCGACCCGGCATCCGAGCCGGAGCCAGGCTCCGTCAGCGCGAACGCGCCGAGGTGCTCGCCGCGCGCCAGCGGCGGGACGAAGCGGGCACGCTGCTCGTCGGAGCCGAACGCGAGGATCGGGAGCGTCGTCGCGCTGGTGTGCACGGCCACCGTCACGCCGACTCCGGCATCCGCGCGGGACAGCTCCTCCAGCACGAGGACGTACGAGAGGAAGTCCGCGCCGGCGCCCCCGTACTCCTCGGGCACGCAGACGCCCAGCAGGCCCAGCTCGGCGAGCTTGGGGTAGAGCTCGTCAGGAAAGCGATGCTCGCGATCCCACGCGCCCGCGTTCGGCACGATCTCCGTCTCCGCGAGCTCGCGAGTCAGCGTCTGGATCGCCCGCTGGTCGGGCGTCAGCTCGAAGTCCATCACGGGTAATCGTAGAAGCCCCGACCGGACTTCCGCCCGAGCCGGCCGGCCGCGACGTACTGGCGCAGGAGCGGGCACGGCGCGTACTTCGGGTCGCCGAGGCCCTCGTGGAGCACCTCCATGATCGACACGCACGTGTCGAGACCGATGAGGTCGGCGAGCGCGAGCGGGCCCATCGGGTGCGCGAAGCCGAGCTTCGCGATCGTGTCGATCGCCTCGGCCTCGGCCACACCTTCCATCAGCGCGTACGCCGCCTCGTTCACGAACGGCATCAGGATGCGGTTGGAGACGAAGCCGGGGAAGTCGTTGGCCTCGGCGGGCGTCTTGCCGAGATCCTCGGCCAGAGCGACGATCGCCGCCGCCGTCTCGTCGGACGTCTGCAATGCGCGGATCACCTCGACGAGCTTCAGGACCGGGACCGGGTTGAAGAAGTGCATCCCGACGACCTTGTCCGGCCGGCCCGTGACGGCTGCGAGCGACGTAATGGGGATCGACGAGGTGTTCGACGCAAGGACGGCCTCGGCGGGGAGCGTCTCGTCCGCGCGACGGAAGATCGTCTCCTTCACGGCTGCGTCCTCGACCACGGCCTCGATCAGGAGGTCGGCCGAGACGAGGTCGTCGACCACCGTGACCCGCGGGAGAACCTCGTCCGGGGCCGGACCGCCCTTCTCCGCCAGCTTGCCGAGGCTCTTCTCCATGCCCGCGAGCGCTTGCTCGCCGGCGCCAGGCACTTCGTCGTGGAGGGAGACGCGGCGCCCGGATGCGGCGACCACCTGCGCGATGCCGCCGCCCATCTGACCCGCGCCGACGACGAGAACGTGCTCGAAGCGCATGACGTCGGAGGCTAACGTCACGACCATGCTCGCGGTGCGCCCAGCCACGGCGGCCGACGCGGATGCGATCGGCCGCATCCAGGTCGAGTCCTGGCGCGCGGCGTACTCCCGGCTGCTGCCCGAGGAGACGATCGCCGCGTTCGACGTCGCCGCGCGCCAGCAGCTGTGGCGCGAAGGGCTCGCGCGTCCGCCCCGACCGGGGAGCGCGACGTTCGTCGCGGCCGTCGACGACGAGACGGTCGGGTTCGCGACCGTCGGCGCCTCGCAGTCCGAGGACGCGACCGGCGAGCTGTATGCCATCTACGTGCACCCGTCGAGCTGGGGGCACGGCGCGGGGCGTGCGCTGATCGAGCGCTCAGAGGAGTCGCTGCGTGCTTCGGGCTTCACGAAGGCTCTGCTGTGGGTGCTCGACGGGAACGAGCGCGCGGAGCGCTTCTACCGCGCTGCCGGATGGGAGCACGACGGCGAGAAGGAGGACGTGTTCCAGGGCGCGACCGTGACCGAGCTGCGCTACCGGAAGACGCTCTGAGGGCGCTACTGCCCGGGCGCGCCGGGCAGGTCCGGGCGGGAGCCCCGGCGCTTCCGCAGGAGCGCCCATCCGAGCACGAGGCCGAGGATGACCGCCCCGATCGCGACCTTGATCGGACCGCCGCGCGGCTCGCCGCCCTCGGCCACGAGCTGGCCGGGACTCACGACGCTGCACGCCGTCGC
>DASUCI010000067.1:0-3823 GCA_035762825.1 Gaiellaceae bacterium | reverse complement strand
GAGGTCGGCGCGCTCACGCAGGTCGCCGGCGAGCCACAGGTCGACGCGGCGATGCTGCTCGCGGTGCACCTCGGCTACTTCGAGCCGGACGATTCCCGCGCCGATCGTCACGTCGACGCAATCCGCAGCGCGCTGTCGGTGGACGGCAGCCTCCTCCGCCGCTACGCCGTGCGCGACGACTTCGGCCACATGGAGGCTGCCTTCACGGTGTGCACGTTCTGGCTCGTCGAGGCGCTCGCGATCATCGGGCGCACGGACGAGGCGCGCGACCTCTTCGAGCGCCTCCTGAGCCTCGACAACGGGCTCGGGCTGTACTCCGAGGACCTCCTCCCCGACACGCTGGAGCAGAGCGGCAACTTCCCCCAGACGTACTCGCACGTCGGCCTCATCAACGCCGCGTTCCGACTCTCGCGCCGCTGGGACTGACCGTTCGAGACAGTGCAGGGGTCAGGTCCCGGGACGTGTCCGCATTAGCCACGGCGGTGCAGTCGAGCAGCAGGTCGAATGGCCAAGCCGGAGTGACGCGACGACGCTGGGCGTTCTCACACCTATGACGCCTGCCGCGTTTCCCCTCTCGTGACTGCTCCCGTCAAGCACGTCTGGATCGCCCTCCTGGTCGTCTACGTCGTCTGGGGGTCGACCTACTTCGGGATCAAGGTCGCGGTCGAGACGATCCCGCCGCTCCTCGCCGCCGGGTCGCGCTTCCTCGTGGCCGGGCTGCTGCTCGCAGCGGTTCTCGCTTGGCGCGGCCGGTCGCTGCGCGTCACGCGTGCCGAGCTCGTGGCGAGTGGCGTCGCCGGCGTGCTCCTGCTCGGGCTCGGCGTCGGGCTCGTCCACGTCGCGGAGACGCGGATCGACTCGAGCGTCGCCGCGATGATCGCGGGGACGGTTCCGCTCCAGATCATCGCCCTGCGCCTGCTCGCCGGCGAGAGCCCGGCGCGGGCGACCCGCCTCAGCACCCTCGCCGGGCTGCTCGGCCTCCTCCTGGTCGTCGCGCCCGGGCTCGGGGCGGGCTCGACCGCGCTCGGGCTCGCGGTGATGATCAGCGCGACGATGTCCTGGACGCTCGGATCGTTCCTCTCGAAGCGACTTTCGCTCCCGAGCGACCCGTTCGTCGCCTCCGTGTACGAGATGGGCCTCGGGGGCGCGTTCCTCATGGTCGGCGCGGCCCCATTCGGCGAGTACGCAGACCTCGGCTCGAGCACCTTCGCGCTGGACTCGGTGCTCGCCTGGGTCTACCTCGTCGTCATGGGCTCGCTCGTCGGCTTCACCGCGTACGCGTGGCTCCTGGGCGTCGCCCCGATCTCGCTCGTCGTCACGCACCAGTACGTGAACCCACTGGTCGCGATCGTCCTCGGCATGGCGTTCCTCGGCGAGCGGCCGAGCCCGTGGACGCTCGCGGGCGCGGCTCTCGTGATCGGCGCCGTCTACGTCGCGATCAAGAGCGAGTTCCCGCGGAAGACGTCTCGACCTGCGAGCGTCGCGCCGCGAGGAACTCCAGCAGATCAGACCGCGTGAGGATCCCGGACGGACGGCCGTCCGAGACGACGACCACCGCTCCGCTCCCGCTCGACAGCCCCTCGTAGACCTGGTCGACGGACGCGTCGCCGTCCACGGCCGGCAGCGGCGACTGCATCGCGACGGCGACGTCGTCGTTCAGCGCATCGGGGTTCTTGAAGACGCGGTCGAGGAGCTCGCGCTCCTGCAACGAGCCGACGACGTCCGCGAGTGAGTCCACCTTCTCGTCCCCGCGAACGACGGGGAGCTGCGAGATGCCGTAGCGCTGCATCGCGTCGATCGCCGCGCCGACCTTCTCGTGCGAGCCGATGGTGACGAGGTCGGGCACTTCGTGGCCCACCCGCCGAAAACGCAGCACCTCCTCGACCGCCGGCGGAGGCGTCGTCCGCTCGAGGAAGCCGTACTGGATCATCCAGTTGTCGTCGTAGAACTTCGAGAGGTACGAACGGCCCGAGTCAGGGAACATCATCAGGACGCGCGACTCCGGGCCGAGCGTCTTCGCGACCTGGATCCCCGCCCACGCGGTCGAGCCGGTCGAGCCGCCCACGAGTAGCCCTTCCTCCCGCGCAAGCCTGCGGGCCGTGAGGAACGAGTCGCGGTCGGACACGCGTACCCACTCGTCCACGACCGAGGCGTCGAGCGTGTCGGGCCAGCACTCCTTGCCGATGCCCTCCACGAGGTACGGCCCCTCGGGATGCTGCTCGTCGGCGGTGAAGACGGAGCCTTCGGGATCGACGGCGACGATGCGCGCCTTCGACCCGTGCTCCTTGAAGTAGCGGCCGACGCCGGTGATCGTCCCGCCGGTGCCGACGGAGATGACGACGGCATCGACGTCACCGCCGTCCGTCTGCTCCCACAGCTCGGGCCCGGTCGTCGCGTAGTGGGCTTCCGGGTTCGACGGGTTCGAGTACTGGTCGGGCTTGAACCCGCCCGGGATCTCCTCCGCGAGCCGGTCGGAGACGGCGTAGTAGCTCTCCGGCGAGTGCGGATCGACGGCGGTCGGAGTGATGACCACCTCCGCGCCGTAGGCGCGCAGCATCGAGATCTTCTCCTGGCTCATCTTGTCGGGCATCACGAAGATGCAGCGGTAGCCACGCAGCGCCGCCGCGATGGCGAGGCCCACCCCGGTGTTCCCCGACGTCGGCTCGACGATCGTGCCGCCGGGCCGCAGCCGTCCGTCCTCCTCCGCCGCCTCGACCATGGCAAGGCCGATGCGGTCCTTCACTGAGCCGCCCGGATTCAGGTACTCGAGCTTGGCCAGGAGCTCGCCCGGGACGTCGCGGCTCAGCCGCTCGAGCCGCACGATCGGCGTGCGTCCGACGAGCTCGAGGACCGTGGGAAAGTCGCGGCGCGCCATCGGCCGTGAAGCCTACTTCGCGCTCTTGTGCTCGCCGGAAACGCGCTAGTGCCGGAAGTGGCGTCGGCCGGTGAAGACCATCGCCGCGCCGGCTGCGGAGACGGCGTCGACGACTTCCTGGTCACGCTTCGATCCACCCGGTTGGACGAGCGCGGTCACGCCGGCGTCGAGCGCAAGCTGCGGGCCGTCCGCGAACGGGAAGAAGGCGTCCGACGCGAGCACGGCCCCCTCGAGCGGGTGGCCGAGCTCCCGGGCCTTCTCGATCGCGATCCGCACCGCGTCGACGCGGCTCATCTGCCCGGCTCCGATCCCGAGGGTCTGCACGCCACGCGCGAGCACGATCGCGTTCGAGGTGACGTGCTTGACGACACGAAGCGCGAACAGCAGGTCGTCCCACTGCGCCTCGCCGACGTCGCCCGCGACGACCTTCATCCAGTCGCGCCCGGCGATACCCCGGTCACGCGACTGCACGAGAAGCCCGCCGAGCACCCGCCTGTAGTCGAGCTCCGACTCGTCGGAGGTGCGCTTGTCGGTGTGCTCCAGAACTCGCAGTGACGGCTTGCGGCTGAGAATCTCCACCGCCGCCGGCTCGTAGTGCGGGGCGAACAGCACCTCGACGAACTGCTCGGCCAGAGTCTCCGCGAGCGCGGCCGTCACCGTACGATTCACCACCACGACGCCGCCGAAGGCCGACACCGGGTCAGCTGCGAGCGCCTTCGCGTACGCCTCCTCCACCATGTCGGCGACGGCGACCCCGCACGGGTTCGCGTGCTTCACGATGACGCACGCCGGCCGGTCGAGCTCCGAGAGGAGCAGGCGCGCTGCCGAGAGATCGCCGAGATTGTTGAACGACAGGTCCTTGCCCTGGAGCTGCCCGACGAACGCCAGCAGGTGCGTGCGTGCGCCGCGCTCGGCGTAGTAGGCCGCACGCTGGTGCGGGTTCTCGCC
>DASUCI010000066.1:0-6293 GCA_035762825.1 Gaiellaceae bacterium | reverse complement strand
CGCCGGGCCGCGGATCAGCTGCAGCAGGAGACCACGGTCCGCCGCCGTCACCCAGCCCGCGCCGAACGCCACGTCGGCCTCGGTCTTCCCGGTCACGTGCGCGACGCCGAACGCGTCCCGCGTGATCCGAACACCTGGGCGCGGTCGCTCGCGCTTGTCGCCTCTCGCCGGCAGCGCGCCGAGCGGTGCCGGTTTGAACAGGCGGCGGATGTCCGCGGCGGTGACCGTTCCGAAGCGCGGTGTCAGCGAGTCGTAGAGCTGCGCCTGGTCGCGCGTGTTCCGGTCGAACGTGAGATTCCCGTTCTCTCCGGGCGGGAGGATCGTCCACGCAGAGGCGGCGTAGTCCGCCTTCGGCGCCGCTCCGACCGGCGCGAGCGCGACCGCCGACGCTGCGACGAGCGTCGCACCGAGCGCGGCGAGGCGGCGGAGCACGTGCGGCATGGTACAGCGGGATTCAGCAATACAGTCCTCTCTCGTGGAGGCGCTTCTCGCGTTCGCGGCCGCACTCGTCGCGCTTCGACTGTCGGGCGATCTCGTGCGTCGATACCGCGCGCGGCGGAGGCCCGAGCTCGCCGCCTGGGCAGGCGGTCTGGCCGCCTATGCGCTGGCGGCCGGCGCGCTCGCGTGGGGCGCCGCGGCCGGCTGGAGCGAGGCCGCGTTCCGCGTCTACTACCTCGCCGGCGGGCTGCTCACGGCGGCGCTGCTCGGCGCAGGATCGCTCCTCCTCGTCGGGGCTCGCTGGGTGCGGCCGGTCGTGCTCGTCTACGTCGGGCTGGCCGTGGGAGTGGCAGTCGCGGCGCCGCTGCAGACGACACTGTCGGGGATGGAGATCCCGGAGGCGCAGGCCGTCCTCGACCTCTGGCCCGCGCGGATCCTGGCGATACTCGGCAACTCGCTCGGGACGCTCGCCGTCGTCGTGGTCGCGATCGCGACGTTCCGTACTCGTCCGCTCGGGAACGTCCTCATCCTGGCGGGGATCGCGGTCGCGGCGATCGGGAGCGGGCTCGCGGGGCTGGGTGTGGGCGCTCTAGCTCCGGCCGTCGCCCTCGCCGCCGTCCTCCTCTATGCCGGGTTCGTGGCCCCGTCGTCGTTCCCGGTGCCACGCCCACACGAGCACGCCGACGACCGCGATCGCGACCGACGCCTCCACGATCGCCCCCGGGACGCCCCCATGCGCTAGCCACGCGTGAGCAGCCACATCCCTCCCAGCGTGTAGAGGACCATCAGCGCGAGCATCGGGAGCTGCGCCTCGAGCGCGGTTCGGCGCCCCTGGAAGACGACGACCGCCCGATCGTGCGCGATGGCGAGGCCCGCGACGTGTCCCACGACGAGGGCCGCGACCTGCACGTACCAGGTCGTCTCCGGCGAGACGATCGCGAGGTTCGGCGCGAAGTCCGCGGTTCCGAACAGGTCCCAGCCCTTGCCGAACGGGTCGGAGATCAGTGTGACGATGAACTGCCCCTGGATGAGGAAGAGCGTGAAGTAGTGCGCGATCAGGTACGCGGCGGCGATGGGGACCATCGGGAGCACGAAGTCCGGGACGAGCGAGCGATCGACCTTCCCGAGCCGCTCGGCGGCGGCAACGGCGGCGAGGTACGTCGCGAGGATCGCCGCGACGAAGAACGTGAGCCCTCCGAGGTTCAGGAGCGTCGTCGCGAGATCGACCGTCCGCTGGGACGAGCTCGCGAGCTCGGCTCGGAGCTCGGCGACGAGGTCCACCCACGTGCTCGAGCGGCTGAAGCCGTCGAAGCTCGTCGAGCCCAGAAGCACCGCGACGAAGACCAGCGTGCCGGGGATGCGGTCGGCGCCGGCCAGGCCCGTGAACGGCCAGCGGAGGACGACCCTGCCGTCGAGCACCGCGAACGGAGCGATCCGCGCGAGGAGCGAGAACGCGACGGCGAAGCCTTCGCCGAACCTCGTCCACGCGTCGCGCCCGTACACGGCCATCCCTGCGAGCGCCCAGTAGGTGTAGAGGGCTGTCGCAATGCCCAACGTGCGCGGGTACGCGGGACGCGGATGCGCGAGCTCCAACGCGACGAACGAGAAGAGCGCGACTGCGGCCGGGTAGCGCCCCATGCGCCCCGTCCACTCGAGCACGGGCCGCGCCTCGCGTCCTCCGAGCTCGAGGAGCCACACGGTGAAGTCTGCAAGCGCGCGCCACGGACTGAGGACGCTCCAGACGTTCCCGAGCAGGATCGACAGCAGCGGGATCCCGAGCCAGAAGATCACGTAGACGAACGTCGGCGCGAAGTTGAGGAGCTCGATCGTGGTCCCGAAGAGCGCCGTCGCGAGCGTGAGGACGAGCAGCGCGACCGAGAACGCGCCCAGCACGACGCGCACGACCCGCGAGAGCACGACGGCGGAGACCGCGTGCGGGAGTGGTCGACCGGCCGCGCGCGCCTCGAGCAGCGGGCGGCGCCACAGATAGAAGAGCAGGACGAACGACACGCCGAGAACCACGGCCGCGCCGACGAAGAAGTAGGCCGCCGGGATCGGAAGGTCGCGGACGACGCCGATCCCGTGGGCGAGCAGGCTCACGGTCGGACGGTGATGTCCGCGATCTGCACGCCGCGATCCTCGAGCTCGACCTCGAAGCGGCCCGGGATGGTCGCCTTGAACGGAAGGCGCGCGGGCTCGCCGGGGGCGACGTCGCGCATGATGTCGTAGCCGTGGAGGTGGATGTGGTCGGACACGTCCGAGCGCACGATCAGCACGACACGGTCGTTCTTCTGCACCTCCTCGCGGACGATGCCGCCCTTCGGCGCGCCGTCCACGATCACGATGCGGATCTCGGTCGGGCCGGGCGGAGGCGGCGGGGTCGTTTCCGTGGTGGTCGTCGTTGTCGTCGTGGTCTCGGAGGTCGTCGTCGTCTCGATCGTCGTCCCGCCCGACTCGCCGTCGTCACCGCCGCAGGACGCGAGCAGGAAGCCTGAGCCGAAGAGCGCGAGCACCGCGCAGAGACCGGCGAGACGGCGGCGGGGGCTCACGCGCGGGAGCGTAGCCAGCCCTGCCGACGTGGACCTGGCCTATGCGCTGCGCAGCGCCGCCCGCGCCACGGGAGCCCAGCGAACCGAGAACTGCGGGTCGAGGGCAAGTGCGCGGCGATAGCTCTCGCGCATCGCCGCTTCGTCGGCCGCGCAGCCCTGCGCGTAGCCGAGGTGGAACCAGAAGAGCCCGTCCTCGGTCCCGAGCCGCAGCGCCCGCCTCGCGAGTGGGATCGCCTCGTCACAGCGCCCGGCGCGAGCAAGCGCCCACGCGAGTGCGTCGTCGCCATGGATCGACGGCCGCGCCGCACGGGCGCGCCTCGCGACCTCGACGGTCTCGTCCGGGCGCGTCGCGTTGTCCGCCCGTGCGACGGCCGACTCGAGATCGACCTGGACGCCGTTCGCCTCGAGAAGGCGGTCGATGACCTCGATCGTCGCGCGCTGGCGCCCCGCGTCGGCCATGCGACCGTCCCGCTCGAGCAGGTCAGCGAAAAGCGTCACGGCAGACGTCGTCGGAATCGCTTCGGCTGCTCGGCGAGCTCCGGCGATCGCAGCGTCGAGCCGTCCCGCGGCCGCGTCGATTCGCGCGAGCTCGATCCGCGCGCTGGGATAGCCGGGAAGCACGATGAGCGCCGCGCGCACATGCCGCCGTGCCGCGGTGGTGCGACCGAGCCCGAGCTCGAGCTTGGCGAGCTCGACGTTCGCCCAGGCCGTGGGCTCCGGCTGGCCGGCGGCGGCGTCTCGGGCGAGCTGCATCGCCTCGACGGCGCCTTCGCGGTCGCCCACGAGCTCGCGTGCGTACGCGATGCGTGCGTAGGACGCGAGACTGGGGCGCAGCGTCACCATGCGCTCGAATGCCGCGAACGCCTCGTCGTAGCGGCCCAGCTCGACGAGTGCGTCACCGATCACACCGAACGGCCGCGACGACCCCGGCAGAAGCGTCCGTGCTGCTCGCCCATGACGCAGCGCCGCCCGGAACTCGTGCTTGATGAGGGCGAGCGAGCCGAGGCCGAGCGTGGCGTCTGCGTCCTCCACGCCGAACCGGATGGCGCGGAGCAGGGCGGTCTCGGAACGCGGAAGGTACGACGGGTCGGCTGTCTCCCGCCAGCGCAGCTGATACGCGAAGCCGAGCTGCGTGAGCAGCCGCGCGTCGCGGGGCTGCGCCCGGACCTCTGCCTGGAGCGCCGTGAGCGTCGACGCGCCGACACCGCCGGCCGCTCCGGCCAGCGCCCGATCTGCGAGCGCCACCGGAGCGGCCGAGGATGTCGCGGCCGGGCGGGACTCGGCGAGGACGCCGCCGACGAGCCCTCCAAGTGCGAGCGCCACCGCAACGGCACCGCCCACGAGGAGTGTCGTCCGGCGTCTCACGCCGAGCCCCTCAGCCGTCCTACTCGTGTCCCGTGTGCTCGTAACCCCGGTTGGGCTTCGCCAGGTACGGGAAGCTCGCGAGGTACGCCGGGTTGTCGGCGTTCGTATCCACGCCGTCGCCGACGATGTTGTTCGGCGAGCGATTCGCGTTCCCGGCGCAGAAGCCGAAGCTCTCGATGATCGGGCCGACAACGGGACCGTAGCCGCACGCGACGGCACGGATCTCGATGTCGGTCACGTCGTCCTCGAGCCGCCTTCCGTTCGGGAAGCCGGAGAACTCGCCTCCGAGGAGCCCCAGCCGATTGCCGGTACCGACCGGCGGCGCCGTGAAGTTCGTGTTCAGGCGCAACAGGTCGGCCTTCGTCGCTCCGGTGAAGTTCAGCGTCGGCACGCCGGTGAGCAGCACCGCTGTGAGGTCACCGCGACCGCTCGTCGGCGCGTCGTTCAGCACCGGATAGAGGAAGTTCACGAGTCCCGCAAGCTCCGGGCTCGTGTACCGATTCTCGAACTGGCTGTCCCTGCTCGGATCGGACGCGTTCCAGTAGTCCTTCTGCCCGAGCGGGATCACGACCTCGTTGATGAGCGGATTGCCGAGCCGCGACACCTGCACCTGCGGCCCGTTGGCGTCGAACGTTCCGTCACCGCGGAGGATCCGGATCTTCGGTCGGCTGGCGTTCGCGTAGATCCCGATGTTGCCGTTCGCCATCGGAGCCCTGAGCAGATCGGTCTTCGGCACCTGGATGGCGATCGTGTGCGTGTTGTAGTTGAGCACGCCGTCCTGCCCGTCCTCGTCCGTGAGCGGGATCACGTGCAGGGAGTTGAACGGCCGTAGCCCGCCGAGATCGAAGATCGATCCGAGGTCGACGAAGAACGGGTCGTCGCGTGGCCCGGCGAAGACCTTACGATCGCCACCGAGGTCCTTCACGCCCTGGAACGGGTCGTAGGTCGGGTTCGACCGCGGGCCGATGTTCGCGGGCGGAACCGGCACGTCCGACGCGATGACGGACGAGCTCTTCCCGGCAACCCGCGTCACCGTGTACGTCTGCTTCACGTTCAGATCCGGGTCCGTCGGCGACGTGACCGGGAACGTGTTGTAGAGGAACGTGTTCGGGTTCGAGACCGACGTCTTGAACCGGAACTGGTACGCCACGTCCTCCTTGGCGTCCCCGTCGTTGTCGATGTTCAGCGAGTAGAGGACGGTCGGATCGAACTTGTAGTAGTTCGGCCCGCCTGCCGGATCCTCGAACGGGATGTAGTTCGCGATGATCGTGATGGTGTTCGGCTTGTCCGGGCTCACGAACGCGTAGACGTCCGTGTTGTCCGCCGCCGGGTCGTCCGCGATGAGCGGCGCCTCCCGGTGGCTGGAGGCCGTAGCGCCCGACGGCCCGATCGAGCCGGCGAACGCTGCTGCGACGGCGGCCGACGCGACGGCCGTGCCGAGCGCGAGCAGCAGTACTCCCCTCTTCATGCCCTTCTCCTTTCCCCGAGAACGGAGGTCGGGCTGGTTCGCCGCACAACGCGAGGCGGTTCGCTACGGTCAGCGCGTGGAGCCCGACCAGGACGTCGTCTGGATCACGACCCGGCGAATCAGGCAAGGCTCGTACGAGGATTTCCGCACGGCGTGGCGCCCGAGCGCGATCCCCGCGGGGATGGTGCGGGCCTACGAGTGCTACTCGGAGGATCGCAACGAGGTCGTCGGCATCTCCTGGTGGGAGTCGCTCGAGGCCCGAGAGCAGTACCGGCTCTCGGACGTCGAGGCGGAGCGCCAGCGCGCGATGGCGCCGTTCGTCGAGGCGGAGAGTTCGGGGCTCTATCTCGGCCGCGAGCTCGAGATCCCGAAGGACTGAGCGAGCCCGACCGGACGGCCCGTGCGCCTCTTTTGACCTTTACAGGGTCTGACCCTGTAAGCGCCACAAGTTCGCGCCAATCGCTCCACAGGGT
>DASUCI010000065.1:0-2227 GCA_035762825.1 Gaiellaceae bacterium | reverse complement strand
GAGCAGGAACACCGTGCCGAACATAATCGGAGCGAAGATCGCTCCCCGCCTGAACGTCCGCTGCCACGACGGCGCCTGTGGGTCACGCTCGAAGCGGTACGCGCTCCGCTTCGCGTTGGTCTCCGCGGGCGTGCCGTCGGGCTCGACCTCGTTGCCCTCGTCGTCGACCCACACGTAATCGTGGCGCTGCCCTTTCGCACGCCGCCGACGTTGCTTCTTCGTCGCCATCGAGACGACGATTATGCCGACGCGCTCCAGGCGACCCTTCCAGCTGCGATCACGGTGTGGACCACCGGACCGCCGAGGTGGTACGCGAGGTGGCGCCAGTCGTCCGCGCCGAGGAGGACGAGGTCCGCGTCGAACCCCGAGCCGATGCGGCCCTTGTGGGCAGCGCGGCCGAGGACGTGCGCCGCGTTGACGGTGCACGCGGCGAGGGCCTCCTCCGGCGCCAGCGACATCTGCGTGGCGGCGAGCGAGCAGACGAGCGGCAGGCTCTCGCAGAACGCGCTGCCCGGATTGAAGTCGGTCGCCAGCGCGACGGCAGCACCGGCGTCGACGAGCGCGCGTGCCGGCGGCATCGGCCGGTTCAGGAAGAGCGCGCTCGCGGGAAGCAGGACGCCGACCACGTCACTTCGTGCGAGCGCGGCGATCCCGGCGTCGCCGGTCGCCTCGAGGTGATCCACGGAGCGGGCTTCGAGCTCCACCGCGAGCGGGATCGCACCAGATTCGGTGAACTGGTCGCCGTGCAGGCGGAGCGGGAGCCCGGCCTCGCGACACGCGGTCAGATACCGCCGCGCCTGCTCCGCGTCGAAGGCGCCGCGCTCCAGGAACACGTCGGCTGCTTCTGCGATCTCGGCCGCGGCCGGCAGCACCTCGTGAATGAGGAAGTCGACGTACGCATCGGCCCCGTGGTCCGCGAACTCCGGGGGAACCGTGTGCGCGCCGAGCCACGTCGGGATGCCGCCCGCGGCGCGGACGACGCGAAGCTGGGCGAGCTCCGTCTCGCGATCGAGCCCGTAGCCCGACTTCGCCTCGAACGTCGTCGTCCCGGCACACAGCATCCAGCGTCGGTGCTCGGCCAGCGCCTCCGCCAGGCCCGCCTCGCCGGCCTCGCGCGTCGCGCGCACGGTCGAGAGGATCCCGCCACCGCGCGCGTGCAGCTCCTCGTACGAGGCGCCGCCCGCACGGAGCGAGAACTCCTCGACGCGATCGCCCGCGAAACACGCATGGGTGTGGCAGTCGACGAGACCGGGGATGGCCGAGAGCCCGTGACCGTCGACCTCCTCCACGTCTCCGTCGAGCGACCGGAGCTCGGCCATGCGACCGGCCGCAGTGATGCGCCCGTCCTCGCAGAGGACGTACGCATCGCGCGTCACCTCGATCTCGCGGAGCGCCGCGCCGCGGAGCGGCGCCGCTCCTCCGGCCGGCGTCGCGAGCTGTGCGAGGTCGCGGACGAGCAGCCGCGCCGTCACGTGCGGGCGGCGCCCACGGAGGGCAGGTCGACGGCGTGCTCGCGCGCCGCGGCGAGCGCCTCGTCGTAGCCCGCGTCCGCGTGCCGCACGACGCCCATGCCCGGGTCGGTCGTGAGCACACGTTCGAGCCTCTCCGCTGCGTCGTCGCTGCCGTCGGCGACGACCACCATCCCCGCATGGATGGAGTTGCCGATGCCGACGCCACCGCCGTGGTGGACGCTGACCCACGTCGCGCCCGCGGCGACGTTGACGAGCGCGTTGAGGATCGGCCAGTCCGCGATCGCATCGGAGCCGTCGCGCATCGCCTCCGTCTCCCGGTACGGCGACGCGACGGAGCCGGAGTCGAGGTGATCGCGCCCGATCACGACCGGGGCGGACACCGCGCCCGTCCGGACGAGCTCGTTGATCGCGAGCCCCGCCTTCGCGCGGTCGCCGAAGCCCAGCCAGCAGATCCGCGCCGGGAGGCCCTGGAACGCGACACGGCCCCGAGCGAGCTCGAGCCAGCGCTGTAGGAGCGCGTCGTCAGGAAACAAGGACGCGAGCCTTGCGTCGATCGCATCGATGTCCGCGGGGTCTCCCGAGAGGACCGCCCACCGAAACGGCCCGATCCCACGGCAGAACAGCGGCCTGATGTACGCCGGGACGAAGCCCGGATATGAGAAGGCATCCGTCAGACCGGCATCGCGGGCCTCCCCTCTGAGATTGTTGCCATAGTCGAAAACGTAGCAACCCGCCCGGACGAACTCGGTCATCGC
>DASUCI010000064.1:0-9335 GCA_035762825.1 Gaiellaceae bacterium | reverse complement strand
CTGCGCGACCTCGGTGGGCTCGCGCTCGAGATGTACAAGCGCGACCGCTTCAACGCGGGGCTGGTGGTCGAGCGCTGCGCGGAGCTCGTGGCGATCGAGGCACGGGTGCAGCAGATCGACGCCCTGCTCGACGGCAGCGCGCTCGTTCGGCGCGGTGGCGGCGGGGCGGTGTGCATCTGCGGTGCGCCGATCCTGCTCGGAGCCAAGTTCTGCGCCACCTGCGGACGCGCGCTCGGCGGCGGCGAGGCGCGGCCCGCGGGCTCGGACGCGGTCGGATGACGAGCTGTCCGCGGTGCGGCGAGCCGCTCGCGGCGGGCCAGGGGTACTGCCTCACCTGCGGCGCTCGCGTCGGCGACCCCGTCTCGCGGGTCGGAACGGCCCCTCGGGCGCGCTGGGCGCTCCGCGCTGTCGCGACCAGCGTCGTCGCCCTGCTCGGCGCTGCGGCAGCGGTCGCCGCGACGGGCCCCGACGGGGGCGACGCGACTCTCGTCACCGCGATCGGTGGTTTCGCCACGGCACCGGACAGCGCCGCCGGAGAGGAACCGGTCGGACCTTCCGGCGTCGCGGAGTGGCCCACTGACGAGGAGGGCTGGACGATCGCGCTTGCGTCCATGCCCCAGACTGCCGGGCGTGCGGCAGCAGTCACCCGCGCGCGGGCTGCACGCCGCAGAGGACTTCCGCAGGTCGGCGTCCTCGACTCGTCGCGGTACGCGAGCCTCCATCCGGGCTACTGGATCGTGTTCTCCGGCGTGTACTCCTCCGAGGCGGAGGCGACCAGCGCTCTCGAGGACGCCCGGCGCGCCTCACGCACCGCCGTCGTGAGGCACGTCGTGCCCTGAGTCCGCGCGTTGTCTTATCGGGCGACTCGCGGGGCGACTTTGTAACACGGTCGAAAAGCCGCTACACTCCCCCGTGCGAAGCTGGTGCTTCGCGATTTTTCGCCCAGCAGCACGGAAATCGGGGAGATCGAGCAGGTTTCGTGGACGATCACGCAGCTCAACTTCGCTCCTGTATGTATCAATACTCGCGAGCGATCTACCGCTCGATCAAGGATCTGATCGACCCGTACGCGTCGCGGGACGAGCAGCTCGACTACCGCCGCTCCGTTCTCATCGAGTGCGAACGGACGATGGCACGCCTCGCCGACGACCCGCACTACTTCGCACGTCCCGATCGCGCGCTCTTCGCGGACATCCGGCGCTACTTCCCGATCACGGCGCAGGCGCAGGTGGCGTGGTCGGTGCAGGAAGGCGTCGGCGCGGCGACCTCGTTCATCGAGCAGCAGGTCGAAGCGGGGCTCCTGGACGGTGGCGTCGCCCGCTGTCACGCGACGACACGCAAGGGGAAGGCCTGTCAGCGAACGCCGCTCCCCGGCCGTGACTACTGCCCGTCACACCAGCATCTCGAGCAGGCCGCCACGGTCGCCGCGTAGCGGCCGAGTCGCTCTCTCCGCGGGCCGGATCGCCCGAGCCCGCTCACTGTAAGCTCGCCTGGACGTGTCGCACGACGCCGACAAGCTGATCCGGCAGCTCTCCCTCGTCGCGTTCCTGATGGCCGAGCGACGCCTCCTCACGGCCCGTGACGTCAAGTCGAACGTCGAGGGCTACAGCGAGATGTCCGACGAGGCGTTCGCGAGGCGGTTCTACTCGGACCGCGCCGAGCTGACCGCGCTCGGCGTCCCGCTGCAGTCGCAGCGCGACGAGTTCACGGGCGAAGAGCTGTACACGCTGCGTTCCGAGAACTACTTCCTCGAGCGGCTCGACCTGGACGACGACGAGCTCGCGGCGCTGCAGACCGCCCTCTACTACCTCGAGGGGAAGTTCGCGTACGCGGAGCCATTCAGGCTCGCGCTGCAGAACCTCGCGCTCGGACGCTCCGGCTTCGCCGAGCCGCCGACCGAGACGGCCGCGAGGGTGCGCGTCAGCGCCCCGGATTACTCACCCGAGCTCGCGGGACGTCTGGCGAAGCTCGAGTCCGCGATCTCCAAGCAGCGCACCGTCCGGTTCGGGTACTGGAGCCCTCGCCGCGCGCGCCCGGGAGAGCGGTCGGTGAACCCGTACGCGCTGCGCCTCGACGAGGGCAACTGGTATGTCGTCGGCCACGACCTGGATCGGGGCACGACGCGCACGTTCAAGGTGTCCCGCATCCGCGGGGACATCCGGTTCGCAACGCGGCGCGAACGCGACTTCCGAATCCCTCCGGACTTCGACGTCGAGCTCCACCGGATCCCGCGTCCGTGGCAGATCGGCGAAATCGTGGGGCGAGCTCGCATCGCCGTGTCGGACGACACCGCTTGGTGGGTCGAGCGCACGCTCTCGGACGCGGGAACCGTGGAGGACGGGATGTTCGAGACCGACTTCGCAAACGTCGACCTCCTCGGAGGGTGGGTGCTGCGCCAGAACGGGCGCGCGATCCCACTCGAGCCGGTGGAGCTCGTCGAGTCGGTCGCAGCGGCACTGTCGGCTCTCGCAGGCTCCCACGACGGCGACGCGCCGGCTGTCGCCGGGCCGAAACGGACCGATCCCCGCCGGCCCCTTCCCGAGCGGCCCGTCGGTCCGGTCGCCCCGGAGCGCTTCGGCGTCCTGCAGGCCCTCCTCGCGCACCTGCTCGCGTCGTGCGGCGACGAGCGCTCCGCGACGCTCGACTCCGTCGAGGTGGCGGCTCGCTTCTCGATCCCGCTCGAGGAGCTCCAGGATCACCTCTCGCTCCTCAACCTCGTGAACTTCGGCGGGGGCTGCTACGCCGTGTACGCGGAGCACGACGGCGACGTCGTGCGCGTCGAGAAGGAGCTGTACGGCGACGTCTTCCGCCGCCCGCCCAAGCTGACGCCGCTCGAGGCCCGCGCGATCCATCTCGCAATGGAGTACGTCGGCCCGACGATCGCGGCCGACGCACACACGCCGCTCAAGCGAGTCCGCAAGAAGCTCGAGGAGACGTTCGGCCGCTTCGACCTCGCGGGGACGCCCGTGGCGCGCGACGCCTCCGCCGAGGAGACGCTCGTCCGCGTGCTCTCCGACGGCGTCGACAAGCGCGTGGTGGTCGAGATCGAGTACCTCAAGGACGGCGACGACGGCCCGAGCCTGCGACAGGTGGAGCCGTACACGATCGAGCGCGAGCTCCCGGTCTGGCGCGTCCACACGTGGGACTTGAGCGTGGATGCGCCACGGACGTTCCGGCTCGATCGGATGCGCTCGGCACGCCTGACCGGCGACCGCTTCGAAGCCCGCGACGGGTTCGATCCCTCGTATCTCAGCAACCCGCGCGTCGCACGGCTTCTCCACTCCCCGGAGGTCGCGCGCTGGAAGCTCGAACGCGGCGCACGCCCGCTGACGGACGGGTCAGCGGTCGCGGACGTCCCGTACAAGACCGAGGAATGGGTGCTCTCCGAGGTCCTTGCGGATCGAGGCGAGACCGTCGTGCTCGAGCCTCAGCGACTCCGCGACGTCGTGGCGAAGAGGGCTCGGCGCCTGCAGCGTGAGCTCGGCCGCGTTCCGAGCAGGCGCTGATCGTCACGTAAGCGTCAAGAAGCCGCGCCGAGTTGTTCGGGGCAGCTCCTGCTGACTCCGATCGCCGCTACTGTTGCCCGAAAGGCCAACAGGAGAGTGCGACATGCAATCGAGACAGCGCTTACCTCGACGCTCGTTCGCGTCGACACTCGGGATCGTCCTCGGAGTCGCCACGGGCGTCGGAACTGCGACGTGGTCGGTCGCAGGCGCAGGGCCGTCGAGCACGCAGCCGCAAGCCGTCTTCGACGTCACGCACCTGCCACCACTCCTGACCGCCGCGGACGAGTCGATCGACCTCGCGTACGACGTCCACTGCGCGGCGGCCGAGGACGAGAGCACCGACGCGGGTTGTGATGCGCGCGGCGTCGTCTTCGTCCGGACCATCGGTGACACCTCGTTCGAAGCCCTCCCGCTCCAGAGTCGGGTCGAGGGCGGCGTCCGCCAACTGGCGGTCGTCATCCCGGCCCGCTTCCGTGGCGCCCGCGGCGTCGAGTACTACGCCGAGGTCGAGGCGTCATCGGTCGATGGGCAGGTCACGCTCCCCGCGGGCGGAGCCGCGGCTCCCCACGTCTCGCGGCCGCTTCCCGACAGCGTGACGGTCGACCTCGGGCGCCACATGTTCGGGAGCAACCGACCCGAAGTGTCACGTGTGGCATTCGCGAGCTGGGGAGACCGCGCAGGACAGGCCGGGCTCGAGCACGGCCGGAACGTCGGGCCCATCGGTGCCTCTGCCTTCGACGTCGATGCGAGCGGGAGCGTCTTCCTCCTCGACCAGGTCAATCGTCGCGTACTTCGGTGGGACGAGGGGTCGAAGATCACTGCCAACGTGCCCGTTTCCGTCAACGGAACGCTCGCCGACATGTCCGTCGCGGACGACGGGTCCATCTACGTGCTCGAGACGACCGCGGCTCCCGGCATGCATCCACTCGTCAAGCGCTTCGACGACGGCGGTCGCGAGCTCGAAGCCGTCGAGAGTGCCGAGCGAACGCCGTCGCAGATCCGAATCGAGAACGGCACACCTGTCGTCCTCGGCCGCCCGTCGCACCACTGGATGCCGGTCATGGTGGGCGGTGTGCCCGCCCGGCCCGCGCAACAGCTCGAGCGTGGACGGCCCGGTCGGCGCTTCGAGGGCGGCGTGGAGGTCGTTGCAGCCCGCCATGGAAGCGAGATCCGGGTTGCTGTCGTCGCCAGCCGCGCCGTGACTCGATCCTGGCGCGTGACGAGCACGACGCCGCTCGCGGAGATACAGCTGGCCGAACCGTGGGGACAGCGCGTCGTGCTCGTGGCCCGGGTCTACGACGACAAGGCCGATGAGTTCGTCGCCCTCGTCCTCGGCCACAACGGGCTCGTCGACCGCTTCGCGCTCGACTCGGCGGACTGGGCGGAGGCGTCCGCGCTCGGGCGCTTCAAGCTCGTCGGACGGTCGCTCTACCGGCTCGGCTCGTCCCCCTCCGGAGTGTTCGTCGACCGCTACGACCTGGAGGTGCGCTGATGTTGACACCACGACGCCTCGCTGCGGGATTCGCACTCGCGTTCGGGCTCGCCTACGTCGGCACCGCGGCCGCGTACCACACGCGCTTCGTCGCGGACAACTGCAACTACGCACCTTCCACGCCGGCGTCGTACATCACCCGCGACGGCTCGGCCGCGGTGGCACTTCGCGCCCGCCACGAGGGTTACCAGTGGGCAGGCGGATGCTGGAACGACAACGACCGCGACGACTCACCGGGCGACCCGCGCGAGGATCCGACCACCGGCGGCGAGGGCGGAGACTGCTCCGGCTTCACGTTCAAGGTCTGGCGCGAGTCGCTCGATACGAGCAACGCCGGCTTCCAGCAGTGGGGGCTTTTGCGCTTCGTCCATGGCCCGTACACGGCCGCCGCGTTCAAGGCGGGCGCCGGCGCTCCGAACATCACGGTCGCGAAGGCGAGCCTCGTGAAGATGGACGCACTCGCGAGCGACAACCACATCGGGCTGGTCTACGCCGTGAACCCCGACGGTAGCGATCAGATCATCGAGGCAAAGGGGGAGGCGTACGGCACGAACATCTGGACGCGGACGTATCGGGGAAGCGCGAGCTACAGCGGCGTACGGCGAACCGGCTGGAGCTCGTGACGCCGGCCGGCCGTGGCCCGGTTGCGCTCGGGCTCGTGTGCATGGCAACGGGCTGCCTGCACGACAGTGCGCCTGCGCCACCGACCATGCTCAGCGACGGATCCGGTGCGCGCCCGCCGCGAGTCGCGCTGGATGGCGTGGCCGGGCCGACGGTGGCGACCCGCGTCCGAGCTGTCCGCTCGAACGCCGTCGAAGACGGCAGTGCCGCCGCAAGGTGCCTCGGCTCGTCCGGCCGCTCCGCAGGGCTCGTCGTCGAGCGCACCGACGTGCACGGCGCGAGCGTCACGTATCTCGGACCGGGCAGACGTGCGGCGTACGCCTGCGACCGAGCCGGCAACGGCTCGACGGCCGTCGAACCGTGGTGTGGACGCGCGTTCGGGAGACTCGAGCAGGGACGGTTGCGCGATCCGCGGTTGGACCTCATCTGCCGTGACGAGGACGGCGAGCCGCTCGCATTCGTGTGGGTCCAGCCTCGGCGTGCCGCAGCGTACGTCGTCGTCGCCCATCGCGGCTACAACGAGGTCTATCCCGTCGTGGGCGCCGTGCCGGTGCGCATCGCAGGCGACGACGTGGACATCGCGTCGTCTCGGGCGACGTTCGCGATCAGCGAGCACGCTGCGGACGGACGATGGCTCCGCGACTACGAATTGGAGGCCGCAGTGTCGGGCTGATCGAGTACCACGGGCAGCGCGAGGGTAAACGTGGCGCCTTCCCCGGGAGCCGACCGCGCCGTGAGCGAGCCGCCGTGCGCCTCTGCGATCGCGCGCGAGAGGGCGAGCCCGAGGCCCGACCCAGGCGCGTCGGCGTCGAGGCGCACGCCCGCATCGAAGATGCCAGCGAGGTGCTCGGTCGCGATTCCCGGCCCGGCGTCGGAGACCGCAACGTGGACGGCGCCTTCGCTGCGCGATGCGTGAACCGCCACCTCTGACGCGCCTCCGTGGACGAGCGCGTTCGCGATGAGGTTGTCCACGACCTGACGCAGGCGCACGGCATCGCCCTCGACACTGAGCCCCTCGTCCACGACCAGCGCGACGTCCGCGCCGCGCCCTTGTGCAGCGACGGCATCGCGGACGAGCGCGCTCACGTCGACCGGCTCGACGCGAACCGATGCGACCGCGACGTCCATGACGATCCGCTCGATCGCCCGACATGCAGCCAGCGCGAGCCGTACGAGCGTGGGAAGCGCCTCGGACTCGCCGCGAGACTCCGCGGCCGTCTCGGCGACGCCGGCCAGCGCGGCAACCGGGCTGCGAACCTCGTGGACGAGCACGGCGAGGCGATCGTTGTCGAGGCCCGCTGTCACGCGTTGCGGTCAGCGATGCGCGCGAGAGCCCACTTGGCCGTCTCGCTGAGGATCGGATCGGAGTCTCCCTCGTACCGCCGCACCACCGGCTCGAGCGCGCGCGTGCCGACGTTGCCCGCGGCGATCAGCGCGTTGCGCCGCAGCCAGCGCGCATCGTTGCGCGGCACGTACAGACGATCCAAGTCGGCAATCAGCTCGTCCCCGTCGCGCGAGAGCCAGTCGGCGAGCGACACACGGCCGTCGGCTTCACTTGCCGTGCCGTTCCCACGACGGCGCTTCTCGACGCCGCGATTCCAGGGGCACACGTCCTGACAGATGTCACAGCCATAGACCATTGCCCCGAGCTCCACGCGGTACTCCTCCGGGATGGCCTCCGGCGCTTGCGTCCAGTACGAGAGGCACTTGGTCGCGTCGAGCGTGCCCGGCTCGTCGAGCGCGCCCGTCGGGCATGCGTCGATGCAGAGCATGCATTTCCCGCAGTCGAGCTCGAGCGCCGGCGTCGTGTCGATCTCGGTATCGGTGATGAGCACGCCGAGCACCACCCACGACCCATGTCGGCGGGTGATTGCCATCGTGTTCTTCCCGTAGAACGCGACACCCGCGCGCACGGCCGCTGCCCGGTCGACGTGCGCGTTCTCGTCGACGAGGACGCGATAGGAGCCGCCGAGCCGGCGCCCCAGCGCGTCGAGCCGTGCACGTAGCTCGGCGTACTCGTCGCGCCACGTATACCGCGGCAAGACACCTTCGTCGGCAGACGACGGCGTCCCCTCCCGGTAGTAGCAGAGAGCGGCGGCAACGACCGTCTTCGCTCCGTCGAACAGCGCCTCCGGATGGCACGAGACGTCGGGGCGGGCCATCGTGAAGCGCATGTCGGCGAACAGCCCGCGCGATCTCCGCTCGTGGATGTGTCGCTCGGTGTCGTCGTAGGGCACGACGGGTATGGCTCCGACCGCATCGATGCCGAGATCGTCTGCCAGCTCCATCAGCTCGGCGCCGGTCATGAGAGGATCATGCCTCGTGAAGGCCGTGCGCATCCACGAGGACGGAGGGCCCGAGGTCCTTCGCTACGAGGACGTGGACGATCCGTCCGCCGGGCCGGGCGAGGTGCTCGTGTCACTTCGAGCGGCCGGCCTGAACCACCTCGACGTCTGGGTGCGCAAGGGGCTTCCGTCGGTGCCGAAGCCACGAATCCTCGGTGCCGACGGCGCCGGAGTGGTCGCGGCGCTCGGTGAAGGCGTCGAAGGGTTCACGGTGGGCGACCGCGTCGTCGTCAATCCCGGGATCCCCCACGACGGCCGCATCACCGTCATCGGCGAGCACACGGACGGCACGTATTGCGAGCTCAAGACTCTTCCGGCCGGACAGCTGTATCCGCTCGCCGAGGGGCTGTCGTTCGAGGAAGGAGCGGCGTTTCCGCTCACCTTCGAGACCGCGCATCGGATGCTCGTCACCAAGGCTGCCGTGCGCGAGGGCGAGTGGGTGCTCATCTGGGGCATCGGTGGAGGCGTCGCGCTGGCCGCATTCGAGATTGCACGCGCGCACGGAGCACGGGTCATCGTCACGTCGTCGAGCGCAGAGAAGCTCGAACGGGCTCGCGCGCTCGGAGCCGAGGTCGCCGTTGACCACGAGGCGGACGATGTGGTGCAGGCGGTCAAGGATGCAACGGGAGGCAAGGGGGCGGACATCGTGGTCGAGACCGTCGGCGAGGCGACCTGGGAGCGCTCGCTCGCGGCGGCGGCGCAGGAGGGCCGCGTCGTCGTCTGCGGCGCCACGTCGGGACACAGCCCCCCTGCGCGCCTCTACCGCCTCTGGTGGAAGCAGCTCGTCGTCTACGGCTCGACGATGGGAATGCCCTCCGACTTCGAGGGCGCCTACGAGCTCGTACGCTCGGGACGAGCACGCATCCACGTCGACAGCGTCTTCCCGCTCTCGGACGCCGCGGCCGCCCACGAGCGACTCGAGTCGGGAGCCCAGTTCGGCAAGGTCGTTCTCTCGATCCCGGGCTGAGGAGCATCGTCATGCGTCCCGCGGTCCACCCGCGGCCACGACAGCGGACGCCTTGCGTCAGCCATCTTTACCCGGACGAGGGTGTGTAGCTGTTTTCGGAGGCCGATTCCTGCTTGTGTGAGCACGGAAGCGGATTCGCGAATCAACCGCGGCCGTCCGCCCGTCTTCTCCGACGAGCTGCTAGGCCACGCTGCCGGGTACTCCTACGCACGGCGGGTACGGACGAGGCGCGGTTCCCAAGACCTCGTCTACCGCATGTTTGCGATCGCTGCGCTCGAGCACTTTTGCGAGGCATACCCCGAAAAGGAGTTGACGCTCGCCTGGTTGCTGACGCCCAAGCGCCGTCACACGCTGTTGACCGAGCTCGGTCGTGTCGGTCAGCCGCGATCCGATGCAGCCGGTGC
>DASUCI010000063.1:0-5086 GCA_035762825.1 Gaiellaceae bacterium | reverse complement strand
GGCTCGAGCCCGGCCTTGCGGTCCTCCTCGAGGACGCGGAGGTACCACGCGCCAGGGTCGACGCCGAGCTCGCTCGCGAGCACGAGCGCGCGGTCTCGGAGCTCCGCAGCAGTGTCGGACGACGCCATGACCTCGCTATCGGCACGCGCTCGGGGCCGCCTGAGACGTTCCACCCGGACGGGGTATCGGCAGACTGCTCGGCGTGCGTCCGCCCACGATCATCGAGCCCGGCCGGCTGATCGCCGGGCGGCATCCGTGCGCCGTCTCGCCCACCGAGGCGGCAGACGCCGTCCGTCGTCTGGCCGAGGAAGGCGTGACGCTCTTCGTCGACCTCACGCAGCAGGGTGAGCTCGAGCCGTATGCGGCGCACGTCGGGCCGCCGGCGCGCTACGTGTCGAGGCCGATCCGCGACTTCTCGGTGCCGACGCCCGTCGAGCTCGTCGCGATCCTCGACGAGATCGACGCGGAGCTCGAGGCCGGGGGTGTCGTCTACGTCCACTGCTGGGCGGGATGCGGCAGGACCGGGATCGTCGTCGGGACCTGGCTCGTCCGCCACGGCGCCGATCCGGATGAGGCGCTGCGGCGGATCGCGGACGCGCGAGGGCGCGGCTGCCCGCAGACCCTCGAGCAGCGCCGCCTCGTGCTCGGCTGGACGCCCGGCCTCTAGCTCACCGAACGGTGTTGGGGAACCTCGCCGGTCCCCGAGACCCCTCCGGCTGGTCCGCCTTGCGGGCACGTCGCTGCGCGACGTCACTGAAACGAGTGAGCGAGCGCGCTCGCGCGCGTTCCGATACGCCTGAGGATGCCTGCCGGCTCGCCGTACCGGTTTGCGCTCGCGTCGAGGGAACGCGCGACGGGTCTTGCTGTCCTCTAAGAACGATGCCAAGCAGGAGAACCGCTTCGTAGCGCGGCTCGACGTGCTCGCGGAACGCGTCGACACGCTCGCGTCGACGGTTGCGACGACGGCCTCCGCGATCGCCAAGAAGGACGGCGAGATCGCCGCCCTCCAGCGGGCGCTCGAGGCGCGAGATCAGACGCTGCAGGGGCTCGTCCACCATGTGAACCGCGCGGCCGAGTCGGCCGCGGCAGCCGACGTTCCGGTCGACGCCACGGAGCTGCGGTCGCTCAGGAATGCCGTCGCAGCACTGACGAAGGAGCGCGCCGGCGGCGTGAACGCGGCGCAGATTCAGAGCCTCGTCGCGGCAGTGCGAGTGCTGGACGAGCGGACAGGAGCCCTCTCGGCTGCAGCTGCGACCCCTCCGGTCCCCACCACGGATCCCGCCACGACCGCCCGGATCGATGCGCTCGCAGCCGACCTGGCGGCCGTCAGGACCGCGCTCGATCGGACGCCGGCCGACCTGGCCACCACGCTCTCGACGCTGCGCGGCCAGGTGGACGGCCTCACCGAGGCCGGCTCGGTGACGGAGAAGGAGCTCGAGCAACGCCTTGGACGGACGAGCGACGCCCTCGCGACGCAGTCGGAGCGCCTCGACGCGCTGGCCCGGATGATCGAAGAGCACCACCGCCAGCGTGCCGTCGACGAGGCGCAGGTCAATCGCCGGCTGGGAGAAACACACGACGCGCTCGACAGCGTGTCGCACCGTCTCGAGTCGCTCGGGGCCCAGTCGCCACGCGTCGACGCACTCGTCGAGAGGGTCGAGGTCCTCGTGCGAACGCGCGACGCCGGGCAGGACGAGCTCGATCGCCGCCTCCAGGCGAGCGACGACGCGCTCACGAACGTCTCGCACCGTCTCGACGTGCTTGCGGAAGGGCTGAGCAGCCTCGAGACCACGCATGTCCTTCAGGAGGAGCGGCTCGATCGCCGCTTCGGGAAGACGAACGAAGCCCTCACGACCCTGACGCAGCGCCTCGATGCCCTGCCTCGTGTCGACGAGGAGGACCTCGAGCGCCGTCTCGGAGAGACGGACGACGCTCTCGCCGCGCTCGCACGGCGTCTGGACGTGCTGGGCGAGACGCTCGGACAGCTCGAGCGCACTCGCGCCGTCCAGGAAGAGCGGCTCGTTCAGCGCGTCGGGACGACGAGCGACGCGCTCGCGACCCTGTCGCTGCGCCTCGACTCCCTCCAGAGCGTCGACGAGGCGCACCTGAATCGCCGCCTCGGCGCGATGGACGACGCGCTTGCGACGCTTGCCGAGCGACACGACACGCTCACCGCCACCGTCGAGTCGGCTGCGACCGGCCTCGGCGACAAGGAGCGCGAGCTCGCGACGCTGCATCGCCACTTCACGGAGTCGAGCACGCGCATCGAGTCGATCGTCGACGACATCCGCGAGGCTCTCCACGCGTTTCCCGAGCTGGGCTCGACATCGATCGACGACCTGGCTGCGCGGCTCGGGCGGATCGAGACGGAGACGCGCAAGGCAGCGGAGACGAGTGCGCGTGTCGCGGGCGAGCTCGGCGGCCAGATCGAGGCGATCGACCAGCGTGTCGCAACGGTCGCGGACGAGGTATCGCGCGCGAAGACCCTCTGGCCCGTGGCCCTTCGTTCGCTCGAGGCACGTCTCGACGACGCGGTGCATGCGCGGCGGCACGAGGCAGAGACGACACCCGAGACGCATGCCCAGAGCGCACCGGCAGACGACCTTCTCGCCGGGCTGCGCGACAGCGTCCAGACGATGGAGGCCGTCGCCGCCGAGATGGCGCGCGCGTCGGACACGCTCAACCAACGGCCGGACGAGCGGAAGGCCGACGGACACCGGGACGCCCCGACGGCCGGGCTGGACGACGGTGAGATGCCTGCCGATGAGCCCACAGCCAAGGCGCCTCGGTCCGTCGACGAGCCTCCCGCCGCAGCCGCCGCGGGGGGAGCAACGGTCGTCCCGCTCCGAACCGGCGAGCCCTGACCCCGGCGATGCTGCGGCCCGTCGACACGTTGCTGCTCGCACTCTCCCGGTTCCGGCCGTGGGCTCGCGGGCGAATGGTCTACCGCGCCCTCGCGGTGCTCTCGGTGCCGAAGCACCCCGCGACGCGGCGCTAGTCGACGAAGTACACCATGAGCACGGCGTCGACGAGCTCGTCGCCGCGCTCGTAGTGCCGCTTGCGGTAGCCCTCGCGCTCGAAGCCGAAGGACTCGTACAGCGCGAGCGCGGGCTCGTTCCACGGAAAGACGTGCAGCTCGAGCTTGCGCACGTGCGCACCGCGGGCCCAGCAGACGGCCTGCTCCAGCAGCGTCGTCCCGACTCCCTGCCGGCGATGGCTCTCCGCCACCATGAGCCCGAGATCGGCGACGTGCCTGCTCGCGGGGTGCGTGTCCCGCGCGAGGGAGAGCCGGCCGACGATCCGCGTTCCGTCCTGGGCCACGTAGACCGCCGCGTCGGGATGCCGCTCGATCGTGCGGAGGTAGCGCCGCTCATCCGAGACGGACCGCCACGGGCCGGTCCCGAGAATCCAACGTCCGTCCTCGCGGCCGACGCTCTCCGCGAGCTCGACGAGCGCGTGCGCATCTCCCGGCGACGCGGGCCTGACGATCGTCATTCGACGACCGTCCCCGCGCCCCCGCGGCGTGGGTCTCCCGCCGCCTCGAGCGCCCCGCCGACCGAGGCATGCACCGCCTGGACCCCGCCGAAGAAGAGGTTGAGACCCTCCCAGCGGTTGACGTCCCAGGTCGCCGGGAGCGTCGCGACCTCGTCGTCCGGCCATCCGCCTTCGAGATGGAGCGTCGTGCGCTCCACGTGCAGCCGTGGCGCCTCGATCGCGTCGCGCACGTGTAGACCGTGAAGGATCCGCCAGGTGACCTGCGCGATCGCGCCGGCGAGCCGAACGGAGCCTGCGCTGCCGATGACGAGCTCGGGCCGGTCCGCGTCGAGCACCAGAGTCGGTGTCATCATGCTCGCCAGGCGATCACCGGCGGCTTTCTCGTGCGTTCCGATGACGTCGAGCTCGCCGAGCATGTTGTTGAGCTGCGTCCCGCCGCGGAACACGCCCGATCCGGAGCCGAGGGTCGACGAGAGCGCCGCCGCCCTCCCCGCGCCGTCGACCGCCGAGATGTGAGTCGTCCCGGGCAGCGGGCCGGAGCCGAGCGGCCCGTAGGCGTCCGCGACCGCGCGCGCCTCGTCCTCGAGCGTCGGTTCTCCCTGCTCCGCGAGGAGCCCGAGGATCCGCTGTACGACCCCGCCGCCCTGAGAAGGTGTCGAGCGAACCGTGCGCCCGAGGATCTCGACGTCGAGGGGGTCGACCTCGAGGACGCGATAGGCGCGCAGATCGTCCGCGTACTCGGGGATGAGCTCTGCCACCATCGCCGCGCCCGCGTCGCGGACGCGCTCCATCGTCGCGGCGGCACCGGCGGTGTGCACGCGCACGGAATCGCCGTAGATCCCGCGTCCGCCCTCCTCGCGAAGGAGGATCCCCTCGAGGATCAGGTGGAGGAATGCGCGCGGGTCGTCGCGCTCGAACCCTTCCCGCGCGAGGGCCACCGCCGGCTCGACGAGCTCGGCCCACTCCCGCGTGGCGAAGCGCCGGTGGACCTCCTCGAGCCCGGCGAGGAGCCCGGGAACCGCGACGGAGCCCTCGCCGACGTGAAAGACCTGCGTTCCGGAGTCGCCGAAGTCGATGACGAGCTCGTCCATCTCGCCGAGCCCGCGCGCAGGGACACCGAAGAAGCAATCCAGGACCGTCGTCTCGCCGCCTGGCTCGTGGACGAGCGCGAACCCGCCTCCCGCCGGTCCGGTGAGCGGGCCCTCCGTGACGAAGGCCGTGAAGGCGGCGGCCAGCAGCGCGTCGACGGCATTTCCGCCCTCGCGCAGCACGCGCGCGCCGGCCTCGGCCGAGAGGGGGTGACCGGCGGCGATCGCGCCTCGCATCCGGAAACCGTACTGCGGCGGCCGCGCTACCCGGTGTTCAGGAACGAGGGAAGCTCGGGATCGCTCGAGCGGCCCTGCTGCGACGTCACCTCGAACACGGGCCCGCCGGCGCGCCGCCGCATGCCGCCGAGCCCCGTCGCGACGACCGTCACCCACACCTGGCCGGTGAGCCGCGAGTCGACGGTCGCGCCGAAGATGATGTTCGTCTCGTCGGTCGCGGTCTGGCGCACGACCTCGGCCGCCTCGTTGACCTCGACGAGCGAGAG
>DASUCI010000062.1:0-4732 GCA_035762825.1 Gaiellaceae bacterium | reverse complement strand
TGCCGCCGGGGGAGCGCTGGATCGCCGCGAGGACGGCGTCCTCAGTCGCCCCAATAGGTGAACTATTGGGGCTCCCTGCGTCCTTGCCTCGCGACGACCAGCGGCACCCCGGCGACGAGGCCCGTTCCGCCAAGCCCTCCTGGCCCTCCGACCGCACCGCTCTCTAATCTCGCGCGCTGTGAGCGCACGCTGGCTCGACCTCGTCGACCCGACCCGCGAAGAGGTCTTCGCGACGCTCCCGATCCCGGTCGATCCGGAGGTCGTGGAAGCGTTGGCCGCGCGGCCGGCGGACGGCCGAGAGCCCCGGCCGCTCCTCGAAAGCCACGGCGCGTACGTGTTCGGCGTGCTCATGGCCGCCCGCCCCGTTCCTCACGAGGATCGGGTCAGCTATCTCGAGATCGACGTCGTCGCGACCCCCGGTGTCGTCGTGACGGTTCGCAAGACGCCGAGCGACGGAGGCGAGCCGTTCGACATCTCGGCGCTGCACCCGGCGTCGGAGCAGGCAGCCGGCGCGGGCCAGCTCGTATTCCGCCTCGTCGACGAGGTGGCGGAGTCGTTTCTCGACTCGCTCGACGGCGCCTACGCGGAGATCGAGGAGCTCGAGGACGCGCTGGACACATGGCCGCCGAGTCGCGTCCGGATGCGCCTCTCGGACCTCCGTCACGAGCTGCTGCACAGCCGGCGGACCGTGGCTGCGACTCGCGCAGGCGTCCGACGCGTCCTCGACGGACGCGTCGAGGTGGGCGACCACGCCCTCTTTCCACCTGAGATCGAACGCCTCTTCGCCGAGACCTACGACACCCTCGTGCGTGCCACCGAGGAGCTGGACATCGCCCGCGATCTCCTCGCGGGCGTCCGAGACCACCACCAGTCGAAGATCGTCGAGGGCCAGGGCGAGGTGGCGAAGAAGCTCACGGTCATCGCCGCCCTGGTGCTCGTGCCGAGCTTGATCGTCGGCTATTACGGACAGAACTTCGAGTCGGCGTTCGACAACGACTACTGGTCGCTCGGGGTCTCGACGACGCTGATCGTCATCTCGACGCTCGTCCAGCTCGCGATCTTCCGCTGGCGTCGCTGGATCTAGCGAAGCCGGCTTGCGGGACACAGGTCTTCCAGCACGCACTCCTCACAGAGGGGCCGGCGAGCGTCGCAGACGCGGCGCCCGTGCCAGATGAGGAGATGCGGGAAGCGGGCCCAGTCGGGACGCGGAACGACGCGCTGGAGGTCGCGCTCGATCCTCACGGGGTCCTCCTTGCGGGTCAGGCCGAGGCGCTGCGACAGCCGCCGAACGTGCGTGTCGACCACGATTCCCTGGGCGTGCCCGAGCTCCGAAGACACGACGTTCGCCGTCTTGCGCGCGACGCCCGGAAGGCGGACGAGCTCCTCGAGCTGCCGCGGCACCTCGCCGTCGAACTCTTCGATGAGCGTCTGCATCGTGCCGCGGATCGCCTTCGCCTTCTGGCGAAAGAACCCCGTGGCGTAGATGTCCCGCTGGAGCTCCTCGATCGGCACCGCGAGGTAGTCCTCGGGCTTCCGGTACTTGGCGAAAAGCAGCGGCGTGACCTTGTTGACGTTCACGTCGGTCGTCTGCGCGGAGAGCATCACCGAGACGAGAAGCTCGAGATCGCTACGGAAGCGGAGCGCGATCTCCGCGTCCGAGTGCTCCTCTGCGAGCCGCTCGATGATCGGGACGATGCGCTCTCGCCTCCGGCCGAGTCCCCGGCGGCGGGCTTCCCGGACGTAGCTACGCGGCACGAAGCGTCTCGAAGTACGCGGTCACGTCGCTCGGATCCCGCGGCTCGAGCAGAAACGTGATGAGCTGTTCCTCGACGTTCGGCGCGTCGCGTTCTCGCATCGCCGCCGCTGCCGCCTCGACGTCGTACTCGGCGGAACGGTGCTCGACGTCCGGACCCAGCACGGCCCAGAAGGCACCGCGTCGTCCCTCGTACGGCATGCCCACGCTGCCCGGATTGACGATCCGAAGACCACGCGGGAGCGTGCGGTCGTACTGGATGTGCGTGTGGCCACACACGACCACGTCGGCATCGACGCCGGCGAACAGACGCGCAACGTCCGCGTCCGGTGTCACACGCGTGTAGATCGGATCGTCCGACGTCGGGGTCGCATGACAGACCAACACGTTGCCCAGTCCCTCAACCACGAGGTCGAGCGTCAGCGGCCACGCCGCGACGGCTGACCGGCGGTCGCCCAGGCGTTGCGCACTCCAGTCCCCGATGGCGCCCTCTTCGCCGCTGAGGACGAGCCGATCGGCGTTGCCGCGCACGTGTCTCGCGCCTCTCGCAGCGAGGAGGTCGAACACCTCGGCCGGCCACGGCCCGCTGACCGTGTCGCCCACGACCACGATCTCCTCGATGCCTTCGGACTCGATGTCTGCCAGCACGGCCTCCAGCGCGGGCAGGTTCCCGTGGATGTCGCTGATCGCCGCGACGCGCACGCCGCGAGGCTAGATGATCGATGCCACGATCTAGCGCGCGTGCGCGAACCCGAGTCGCGGCCCGGCGCACACGAGGTCGAGTGCGGGACAGTCCGAGCACACGAACTCGTTCGGCGTCGGCCGGAAGTCGCCCGCGCGGATCCGGGCGATGGCGCCAGAGAGCTCTGCCTCGAGCCGCTCGACGTCGACGAGCGTGAACGACGTCGAGACGACGGCATCCGGCGATTCGAGGAACTGGTATGCGACCTCGACGTCCGTCGCGCCGCTGCGCAGGCAGACGAGGGCGTAGACGAGCCTCTGAAGACCGTATTCGGCATCCACGATCTCGGCCGGATCGCGGCCTTCGAGCGCGTTCGACTTGTAGTCGACAACGAGCGCCCGATCGCCCTCCTGCCAGAAGACGTCAAGACGGCCGCGGATCAGCACGCCGTCGTGCTCGAACACGAACGGCCGCTCGGGACGGGCGCCGGAGAGCTTCGCGAGTCGCTGCGCGAGGGCGGACGCGCAGTACGCGTCGACGAGGAGAGCGACACGATCCAGCTCGTCGCCGCTCACGTCCGGATACCAGTCGCGGACGGCGGCATCGAGATCCGCGCGCGGAGGAGTCGACGGAGCGTCGAGCGGCACGAGCTCGAGCAGCCGGTGCACCGCATCGCCGATCTCGGTCGCCGCCAGTCCAGCGTCGCCGCCTTCCCTCCGCACGGGCTCACGGCGTGGGAGGCCGAGGACGCGCTCGGCGTAGTAGCGGTACGCGCAGCGCTCGAAGAGCGCGAGCGCGCTGTACGAGAGCCTCCGAACGTCGTGGGCAGGCGGCTCCGGGATCTCGGCGAGGCCGGGCAGCTCGATCCCGAGGCGCGGTCGCCCGGTCGGCAGCTCGTCGAAGAGCTGCAGCTGCGACTCCGAGTCGTCCGCGGGCTCGTCGGCGACCTCCACCTCGACGGCATCGTCCGCAGGCGTGTAGCGCGCGACCGTGAGGACGAAGCGCGCGTCGCCGCACTCGAGCTCGACGGGAGCGTCATCGGCCTCGGTCACGATCTCCTGTGCGTCGAGGCGGTCGAGCACCCAGCCGATCGGCGTGGAGCGATCCGCCGTCCGCTCCGGGTCGATCGCGCCGGAGACGACGAGGCGGTCGATCGCCCGCGTCATCGCGACGTAGTAGAGGCGCAGCCGCTCCTCGCGCTCCTGATCGCCGGCAGCCTGCCGCACGTCGTCCCAGCCGAAGACGGGCCGGCGATCGCCACGGGTCGGGTGCACCATCCGGAACCCGAAGCGACCGTCCGACAGCGCGACGATCTCGTCCGGGCCGCGTGGGCCACCCACGTCGCGTCCGGCATCCGCGACCACGACGACCTTGAACTCCAGGCCCTTGGCTGCATGGATGGTGAGCAGCCGAACGGCGCCGCCTCCCTCCTCCTCGGCGACGGCTTCCAGCTCCTTCGCACCGAGCGCGTCCTGGTCGCGAACGAAGCGGACGAAGCCCTCGATGTCCGCCCCGCGAATCGCCTCGTACTCGCGCGCGAGCCGGCCGAGCTTGCGGAGATTTGCGAAGCGACGGCTCCCGTCCCAGCGCGCGAGGACGGCGAGGTCGTAGTCGTGCTCGCCGGCGATCCGGTCGCAGAGAGCCTCGAGCCCGACCCTGGCGGACGCACGCACGAGGCGCTCGTAGCGCTGGAGGAATGCGCGCAGCAGGCGCTCGTCACCGGGATCGAGCCCTTCGGGAAGCGAGCGCTCGAGCGCGGTGAAGAGCGGCCGACGCGGCGCGTTCCGGCGCAGGAGCACCAGCGTGTCGTTCGAGACGCCGACGAACGGCGACGCGAGCACGGTCGTCAGAGCCACGTCGTCGTAGCGGTTGTGCAAGAGGCGCAGGTACGCGAGCAGGTCGACGACCTGCTGCTGCCCGAAGTAGCCGCGGCCGGTCGCGCGGAAGGTCGGCAGGCCTTCGCGCCTGAGCGCCTCCTCGTAGCGCTCCGCGTCGGTGCCTGCCGCGAAGAGCACGACGATCTCTCCCGGCTCGGCCTCACCCGAGTCGACGAGCTCGCGGACGCGGCTTGCGATCCGTCGCGCCTCCCCCGCGCGCCAGTGCTCCGGCGCGTCGGCGAAGCTCGCCTTGTCGGTGACGAGCAGCTCCACCGGGTGGCCGAACACCGGATCCGGGAACTCCGCCGAGGCCGCGAGGGGCTGGTACTCGTCCCCGAACGCATCGCCGAACAGGTGGTTGATCGCTGCGAGCACCTGCGGGCGGGAGCGGTAGTTCCGGGTCAGGGCGAGCAGGCTCTC
>DASUCI010000061.1:0-8530 GCA_035762825.1 Gaiellaceae bacterium | reverse complement strand
GAGGCGGCGAGCGCGCCGCTCAGCCTCTCCATCAGCGGAGCGGCTCTCCGCCGGGCGCGCGCGCCACGGTCGCCGCGATCCGACGGGCTCGCGTCTCGGGACGCTTCGCCTCCTCGACCCACTCGACGTACTCGCGGCGATGGGTGAAGGACATCGACGCGAACGCCTTCTTCGCCACAGGGTCCGCCGCGAGCGCGCCTGCGAGGTCGCCCGGGATCGCGACCTTCCGCGGCTCCGTGTCGAGCTCCATCCGCACGCGCACGCGATCGGGAGCGTCGACTCCCGTGGCGGCCTTCACCGCGCGGTTCACGACGACGTACCCGACCCCGTCGTAGACACCCGGCGTGGTGCGCCACGTGTGGCTGCGGATCGTCACCTTGACGGGCGGTCGCACACGGCCGAACGCCTCCTCGAGATCGAACGGCACGCGGAACATCGTGCCGGTCTTCTGCACGCGGTGAAGCTCCACCGTGAACGACTTCGCAGGCATTGCCGAAACCATAGGGTGTGCGCCTGTGGGAGCGCTGAAGGTCGGCCGTGACGGACACGTCCTCCGGGTCACGCTCGCAAAGCCCGAGCGCCGGAACGCCTTCGACGCCGGCCTCATCGCCGAGCTGGCCGAGGCGTTCGCGGACGTCGGCGCTGCGCGGGCGGTGGTGCTCGAAGGCGAGGGACCGTCGTTCTGCGCGGGCGCCGACGTGGAGTGGCAGCGCGCGGCGATCGAGCTGTCGTACGACGAGAACGTCGAGGACGCGATGCGGCTCTACGCGATGCTCGAGGCCGTCGACTCCTGCCCGGTGCCGGTCGTCTGCTGCGTGCACGGGTTCGCACTCGGCGGCGGCTCGGGACTCGTCGCGTGCGCCGACGTCGCGGTGGCGTGGCCCGATGCGGTCTTCGGGTTCACCGAGGTGCGCCTCGGGATCGTCCCGGCGGTCATCTCACCGTTCGTGCTGGCGAAGATAGGCAGCGCCGCGCGCCGCTACTTCACGACGGGCGAGCGGTTCGGCGCCGACGTGGCGCTCCGCATCGGGCTCGTCTCCGAGGTGTCGGAGGACGCGGGGGAGCGAGCTGAGCAGATCGTCGGCGAGATCCTCGCCGGCGGGCCGATCGCCGTGCGCGAGGCGAAGAAGCTCGTCCGCGAGGCGCCGACGGGGATCGATACCGCGCACATCGCCGCGGCGCGTCGAACGAGCGACGAGGGACAGGACGGACTGCGCGCGTTCCTCGACCGCCGGGCTGCGGGCTGGCTGGCCGACGAGCGCTAGACGTCGCGTCGTTCTTCGAGGTACTTCTTCAGCCCGAGGAACGGGAGGACGAAGACCGCGATCAGAGATCCGAGCCAGACGACGACCGTCGAGCCGATCCAGGTCCCGATGCCGCTGATCGACACGCCGTCGGAGACGAGGTCCGTGACGAGGAGCGCGACGAACGTCGAGATGAGCGCGACGCCCCCCAGCGCGGCGGACGACGACCGATTCCTGCGGAGGACACTCTCGAGGAACGGCGTCAGGAGCGCGACGGCCAGGGTGAAGATGATCAACGACACGATGAACCCGGTCACGTCGATCTCGAAGTCGTCGAAGACGAGCGACGCGACGATCAGGCCCACGGCGTTTCCGACGAGGACGATGACCGTGCGGATCAGGAGCCGGATCACGTCGCGCAGCCTATAGCGGCATCTGACCCGTGCATAGAGTGCGCGCGTGCCGATCCGGCGCTTACTCGTCGCAAATCGAGGCGAAATCGTGGTGCGCGTCTTCCGCACCTGCCGCGAGCTCGGCATCGGAACCGTCGCCGTCGTCGCTCCGGACGACACGGGCTCTCTCCACGCGCGCTCGGCCGACGAGCGCGTCGAGATCGCCTCGTACCTGCATCCGGAGGAGCACCTCCGTGCCGCGAGGCAAGGTGGGGCCGACGCGATCCATCCCGGCTACGGATTCCTCGCCGAGAACGCGGACTTCGCTGCCGCGGTCGAGGCCGCCGGGCTCACCTGGGTCGGCCCCCCGTCGGAGTCGCTCCGCCTCGGCGGCGACAAGCTCGCCGCCAAGCGGATCGCACGCGAGGCCGGCGTTCCCGTCCTTCCCGACGGCGCGCCGGAGGAGATCGGCTTCCCGCTGCTCGTCAAAGCGGCTGCCGGCGGAGGCGGTCGAGGGATGCGCGTCGTTCGTTCTGCGGACGAGCTGGAAGAGGCGCTCGCCGCCGCGGAACGCGAGGCCGCGGGCGCGTTCGGCGACGGCACGCTCTACTGCGAGCGGTACGTCGAGCGGCCACGCCACGTCGAGGTGCAGCTCCTCGCCGACGCGCACGGCACCGTCGTCGCGGTCGGCGAGCGCGACTGCTCCGTCCAGCGGCGGCACCAGAAGGTGCTCGAGGAGGCGCCGGCGCCCGGCCTCTCCCCCGCGCTTCGGACTGCACTGCACCGCGCGGCCGTCACGTTCGGCGAGGCGGTCGGCTACCGCAGCGCCGGGACCGTCGAGTTCGTCCTCGACGGCGACGAGTTCTTCTTCCTCGAGCTGAATGGCCGCATCCAGGTCGAACACCCCGTCACCGAGGCCGTGACCGGCCTCGACCTCATCGCGGAGCAGCTCCGGATCGCGGCCGGAGAAGCCCTTGCAACAGACTGTTACAAGCTCGACGGTCACGCGGTGGAGGTACGGCTCTACGCCGAGGACTCCAGGACGTTCCTGCCCCAGGCGGGCCTGATCGATCGGCTGTACCTGCCAAGTAACAGTCTGTTACAAGGCGCCCTCGGAACGGTGCGAATCGACGCCGGAGTCGAGGAGGGCGACGAGGTCGGTCTGGCCTACGACCCGCTGATCGCGAAGCTGATCGCGCATGCACCGAGCCGGGAGGCCGCGCTCGACACCCTGGCGTCAGCTCTCGCCGAGACGCGGGTCGAGGGCGTCCCGACGAATCTCCCGTTTCTCCGCTGGCTCGTCTCCCACCCGGTCGTGCGCGCGGGAGACGCGACCACGGCGTTCCTCACCGAGCATCCACCGCTCTCTGCGCTCCCGGTCGTCCGCGCACCCGCGGCCTTCCGGACGCCGTGGCGGCTGAGCCTCCCCACACCCCCGCTCGCGGCGCCACCCGACATCGACGTCGAGTCGCACCGCCCTGGTGCAGCGCATGGCGAGAGCACGGTGACGGCGCCGATGCCAGGCACGGTGATCCGTGTCGAGGTCGCGCCGGGCGACGCCGTTCGGGCACGCCAGCCGCTGGTCGTCCTCGAGGCGATGAAGATGGAGATCCCGGTGCACTCGCCATTCGAGGGAACGGTGAAAGCCATCCACGTCACCGAGGGCGATCGCATCGCAGGCGGCAGCCTGCTGGTCGAGCTCGAGAGCTAGTGATTCAGCCGAGCGGCTCCACCCACTCGGACCGCCAATCGGCGGGCGCAGCGGGGGTCGCCCAGTACGCCGTTTCCCGGGCGATACGGTCCTCGCGGAACTCGAAGATCAGCACCGTGCTGAAGACGGCATCCTCGCCGTAGTCGAGCGACGCCTCAGCGACCCAGAGATCGCCTTCGCCGAAGACCCGCCGCAGCGTGATGGTCGGCAGCTTCGGGATGCTCGCGTAGACATGCCGTCGGTTCTCGGCCCCGCGGATGCGCTCGCCGAACTGGGGCCAGTCCATGACGGCGTCGTCGTGAAAGACCTCGTCCATGACACTAACGTCGCCTCGGTTGAGGCCAGCAATCAGTTTCTCGACGACGGCGGCCGGCTCAGACGACGGCATCACGCTCCCGCGCTCGACCACCCTGCGCGAGTGCAACGCGATAGCGCCAGAAGATGAGCGCTCCGGCCACGAGCACACCCGCGAGGCCCCAGAGAATCGAGGCGGCATCGCCGAAGTCGGGCTTCACCGTCATGTCGTAGAGCATGAGGAACAGCAGCACGAGGTCGAAGCGGAAGAAGAGGACGAGGCGCAGCGTCCGCGGCCCCGCCTCGGGCGAGCCCTCCGCGGTCAACGCGCCGACCCGCCCGGCTTCCGGCCCGAGGAAGAGGAGCCCCGTGAGGAAGGTCGTTGCGTACAGCACGAGGCCGATGACGATCCAGTCGTCGCCGAACCCGTAGAAGTCCGATTCGATCACGAGCAGCACGCCCGTCAGGAAGGCGAGCAGCGACGCGGGAACGAAGAGCCGCGGCCCGATGAACGCGATGTCCTCCCCGAGATTGGCGAGCCTCGTGCGATCGCCCAGCGACGACGCGCGCACGCCGAACAGCTGCATCATCAGCCCGCCGCCGATCCAGACGACGGCCATCGAGACGTGCGCAAACAGCAGGAACGAGTACCACGTCATGGCGATCTCCTCAGCCTCGCACCCGGTCCAGTAACCAGCCCACCACCCAGTTCACGGATGAGACGACGATCGTCGCGCCGACGTACGTCCAGAACCCGTCGATCGAGAAGTCCGGCGTGATCCACTCCGCCAGGGCGAGCATGAGCACGTTGAGCGCGAAGTACGCGAGCCCGAACGTGACGATGATGAGCGGCAGCGTCAGGATCGCGAGGATCGGCTTGATGATCGTGTTGCCGACCATGAGGATGAAGCCGGCCAGGATGATCGGGCCCCAACGGCCGATCGTCACGCCGTCGAACATCCAGTCGACGACGATCAGCGCGAGGACGTTGATGCCCCAGCGGATGAGGAGACCGACGAAGATCATTGCTCTCGCTGCCGCAGGATCAGCGCCTAGAAGATCTTCTGCAGCTTCATCGCGGCGCCCATGTCTCCCTTGATCTTGAGCTTGCCGGTCATGTAGGCCGTCGTCGCGTTCTGCTCGCCGGACGCGATCTTCTCGAACGTCTCCTCGGTCGCCGAGAACGTGCAGTCGGCCTCCTCGGCACCGTCGGTGACCGTCACGGCGCCGTCCGCGACCTTCACCGTCCACGTGCCCGCGCCCTCGATGTCGAAGACGTACGTGTTGTTCATGCCTTCGATCCGATCCGGAGACACGCGGCTCGGCAGGGCGTCGAAGAACTCCTGTGCGGTCGGCATCGTCTCGGGTTCCCTCCTCGTTGGCGAACGGCCGGAGCCTACCGCGCGGATACGATCCGCGCGGCGTGGACTTCGACCTGACTCCAGAGCAGGAGCTGATTCGCGACACGGTTCGGACGTTCGCGCAGGAGCGTGTCCAGCCCGTCGCCGAGGAGCTCGACCTCACCGGCCGCTTCCCCTACGAGCTCGTCTCCGAGCTCGGCGAGCTCGGGCTCATGGGTCTCCCCGTCCCGGAGCAGTACGGTGGCGCCGGCGGGGACACGGTGTCCTACGCGATCGCGATCGAGGAGCTGACTCGCGTTGACTCGTCCGTCGCGATCACCGTCGCCGCCCACACGTCGCTCGGGACGATGCCGATCCTCAACTACGGCTCCGACGAGCAGAAGGAGCGCTGGCTCCCGGATCTGGCGGCGGGCCGGCGGCTCGCCGCGTTCGGGTTGACGGAACCAGGAGCCGGCTCCGACGCCGGCGCGACTCGCACGACCGCGGAGCTCCGCGACGGCTCCTGGATCGTGAACGGCTCGAAGCTCTTCATCACGAATGCGGGAACGGACATCACCTGGGGCGTGACGCTCACGGCGCGCACGGGTGACGACGAGATCTCGAACATCGTCGTCGAGAACGGCACGCCCGGCTACACGGTCTCGTCGCCGATGAAGAAGCTCGGCTGGCGCGCCTCGGACACGCGCGAGCTCTCGTTCGAGGACTGCACGGTGCCGGAGGAGAACCTCCTCGGCCCGCGCGGCGAGGGCTTCAAGCAGTTCCTCGAGATCCTCGACGGCGGGCGGATCTCGGTGGCCGCGATGGGGGTCGGGCTCGCCCAGGGAGCCTACGACCTCGCCTTCGCCTATGCGCAGGAGCGCGAGCAGTTCGGCAAGCCGATCGCGTCGTTCCAGGCGATCAGCTTCCAGCTCGCCGACATGGCGACCGAGATCGAGGCGGGCCGCGCACTCGTCCTCAAGGCGGCGTGGCTGAAGGACCAGGGGCGCCCGTTCGCGCGCGAGGCCGCGATGGCCAAGCTCTACACCGGTGAGCTCTCGAACCGCGTCGCGAACGCGGCCCTCCAGATCCACGGCGGCTTCGGGTACATGGAGGAGGCCGCGATCTCGCGCTTCTACCGCGACCAGAAGATCCTCGAGATCGGCGAGGGCACGAATGAGGTGCAGCGGATGGTCATCGCTCGCCATATCGGTCTGTAGCGCGTTCGCGCTCCTGCTCGCCTCGCCGGCCGCCGCCCACGTCATCGCGGCGCCGGCGTTCGTCCCGAGCGGCAGCTCCGAGTCGGTGACGTTCTCCGGCCCGAACGAAAGGGACGTCCCGATGACCGCGTTCGCGTTGAAGGTGCCGGCAGGGCTCGAGATCGCGCACGCGCATGAGGTCGTTGGCTGGGACGAGTCGCTCGACGGCTCGACGGCGACCTGGCGCGGGGGACCACTCGCGCCGGATGCGGAGATCGCCTTCGGGATCACCCTCGAGGCGGACGTGGAGCCGGGCGTGGTGGAGCTCGAGGCGGTGCAGCGCTACGAGAACGGCGGCGAGGTCTCGTGGCCGGTCGCGCTCACGATCATCCCCGCGGACGAGAGCCCGTCGCAGAACCTCGCGCTCGCCGGCGTCGTCGGGCTCATCGGCGTGCTCTGCGTCGTGGCGGTCGCGATGCTCGCCTGGAGGCGCCGGTCGCCGCCCTGAGCAGTGGCTAGTCTCGCGGCGTCGTGGCCGTCACGATCTCCATCGAGAGCCCGCTTCAGGACGACGTGCGGGCTCTGATTGCCGAACTGAACTCGCACCTCCTCACGCTCACGCCGCCGGAGTTCTGCTCGCACATGAGCGTCGAGGACATGGCCGGCGACGATACGACCGTCTTCATCGCGCGCGATGACGGCCAGGCGGTCGCATGTGGCGCCTTGCGTCGACACGGGCAAGGCGTCGGCGAGGTGAAGCGCATGTACACGATCCCTCCTCGCCAGGGCGAAGGGATCGGCGGGCGGATCGTCACGTACATCGAGGTGCTCGCCCGAGAGGAAGGCCTCACACGCCTCGTGCTCGAGACCGGTCACGCCCACCAGGCGGCCTACCGCGTCTACGAACGCGCAGGATTCACCCGCTGCGAGCCTGTGCTCGACTACCCGGATACCGGGTGGTCCGTGTTCTACGAGAAGAACCTCGGCGGGTAGCACTTCAAGAGAAATAGCGGGAGCCGGTGCTACGGTCGCGCGCGGCCATGATCTTCACGCAGTTCGTCGACGACGCGCTCGGGTGTGCTTCGTATCTCGTCGGGGATCCGCGTACCGGCCAGGCCGTCGTCGTCGACCCGGCGTTCGCGATCGAACAGTACCTGGAGGAGGCGGAGCACCGGGACGTCCGCGTCGTCCGGGTCGTGGAGACCCACACCCACGCCGACCATCTCGCGGGCCACGGACGGTTCGCGCTCGAGCACGGCGTGCCGGTCAGCGTCCACGCCGAGGCCGACGCCGGGTTCCCGCACGACCCGCTCGGCGACGGGGATGAGATCGCCCTCGGCGACATCGTCCTGCGCTGCATCCATACGCCCGGCCACCGGCCGGAGCACTGCTGCCTCGCCGTCAGCGATCTCACGCGCGGCCCGGAGCCGTGGATCGTGCTCACCGGCGACTCGCTGTTCGTCGGGGATGCGGCGCGGCCCGACCTCGCGGTCGAGGCGCGCGAGGGCGCCGAGGGCCTCTTCCACTCGCTCCGCCGGCTCGTCGAACTCGGGGACGGCGTCGAGGTGTATCCGGGCCACGTCGCCGGGTCGCTCTGCGGCAAGGCGATGAGCTCCAAGGCGTCGACGACGATCGGCTTCGAGCGACGCTTCAATCCGGCGCTCGCGCACGACGACGTCGCGCTCTTCGTCGCGGAGGCGACTGGTATCTCGGCGCCTCGTCCGCCGAACATGGACCGGATCGTGGAGCTGAACCGCGGGCCGTTCGTCGCAGCGCAGCCCGAGCCGGCGGAGCTCGGCTCGCCGCCGGAGGGAGCGCAGGTGCTCGACGTCCGCCCCGTCGAGGCGTTCGCAGCCGGCCACCACGCCGGCGCGCTCAGCGTCCCGGTCTCGGGGACGGGCTTCGGAACGAAGGCGGGGTTCGTCCTCGACGGCGGCCCGGTCGTCGTCGTCGCGTCGGACGCGGACGAGGCGGCCGCCGCGATTCGCGGTCTCCGCTCGGTCGGGATCCTCGACATCGCGGGCTACCTGCTCGGAGGCGGGACCGAGAAGCTCGAGCTCGTCTCGATCGGGCAACTCGACGAGCTCCTCGAACGCGGTGCTGAGCTGATCGACGTCCGCGAGAAGGACGAGCGGGACACGGGCTACATCGCGGGGAGCCGGAACATTCCGTATCGCCTGCTCGCGCTCGGCGCAACGGAGCTCCCGCGCGACCGGCAGATCATCACGATCTGCGAGACCGGGCCGCGCGCGGCGATCGCGGCCAGCATCCTGTCGGCACGCGGGTTCGACGCGCACCCGGTCGTCAACGGCGGGATCGACTCGTGGGCGGCCGCCGGCAAGCCGACGGTCGA
>DASUCI010000060.1:0-13147 GCA_035762825.1 Gaiellaceae bacterium | reverse complement strand
ACCTCGATGCCGGCGACCTGCTTCATCCGCTTCTTCCCCTTCTTCTGCTTCTCCAGGAGCTTGCGCTTGCGGGTGATGTCGCCGCCGTAGCACTTCGCGAGCACGTCCTTGCGGCGTGCCTTGACCGTCTCGCGCGCGATGACGCGCGAGCCGATGGCGGCCTGGATCGGCACGTCGATCATCTGCCTGGGAATCTCCTCGCGCAGCCGCTCCACCAGCTGGCGGCCGCGGTCGTATGCGGCGTCGCGATGGATGATCAGCGACAGCGCGTCGACCTGCTCGCCGCCGACGAGGATGTCGACGCGCGAGAGCTCGCCCGGCTTGAACCCTGCGAGGTCGTAGTCGAAGCTCGCGTACCCGCGCGTGCGCGACTTCAGCTGGTCGTAGAAGTCGAGGACGATCTCACCGAGTGGCAGCTCGTACAGCAGGAGCACGCGGCCTTCGCTCAGGTACTCCATGTGGTCGAAGCTGCCGCGGCGTTCGTTGGCGAGCTCCATGACGGCGCCGACGTAGTCCTTCGGGACGATCACGGAGGCCCTCACGTACGGCTCTTCCACCTGCTCGAGCTCGCGCGGCATCTCCGCCGGGTTGTGCACCTCGACCTCCTCGCCCGTGCGGGTCGTCGCGCGGTAGGCGACGTTCGGCGCGGTGATCAGCAGGTCGAGGTCGAACTCGCGCTCGAGGCGCTCGCGGACGATCTCCATGTGCAGCAGCCCGAGAAAGCCGCAGCGGAAACCGAAGCCGAGCGCCTGGGAGGTCTCCGGCTCGTACGAGAGCGACCCGTCGTTGAGCTTGAGCCGCTCGAGCGCGTCGCGCAGCTCCGGGTAGTCGTCGGAGTCGGTCGGGAAGATGCCGGCGAAGACCATCGGCTTCACGTCCTGGTAGCCGGGCAGCGGCTCGGCCGCCGGCCGTCGGCGCGACGTGAGCGTGTCGCCGACGCGAAGGCGCGAGACGTCCTTGAGACCGGTGATGACGTAGCCGACCTCGCCTGCCGAGAGCGTGTCGACGGGCGTGCGCGCCGGCGACATCACGCCGAGTTCCTCCGCGTCGAACTCCGTTCCCTGCGCCATCGCGCGGAGCGGCTCGCGAGGCGAGAAGCTCCCGTCGACGACCCGCACGAAGGCGACGACTCCTCGGTACTGGTCGTACGAGGAGTCGAAGACGAGCGCGCGCGCAGGCGCGTCGCGATCGCCGGAGGGCGCGGGGATGCGCTCGACGATCGCGTCGAGCACCTCCGGCACACCCGCCCCGGTCTTCGCGGACATCCGCACCACGCGATCCGGGGTCTCCCCGAGCAGGTCGCCGAGCTCGCGAGCGGCGCCGTCGGGATCCGCCTGCGGCAGGTCGATCTTGTTCGCGGCCGGCACGATCTCGAGGCCGCCGTCGATCGCGAGGTAGGCGTTCGCGAGCGTTTGCGCCTCGATCCCCTGCGCCGCGTCGACGACCAGGAGCGCTCCCTCGCACGCCTGCAGCGAGCGCGACACCTCGTACGTGAAGTCCACGTGACCAGGCGTGTCGATGAGGTTGAGCTGGTGGCCACGCCAGCTCACGCGCACGGCCTGCGCCTTGATCGTGATGCCGCGCTCACGCTCGAGCTCCATCGTGTCGAGCAGCTGCTCGCGCATCTCGCGCTGGGACACCGCGCCGGTCAGCTCGAGGATGCGATCGGCGAGTGTCGACTTGCCGTGGTCGATGTGCGCGATGATCGCGAAGTTGCGAATGCGGTCTTGCTCCATAGGTCTCTCAGCGCTGCTCGGAGGGATCGTCGCGCCGGGCTCGCAACAGTAGCAACGCCTCGAGCTCGCGCAGGCCGAGCGCCCGGGCGAGGCCGAGATAGACGAGCCCTCCGACCACGAACGCCGCACCGAGCGAGACCAGCTGCCCGGCGAGACCGCGCCCGACCAGCTCATCGAGGCCGTACCAGACGGCGAAGGCCGCACCCGCCGCGACGGCACCGGCCACGGCGACCCGGCCGACGACGGCGAGCGTCCGCCCGACGTGCTCGAGACCGATCCGGCGGCGCATCATCACGAGCAGGACGCCTGCGGCCACGACGTTGACGGTCGAGGTCGCCAGCGGGATCCCCCAGATCCCGAGCCGGTAGAAGACGGTGTCGAACGCGGCGTTGAGTGCGACGGCACCGAGCGCGATGCCGGTCGGTACCCAGTTCGTCTGCACGGCGTAGAAGCTGCGGTTGAGGATCAGCATCCAGCCGTTGAAGACGAGGCCGATCGAGAACGCCTGCAGGCACTGCGCGACGATCACCGTGTCGTCCGAGGTGAACTCCCCGCGCTGGTAGACGAGGCGCACGATCGGCTCGGCGAGCACGATCGAGAGCAGTCCCGCCGGCACGAGCAGGAAGGCGATCTGGCGCAGGCCGCCGTCGAGCGCGCGCCTGAGCCCCGCCGTATCGCTGCGCGCCGCGAACCGGGCGAGCGTCGGGAAGAGCACGGTCGTCACCGCGACGGCGAAGATGCCCTGCGGGAGCATGTAGAGCCGGAACGCCTTGTCGATCGCGGCGGGCGCGAGCTCCGGGTCGAGGAGCCTCGACGCGAAGAGCGTGTCGACGAGGAAGTTCACGTTGACGAGGCCGATGGTCAGCGTGACGGGGAGCATCAGGACGAGCACGCGCTTGACGGCCGGATCGCGCCAGTCGATCACCATGGTCAGCCGCCCGTCGAGCCGTCTCAGCCACGGGATGGGCAAGAGGAGCTGCACGAGCGTCCCCAGGACGACGACGCCGGCGTAGAGGTACAGCTCCGAGCTCTCGTCGTCGATCTGCGGCACACCCAGCAGAAGGCCGACGACGATCACCACGTTCCACGCCACCGGCGCGAGCGCGGGCAGCGCGAAGTGGTGGTACGTGTTGAGGATGCCCACGACGATTCCGGACAGCCCGAGCAGCACGACGATCGGAAACAGGACGCGGGACAGCCCGACTGCGAGGTCGTAGTCGCCGCCCGGGTCTCCGAACGGCCGCATGAGCAGCGGCGCGAGCAGGATGAAGAGCGCCGTCGCGCCGCCGAGGACGAGCAGCGTCAGCCAGAAGAGCGTCGAGGCGACGCGCCACGCCCGTTGTCGCTCGCCCTTCTCCAGCAGGTCGCTGAACACCGGCACGAACGCACCGGAGAGCGCGGCGTCCGCGAGGAGCGCGCGTACGACGTTGGGGATGAGGATCGCGACCGTGAACGCATTGATGAGGCCGGTGACGCCGAAGAAGTACGCGCTGACCATCTCGCGGACGAGACCGAGAACGCGCGATACGGCGGTCGCCGCCGAGAAGACGGCCGTGGATCGCGCAATACGGCGGCTGTGGCCCGCGTCGGAGAGAGGCGGCGTGGTGTCCTGTGGCTCCATGGCGCGCTGCGATTCTCTCAGTGGGCTCTGCTACCATCGCGCGGCCCGCAGCCGCGGGCGCTTCTTCGAATGGCGAACATCAAGCAACAGCGCAAGCGCGTCCGCATCCAGGAGCGTCAGCGGGGCGAGAACCTCCGCTACCGCTCGACGATCAAGACGCTCACGAAGCGCCTCGAGACTGCCGTCTCCGACGGCGATGCCGACCGGGTCGCAGCGGAGTACCGCGAGCTCGTGCGCACCATCGACCGCGCCGCGACGCGCGGGGCGCTGCACGGGAACACCGCCGCGCGCAAGAAGTCGCGCGCCGCGCGCCTCGCCTCCGGCGTCTCTTCCTAGGCGCTAGTCGCGCCGGGTTTCCGGCTGAGCGCGACGAGCGTGCGCTGGACCTCGAGGTCCGGCGTGAGCTTGCTCTGGCCCTTGAGGGCGCCGTCGAGGGCGGCGATCCGCACGATGGCGTCGTCGAGCTCGTCGTCGGAGAAGCCTTCCGCCTGCCGGTAGAGCTTCGCGGCGTAGTACGGGTTGAGCTTGAGGCGCGACGCGGCCTCCTTCGAGCCGACGCCCTCCGCGGCGAGCCTCTTGAGCGCGCGCAGGCGGCTGAGGTGGCTCGCCAGCGACCCGGCGAGGCGGGGCGCGACGTCGCGGCGCGGCTTCGACTCGCGATCGAACAGCACCTCGCACACCTCGAGCGCACGCGCCGAGTCGCGAGCCGCCCAGGCCTCCGTCAGCTCCCAGATCGGAACCTCGGCGTTCGAGGCGACGAGCGCCACGACCTCGCGCTCGCCGACCGGTTCGCCGTTGGCCCAGGTGCCGATCTTGTCGACCTCCGTCTTGAGGGCACGCAGGTCGTCACCGACGAGCTGGACCAGCGCCGTGACCGCGTCGGGCTCGGCGCGGACTCCGCGATCGTGGAACTGCTTCGCCACCCACTCCTGAACCTTCCCCTTGGCGACGTCCCAGGCGAGCACCTCGCCGGCCTTCGCGCACGCCTTCCAGAGTGCGGAGCTCGCCTTCAGGTCCTCCGCGACGAGCGCGAGCACGGTTGCCGGCGCCGGACTGTCGAGGTAGCTCGCGACCGTCTCGACGTCGGCGACCTTCCAACCTCCCTTGCGCCGACCGTCGCCTTGCTTTGCACCGTCGACATCCCCCACCACGATGAGGCGCGCGTCCCCGAACAGGCTTCCCGCGTTGCACAGGCCGACCACCGCGTCGCCGGGCGTGTCGAGCGCCGAGACGACTTCGATCGCCTCGGGCTCGAAGTGCCCGCGCAGGCGCTCGATCGCAATTTCGACCTTCGGGCGGTCGCTCCCGGTGATGAGGTAGACAGGCTTTCCTGGCGCGTCGGCGATGGAACGGACACTACCGCGCGGCTTCGACCGTCAACGCCCCCGCCCCGTCGGACTCCACGACGACCCGCCCGTCCTCGTCCGTGCGGTAGACAGCGAGTCCGGGCGAGCCCGCGAGCACCGCGAGCGTCTCGGGCCGCGGGTGCCCGTACTCGTTGTCCCGACCGCAGGAGATGACTGCGATGCTCGGCCGCAGCTCGCGCAGCTCGGTCGCGAGGCCGGGATCCTCGGAGCCATGGTGGGCGACCTTGAGGATCTCCACCTCGGGCAGCGAGAGGCGCGCGCTGACGTCCGACTCGGCGTCTGCGGGAAGGAAGACGTCGGTCTGGCCATAGGACGCGATGAGAACGACGGCGTTCAGGTTCGGATCCTCCGTCGCCGTGCCCTCGTCGGCGGGCCAGAGCGCGCGCAGGGTAAGGCCGCCGGCGCGGTAGGTCGAGCCCGAGCGGACGACGTCGACCTCGACGCCTCGTGAGCGTGCAGCGCGCAACGCCTCCTCGTACTCGGGGCCGGTCGCGGCGAGGTGCGGGTCGAGCACCCGGCCGACGCGGAGGCGGCGAATGACGTCCGCCGCACCTCCGACGTGATCACGCTGCGGATGCGTCAGCACGAGCGCCGTGAGCGAGCGGATCCCCATGCCCTGCAGCTGCCGGCCCGCGTCGCCCTCGGGCGGCCCTTGGTCCACGAGCACCGACGCCCGCGGCGTCTCGAGCAGGATCGCGTCACCCTGGCCGACGTCGAGGAAGGTGACGCGCAATCCAGCCGGCGGCTCGCGGACGGGCTCCATCCGGGTTGCCCAGGCGGCGCCGGCGACGAGGATCGCACCGCCGAGGGCGAGCGCGACCGGGACCGCATGCATCCGGCCGATCCGCCTCCGCAACCGACGGAGCGCGAGGACCGCCGCACCGAGGACGACGCAGGCGACCAGCATCGGCTCCGCCCCCACCGCCGCGCTCGGAAGTCCAGCGACGATGCGTGCAACGAGTTCGAGCCAGGCCGCAGCCCAGCCGGCGAGCGACGCGAGGCCGGCGGCGGCCGAGGGCGATACGGGATCCACGACGGCCGCGAGGAGGCCGAAGCCGAGAACCAGGGGCGCGGCGACGAATGCGACGGCGTTCGCGAGCACGGTGTAGACAGGCGCCTCTCCGAAGTGGAAGAGGACGATGGGCGTCGTGGCGACGCTGCACGCGAGGGCGACCGCGAGCGCGTCGCTGACAGCGCCAGGAATCGGGTAGCCGGCAAGCCGGCGACGAAGCCGCGGGACCGCGACGAAGATCGCCGCGACCGCGGCAAACGAGAGCTGGAAGCCTGGCTCGAGCACGGATGTCGGCACCCAGGCCATGAGCACGAGCGCGCCGAGAGCGAGGAAGTGCCAGCGGTCGGACGGCCGAGCGACCAGCCAGGCGAGCGACGCGAGCCCGCCCGCCACTCCGGCGCGGACGACCGAGGGCTGCCAGCCGACGGCGAGGACGTACGCGGCGATCACGGCGATGATCGAGAGCTCGCGCGCCACCCGAGACAGCCGCAGCAGCCAGCCGAGTGCGTAGATCCCTCCCGCCAAGAACGCGACGTTCTGCCCGGATACGGCCAGGAGGTGATAGAGGCCGGAGGCACGGAAGTCGTCCTGAACGTCCGGAGGCAGGCCCTCGTCCTCGCCGAGCACGACCCCGAGCACGATCCCGCGGCCGACTCCGTCCGTTCCGCTCCCGACGGCGCGCTCGATCCGCTCGCGAAGCCGGTCGCCGAGCCCGGCGAGCCCGCCGCGGCGTCCAAGCTCGCGCCAGCTCGACGCGTCGAGGACGACGTGGATCCCCTGGCGCGCCAGCCATCGTCGCTCGTCGAAGCCGTCCTCTTCGGGCCGTGGCTCGACGATCCGCACCGAGGCCTCGAGGATCGTGCCGCGTGCAGGCGGCGAGCGGCCAACCGGGAGCACGAGCAGCACGCGCTCGCGGACAGGTACGTGCCGGAAGGCCCGTGCGACCGCGATCACGCGTGTCGACCACCGAGACGAGCGTGCGGGCGCAACGGTCACGAGTTCGGCCGCGCCGGTCTCGCCGACGCTGCCGACCAGCACGCTCTGGCGGAGCGCGTCCATGCGCAGCGAACCCCAGGCGAGCGCGACGACGGCAACGACGACGGCGAGCGCGGCGATCCTTGCGGGAGCGGCGAGCTTGAGCAGGACTCCCAGGGCCGCGAACGCGACGACGGCCGTCACGGACAGCGGAACCGAGATCCAGATCGAAAGCGTGAGGCCGGCGCACGCCGATCCGACGAGCATGGCCGGCCAGTGGAGCTCGAGCGCCTGCCTCACGCTGCTCGAGAGGTCGTCGGCGCTCTTCACGGAGTCACGAGCTCGCGCAGCTGCTCGATCCGCGTCGGCCCGATCCCGGGGACCGCGTCCAGGTCGTCGACCGACGCGAACGGCCCATGCTCGGCGCGGTAGTCCACGATCTTCTGCGCCGTGATCGGCCCGACTCCGGGAAGCTCGTCGAGCTCCTCGATGGTCGCCGACGACAGGCTGACAGGCCCTGTCGGAACCGCCCCGTCGCTCGGGGAAGCAGCAGGCGGTGCGCCCAAGGCACTTCGCGCGGGGACGAGCACTTGCACTCCGTCCACGAGCGGCGCGGCCAGGTTCAGAGCCGCGAGGTCCGCCGCCCGGCGCGCACCGCCTGCGCGGCGCACCGCGTCCGCGATGCGCGCGCCGTCTCGCAGTCGGTAGAGGCCGGGCCGGCGCACCTCCCCTACGACATGGACGACGAGAAGAGCGCGCGCCGGGGGAGACGCGACCGGCTCGAGCGGTACGGAGGCAACCTCGGGCTCGCTCGCCGCGCCGGCCTGAGCGAGCCGTTGTCCGATGAGCGCGAGGAGTGCCAGCGCGACGCAGACACCGACGACAGCGGTCGAGCGTGAGACGGCGATCGACACGGGGCCATCGTCGCGTCGAACCTGTCACATGTGGTTCACGCCTCCGTCGAAGGACCGTGAAAGAACGACGTCACGAAGTTGACGAGCTTTCCGGGGACGACGACCGTCCGCGTGGGCTCCTCGCCGTCCAGGTACTCCCCCACCCGCTCGGACGCGCGCGCGAGCGCGACGAGCTCGTCGTCGTTCAGGTCCGGCGACACCCGCAGGCGGTCGCGGATCTTCCCGTTCACCTGCACGACGACCTCGACCGTGTCGACCTCGAGCATCGCCGGATCGGCCACGGGCCAGGGGGCCTCCCACAGCCCTTCGTGTCCCAGCTTCGACCACAGCTCCTCGGCGACGTGCGGCGCATACGGCTGGATCAGCGACACGGCCGTCTCCGCGGCGAAACGCGACTCCGGGCCTGCCGGCTCCCGCGAGAGCTCGTTGACGAGCTCCATCACGGCCGCGATCGCCGTGTTGAACGCGAAGCGGCGGCCGATGTCGTCCGAGACCTTCGCGATCGCCCAGTGCGCCTTCCGCGCGAGCGCGCCACCGCCCGGCTCGCTCGCAGGCGCGCGCTCGACGACCTCGGAGACGACCCGCCACAGACGACGCACGAACCGGGACATGGCCTCGACACTGGACTCGGTCCACTCCATGTCCTCGTTCGCCGGCCCGAGGAAGAGGATGTTCAGGCGGCACGCGTCGGCCCCGTAGCGCTCGATGAAGTCGTCCGGCCCGACGATGTTCCCCGCCCGCTTCGACATCTTCGTCTTCCCGAGTGTCACCCACCCGTTCGAGAAGAACTGAGCGAACGGCTCGCGGAAGCCGAGCATCCCGAGGTCGTTCAGCACCTTCACCCAGAAGCGGGCGTAGATCATGTGCACGGTCGCGTGGTCGACGCCGCCGATGTACAGGTCGACCGGATTCCAGTAGTCGACCGCGCTGCGCTCGAACGGCGCTTCGTCGTTCGACGGGTCGCAGTAGCGCAGGAAGTACCACGACGAGTCGACGAACGTGTCCATCGTCTCGGTCTCGCGCTTCGCCGCCCCTCCGCACCTCGGGCAGGGGACCTTCACCCACTCCTCGGCCTGCGCCAGCGGGGGCACGCCCTTCGGCTTGTAGTCCTCGATCTCGGGCAGCACGACCGGCAGCTCGTCCTCGGAGACGGGGACGATGCCGCACTCGTCGCAGTAGACGATGGGAATCGGGCACCCCCAGTAGCGCTGCCGCGAGAAGCCCCAGTCGCGCAGGCGGTAGTTGATCGTGAAGCGCCCTCGGCCCTCTGTCTCGAGCCGCTCGACGATTCGCCGGCCGCCCTCCGGCGCCGGAAGCCCGTCGAACTCGCCCGAGTTGACCAGCACCTCTCCCTCGGCGTGCTCGACGTAGGCGACGCTCTCGTCGATCTCGGCGTCCGGCGGCCTGACGACCTGCCTGACCGGCAACCCGAACGCAGTCGCGAAGTCGAAGTCGCGCTGATCGTGCGCCGGCACGGCCATGATCGCGCCGGTCCCGTAGTCGGTCAGGACGTAGTCGGCCACGTAGACGGGCAGCTGCTCCCCGTTCACCGGGTTGATCGCATGCAGACCGGTGAAGACGCCGGTCTTCTCGAGCGCCTGCGCACGCTCCGCCGTCTTCTTCACCCCGGCGCGTCGGACGTAGTCGCGCACCTCGTCCGAGTCGATCCGTGCGACGAGCTCGTGCTCGGGCGCGAGCACGAAGAAGGTCGCGCCGTACAACGTGTCCGGGCGCGTGGTGAAGACGGGGACGTCCTCGTCGAGCCTCTCGATCCGGAACAGGACCTCGGCGCCCTCGGAGCGACCGATCCAGTTGCGCTGCCGCGCCTTGATCGAGTCCGGCCAGTCGACCGTCTCCAGATCGTCGAGCATTGCCTGGGCGTAGTCGGTGATCCGGAAGAACCATTGCTCCATCAGGCGCGACTCGACCTCGAATCCGCAGCGCTCGCAGCGCCCGTCGCGCACCTGCTCGTTCGCGAGCACGGTCTGGTCGTTCGGGCACCACTTCACCGGAGCGCCCTTGCGATACGCCAGGCCACGCTCCAGGAACTTCAGGAACTGCCACTGCTGCCAGCGGTAGTAGGTCGGGTCGTGCGTGGTCAGCGAGCGCGACCAGTCGTACGCCCAGCCGACCCGCCGCATCGAGCTCGTGATGTGCTCGATGTTCCGTTCCGTGCTCACGCGCGGGTGGACGCCCTCCTTGATGGCGGCGTTCTCCGCGGGGAGGCCGAACGAGTCGAACCCCTGCGGGTGGAGCACGTGCAGGCCGTTGCGGGCGCGGAAGCGCGTGACGACGTCGCCGATCGTGTAGACGAGCATGTGCCCCATGTGCAGCGTCCCCGAGGGATACGGGAGCATCTCGAGCACGTAGCTCTTCGGCCGCGTCGAGTCGTTCGAGACGTGGAACGCCGCCGCGTCCGCCCAGACGCGCTGCCACTTCTCCTCGATCGCCGTGTGGTCGTACTGATCCATCTCTTGGCTCAATTCGTCCCCTGGAACGAAAAAGCCTCTCGCGAGAGAGGCCTGGAGGGATCGCCGCGGCGGCGCCGCGCTCGGTCCCTGGTCTATCGAAGAAGCTGTGTCACGAGCTGAAAACGGTACCAGGCAAGATCCATCCGTGCTCGATCTCTTCCCCGACTCCGCGCGCGTCGAGGCGGGCGAGCTGCGCCTCGGCGGTGTTCGCTCCTCGGAGCTTGCGGAGCGCTTCGGAACGCCGCTCGTCGTCTACTGCGAGGAGACGCTTCGCACGCGTGCACGAGCGCTGAGAGCCGCCGTCGGCGAAGGCGGACGCGTCTTCTACGGCACGAAGGCGTTTCCCAACGTCGCCGTGCTTCGACTGCTGCTCGAGGATGGCATCGGCGCCGACGTCGCCTCGGCGGGTGAGCTCGCGTTCGCTCGCGTCGCCGGCCTCTCGGGGCCTGAGCTCGTTGTGCACGGGAACAACAAGGACGAGGTGCTTCTCCGTGACGCGGCGACAGAGCGTGCACCGGTGGTGCTGGACGGAGCGGACGAGGTGGAGCTCGTCGCGGACGCCGGCGTCGAGCGCGTGCTCGTTCGCGTGACGCTCGGCGTCGACGCCGACACGCACGAGGCGATCGTGACCGGGCACCACGGCTCGAAGTTCGGGCTCCCACCGGCCGAGGCGAAGGCAGCGATGGCCGACGCACTCGCGCGCGGGCTCGGCGTCCTCGGTCTCCACGTCCACGTCGGCTCGCAGCTCCCGGACTTCGACGCGCAGGCGGAGACGATCCGGCGCCTGGCCGCGTTCGCCGCCGACTGCCGCGACGAGCTCGGCTGGGAGGCCCGTGTCGTCGATCTCGGCGGCGGTTTCGGCATCCGCCACCACCTCGACGAGGACGTGCCCGACGCGGTCGACCTGGCGACGACCGCGGTCGGCACCGCACACGAAGCGTTCGCGGCGGCGGCGCTGCCGGAGCCGGTCGTCTGGCTCGAGCCCGGGCGCTCGCTCGTCGGCCGCGCCGGCGTCACGCTCTACCGCGTCGGCGCAATCAAGCGCTTGCCGGAGCGGACCTGGGTCGCGGTCGACGGCGGGATGTCGGACAACCCCCGCCCGCAGCTGTACGACGCGCGCTACACCGCGCTGAGCGCCGTGCGCGCCGACGAGGACGCGGACGAGGTCGTGAGCCTCGCAGGGATGCACTGCGAGTCGGGTGACGTCCTGATCGACGACGTCGCCCTCCCCTCTCCGCGCCGCGGCGACCTCCTCGCCGTGCCGGCGACGGGCGCGTACACGCTCGCGATGAGCTCGAACTACAACGGCGTGCCGCGGCCCGCAGCCGTGCTCGTGCGCGGCGGTGAGGCACGGCTCATCCGCCGGCGCGAGACCGTCGACGACCTCCTCGCACTCGAACGCTGAGCATGCGGTTCCGCTTCTGCGACGACCTCGGCGCGGAAGGCTTCGGCTGGATCGTCGACGAGGCGATGACCCGCACGTCCCATGCGTTGGCGGCCGAGGGGAAGGTGTGGCTGGTCGACGCGCTCGACTGGCCGGAGGCGATCGACCGCGCTTGCGCCGTCGGCGAGCCCACCGGAGTGGTCCAGCTCCTCGACCGCCACGATCGCGACTGCGCGGCGATCGCGTCGCGGCTGGGCGTGCCGCACGTCGTCGCCCCTGACGAAATCCCCGGGAGCCCGTTCACGTGCGTCCCGGTCATGCGGCGGAAGCGCTGGCGCGAGTCGGCGCTCTGGTGGCCCGACGCGCGGACGCTCGTCACGGCCGACGCGCTCGGAACGAACCGCTTCTACACCGGTGGCAAGGCGCCGCTCGGTGTGCACGTCTTCCTCCGGCTTACGCCTCCGAAGGCGCTCGGCGCGTTCGCACCCGAGCACGTCCTCGTCGGCCATGGCGAGGGTGTGCACGGCGAGGCGGCAGCGCAGGGCGTGCGCGAAGCGCTGCGAACGAGCCGCCGCGGGCTCCCGGGCGTGCTCCTACGACTCCCGTTCGCCGGCCGCAGCTAGCAGGCCCGGGCGGACGAGGCGCGGCGGCGCGACCAGCCCCGCGTCCTTGACCGGCGGGTTCAGCGGCTCGGCCAGCGGCGCTGCCCCGACCGAGGCACGCACGCGCTCCTCGGACGGCACGCCGTACAGCGTCGTGCGCTGGCGCGGGACGCGGCCGGCGGAGCGGATGAGCTCCTCCATGCGCTCGGGCGGCAGCTCCTGCCCGAACTCGGCTCCCGCGGAGCGCGAGATCGACTCGTTCATGAGCGTTCCGCCGAGATCGTTGACGCCTGCGGCGAGCGCCTGCCGCGTCCCGTCAGGCCCGAGCTTCACCCAGGAGGCTTGGATGTTCGTGATCTCAGGATGCAGCGCAAGCCGTGCGACGGCGTGCACGAGCAGCGTCTCCCGGAACGTCGGGCCGCGACGCGCGCGCCCCTGGAGGAAGATCGGCGCCTCCATCGGGACGAACGGCAGCGGGACGAACTCGGTGAAGCCGCCTGATCGCAGCTGCTGCTCGCGGGCGCGGAGGAGGTGCCGCGCCCAGCTCCGGGCCGTGTCGGCGTGCCCGAACATCAGCGTCACGTTCGAGCGGAGCCCCACGCGATGCGCCGCGTCGTGCACGGCGAGCCACTGCGCCGTCGTCACCTTGTCGGGGCAGATCACGCGCCGGACCTCGTCGTCGAGGACCTCCGCGGCCGTGCCCGGCAGCGAGCCGAGCCCGAGGTCGGCGAGGTGGGCGAGGTACTCGGCCAGCGACAGCCCGAGCGTCGCCGCGCCCTGCCAGATCTCGAGCGCCGAGAACGCGTGGACGTGGATCGCCGGGACGGCAGCGCGGATCGCCCGGACGACGCTCGCGTAGTAGTCGCCCGTGAACGCCGGGTGGATCCCGCCCTGCAGGCAGACCTCCGTCGCCCCGCGCTCCCAGGCCTCCTCGGTGCGGCGCACGATCTCGTCGAGCGGGACGAGGTACGGCGCACCGCGCAGGTTTGCGGCGAGCTTGCCCTTCGAGAAGGCGCAGAAGCCGCAGCGGAAGTAGCAGACGTTCGTGTACTGGATGTTCCGCGT
>DASUCI010000059.1:0-2287 GCA_035762825.1 Gaiellaceae bacterium | reverse complement strand
GCTGTGCGCGCATCATCGCGCGCAGGACGCCACGACGGCGGTGCGTCGGGAACGTGCCGACGACGGTCACGCCCGCGGTCGGTACGACCGCGCCGGGGACGGTCAGCTCGAACGGGAACGCGCCCGCGCCGCCGACGATCGTGCCGTTCTCCAGCGCCGCGTGCATGCGCTCGATCGGCAGGTTCTTCGAGAAGCGCTCCATGCGCTCTTCGGTCGGCTCCATGCCGAAGTACTGCCCGATCGCGAAGACGGCGTCCGAGAACTCGGCGAGGTCCCGACACGGCCGAACCTTGAAGCTCACGCGATCTTCTCCAGTGGCGCGTACTCGACCATCAGCCTCCGCTCCGTCCCGTCCGCTGCGAAGCGAACCGTAACGACACCACCCGGCTCGACTCCGGTGACAACGCCCTCGCCGAGCGAGCCGTGCCTCACCGAGTCGCCCGTGGACAATGCGATGCCGGCCCGCGGCTCGACAGCCGCGGCCGCCGGGGATCCGTAGCTGCTCCACGACGCAGGTCGCAGGCGGTCGCGCTCGACGTCCTGCGAGAGCTCGTCGAGGAAGCGCGAGGCGAGGTTGTACTCGCGGCGACCGAAGAGGGTGCGCGCGGACGTGTGCGTCATCGTGAGCCGCTCCATCGACCGCGTCATGCCGACGTAGCAGAGCCGCCGCTCCTCCTCCACGCCCTGCTCTTCGATCGAGCGCGAGTGCGGAAAGAGCCCCTCCTCCATCCCGATCATGAACACGGCCCGGAACTCGAGGCCTTTCGCGTTGTGGAGGGTCATGAGCGTGACGAGGCCGCGCTCGTCGCGGATCGTGTCCTGGTCGGAGACGAGGGAGATGTCCTGCAGGAATCCCGCGAGCGAGGGCTCGTCGGCCTGCTGCCGGTACTCCAGCGCGACGCCGACGAGCTCCTGGAGGTTCTCGATGCGTCCGCGCGCCTCGATCGTCCGCTCGGCTTCGAGCGCGTCGAGCGTGCCCGTCTTCTCGAGCACGCGCTCGAGGATCTCGTCGACGTGAAGCTCCTGCGAGAGCGCCATGAGCGACTCCATCGTCGCGTGGAAGCCGCGGACCGCGCGACACGACGCCGCGGTGACGCCGGCCGCCTCAGGATCGGCCATCGCGGCAAAGAGCGTGCGGCCGGTGTTCTCCGCGTGCGTGACGAGGCGTTGCAGCGACGTGTCGCCGATCCCACGCCGCGGGCGGTTCGCGATACGCAGCAGCGAGGTGGCGTCCTGTGGGTTCACGAGCACGCTGAGATACGCCGTCGCGTCGCGGATCTCTGCACGCTCGTAGAAGCGCGGCCCGCCGATCACCTGGTAGGGGACGTCCTGCCGCACGAGCACGTCCTCGAGCACCCGCGACTGTGCGTTCATCCGGTAGAAGACCGCGATCTCGTCGGCCGAGTAGCCGTTCGCGATGAGCGACGCGATCTCGGCGGCAACGAACCGCGCCTCCGCATGCTCGTCCTCGACCTCGACCACGCGCACCGGGTCGCCCTCACCGAGCTCGGAGAAGAGTCGCTTCGGCTTGCGCTCGGTGTTCTGCTCGATGAGCGCGTTCGCGGCGCGGAGGATCGTGTTGGTCGAGCGATAGTTCTGCTCGAGCGTGACGACCTGGGTCCCCGGAAAGTCCTTCTCGAACTCGATGATGTTGCGGATGTCGGCGGACCTAAAGCTGTAAATCGACTGGTCCTGGTCCCCCACGGCGCACACGTTCCCGTGCTCGCCGCCCAGGAGCTGCAGGAGCCGGTACTGCGCGTGGTTCGTGTCCTGGTACTCGTCGACGAGGACGTAGCGGAAGGCCTTTCGCCAGCGCTCGAGCGCCTCGGGGAAGCGCTCGAAGACCTGCACGGTGAGCATGAGGATGTCGTCGAAGTCGACGGCATTCGAGGCGTGGAGGCGGCGCTGGTACAGCTCGTACGCCTCCGCGACGGTCTGGTCCCAGAAGGATGCGACGCGCGAGGCGTACTCCTCCGGCGTGACGAGCTCGTTCTTCGCCCGTGAGATCTGCGAGTGGATGCCGCGCGGCGAGAAGCGCTTCGGGTCCTTCCCGAGCTCCTCGAGGCACGCCTTGACGAGCCGCACCTGGTCCTGGTCGTCGTAGATCGTGAACGTCGAGCGGTAGCCGAGCCGCTCCGCCTCGCGACGCAGCATGCGCCCGCAGGCGGCGTGGAAGGTGAGGATCCAGATCGCCCGCGCGGTCTGCCCGAGCATCCGCTCGAGGCGCTCGCGCATCTCCCCCGCCGCCTTGTTCGTGAACGTGATCGCGAGGATCTCGTTCGGCTTG
>DASUCI010000058.1:0-16198 GCA_035762825.1 Gaiellaceae bacterium | reverse complement strand
GAGTCGCGCGCGTTCCTGCTCGCCGGCGTCGCCTGAGGGTCAGCCCGCCGCGCGAGCAAGGCGGTACAGCTCCCAGTGCTCGATCTCCTCGCACGTGAAGTCGCAGTCCTGGAACTGGAGAAGGACGAGCGAGCCCGGGGGTGGAATGCCGCCGTCGGGGAGGACGGCCACGCGCTCGTCCGGCATGCCGAGCGCGGCAGCATGCCAGCGCGCCTGCGCCTGCGCGCCGCGGTCGTCGAAGTCGACGTGAATCGTCTCACCGGCGCGCAGGTGCGGCTCGAGGAGCGGCCGCACGCCCGCCTCGAACAGGACCACGCGCCCCGGTCCGCGCGTTCGGTATTCGCCGACGAACTGGACGAACTGGAAGCCGATCGCTACGACGAGCGCGCCGGCCGCCACCCGCGCAGCCCGCGAGCGGCGGACGGCGCCGAGCAGCGCCTGCAATCCGGGTACGGCGAGCACGAGGAACAAGACCGGGAGCACCGCCAGCCGAATCGCGTTGTAGCGGTCGACTGTCAACGCCGCCGGGATCGGGACGACGAGCGTCGCGAGCAGCACGTAGCGCCAGAACGGGTTCGCGCGTTCGTGTCGCAGCACGAGCACGACTCCTGCGACCGCGAGCGCGAGGACGCCCGTGTGGAAGGCCCCGTAGCCGCCGTTGTGGATGTACGGAGCCGGGTCGCCCGCCGTCGCCCAGTGGAGCGGATCGAGATCCTTCGCCCAGTTGGCGATCGCCTGCAGTACGAGGCGGGGGCCGGAGAGCCCATCGTGCGCGATCGTGGTCGCGTCGTAGCGCGCGGTGAGGTTCCCCGGATGGCGAATCGCATACAGGCCGGCGGGAATCAGCGCGACGGCGAACGTGGCCCACGCCGCGAGCACGAGCCGGCGCCGCTCACGTCCGGCGAACACGACGAGCGCCGCCGTGAGCAGCGGGCCGAGAAGGCGGCTGCCCGTGTACGAGTACGTGAAGAGGCCGAGCAGGATGCCGGCCGCGACGCCATGCCCGATCGAGTAGCGGTCGAGTCGCACCGCGCGCTCGAGCGTCAGGAGCAGGAGAACGAGGAGGAGTGGCTGCGTGCTCGCCTCGATCGCCATCCTGCCGAGCTCGAAGAGCCAGGGCGTGAATCCCGCCGCGAGCAGGACGAGCGCCGCAACGAGTACATCGCCCGAGAGCCTCCATGCGAGTAGGCCGAGCAGGAGGATCGCCGCGAGCACGAGAGCGGCCGACAGACCGCGCGCGGCCGTCTGACTCGGCCCCGCGACCCTGAAGACTGCGGCCAGCGTGTACGGGTAGACCGGGCTCTTGTAGTCGTCGAACGAGCGGAAGAAGAGCGGAAACCGCGCTCCGTCCTCGTCCCGGAGGCCGGTCGAGAGCGTGTACGCGTTGAGCGCGAGCGCAGCCTCGTCGCGGTGGAAGCCCGGCGGGTTGTCGGGAGTGACCCAGGCGTGGAAGGCCGTGACCGCGAGCGCGGCGCTGACGACGAGGAGTGCGGCCGGCGTGAGCAGCCGTCTCACGGCCGCGATCCTACGAGCGCCGACGGAGCGCGACCGCCTAACGCCGGCAGAAGCGGTTGCGCGGCGTGCGGCCGTTCCAGGTGAACCCGGCGGCGACCGCTCGCGTCACCGAGATCGTGTAGCAGCCGGTGCGTGCGCGAACGAGCACGCGGCCCTTCCCCGCCGCACCCGTCAGGACGCGCGCGCGGCCGAGACGCTGTCCTCCGACGTGAGTGACGATCGTGAGCGCCGCGCGTGAGACAGGTCTTCGTGCCCCGTCGACGGCGCCGACGGTCACCTGGATCCCGCGGGACGTTCCGCGGAACGTCACCGCGCCGATCCGGAGCGTCGCGGGACGCACCGTGACGGATGCGGAGGCGGTGAGCGCGCCGCCGTTCGCCGTCGCCGTGACGGTGCCCGTTCCGAGCGTGCGCCCGGCCCGAAACGCGACCGCGTTGCCGGCACGCCGCACGAAGGTCCCGAGCGGCGGAGGCGTCACGCTCCAGGTCACGCCGCCGGTGGCGGTGTTCCCGAACGAGTCCGTCAGCGTGGCCGTGAATGCGGTCTCTCCCCGCGCCCGGACCTCACGCGTCGCAGGCGTCACCGCGATGCGCGCCGCGGTGCCTGCGACCACGGTCACCTGCGCAGTGGCCGGCGTCGTTCCGGGCGCCGCGGCGGTCAGCGTCGCAGGCCCGGCGCGCGTGTCGAGGTAGTAGAAGACGATGCCGGATCCGGGCGAGAGCGGCAGCGTCAGCGTGCTCGTCCACGGCCCTGCCGGGGTCGTCGAGAAGGTTCCGGCCGGCGAGCTCGAGGTCAGGGTGACGGAGACGGGTCGCGAGATCGCGGACGCGAGGGACAGCTGGAGCGGGGCTGAGGGGACGCCCGCGGCAAGGGTCGACGGAACGCCGGCGATCGAGAGCGTCGACAGCGACCATGCGCGGAACGAGCGCCACGCCTCGTTGTGGCGGGCTTCCGCGAGGTCGAGCGCGCAGAGCGTCTCGCCCGGACCGCACGCGCCGCTCCCAGGGTTCTCGGGCTCCACGACCTCGCCCGAGTCGCGGATCGCTGCGGCGAGCCGGTCGAGGAGAACGCCGGTCTGATTCGCGAAGTCGGCCTGGGACAGGCCGGTCGTGTTCCGCGGCGCCCAGGCGAAGCCCCAGTGGTCGCGCGGCTGCGCGCTCGTCGCGCTGAAGAACCGGAGCGCGTTCACCTGGGCGGACAGATAGGCCGCCATCTGCTCGTAGGGCACCATCGTCCAGCCCCACGCGGTCTCGCGCGGCCAGGCCCCGTTCGCGAGCGGGCTGTACGCCTCGCGCAGGAACGCACGCGCCGGCTCGATCTCCGGCGGGCCGGCGCCCGCGAGCACGAGCTTGTGCTGGAGGTAGTCGTTGAGGTACTCGCGGCGGACGGACCCTGGCACGGCCGGGACGGCGTGGGCACGGATGTCGCCGTACACCTCCTGCGACCAGTCGCTGACGTACGTCGTCATGTCCGTCCAGAACGCCGAGTCGGCGAGCCAGGACTGCAGCGTGTTCTGGTACACGCTCACGTCGCCCGTCCGCTGGCCGAAGCCGATCACGAGCGCGGCGCCCTTCGTCGGGCTCGTGCCGTCGCCCTCGTACAGGCCGCGGAGGAACTCGCGCACGTTCGTCCGCGCGTTGCCGTCGCCGCGCCGCACGGCCGAGGTGAGCTCGTTGAGCGCCCAGCTGTCGCCGCGCGAGACGTCATAACCCGCTTCCGCCATCCGCTGGCGCGCCGTCACGCCGGCCGTATGCCACGACGAGCCGGTGCTCGTCACCCAGCGGCTCCAGGTCGTGACGTGGATCTCCGCGAGCGCATGGAAGTTCGGGCCGAGCGCGCGGATGCGCGAGGCCTGGTCGCGGCGGAACTGCGTCTTGTCGGCGACGAGCGGAGGAACGGAGACGTAGTACTCGGCACACGGCGAACGGCTGGCGGCGAGTTTGGTCGCCAGCCGGAGCCAGTCGGAGGCGGCGTAGATCACCGCGCGCAACGGCCGACAGGCAGCCTGCGCCCGACTGTCGTGCACGGGACGCGTCGTGAGGCGCTGCCAGAGCGCCTCGGTCTTTGCCGGCTCGAGCGACGGCACCGGCGGGTCCGCGGCCGGCGAGGCTGCTGTCGCGCCGCTCGTCGCGCCCGCGACAGCGACGACGGTGGCGGCGAGCAGCGGCAGAACGACAGCGAGCGGGCGGCGCACGGCGAGCCACCGTAGCCGCGCTCTGTGAGCGCGCCGTAAACGTTGCCGGGGGCAGCTCCGCGCTGCCCCCGGCGTTCGAGAGCTACCTGCGCCCGCAGTGGACGAGCGCGTTCAGGCAGTCGTCCACGAGCTTGCGCAGCGCGCCCGGCTTCCACGCGTTCACGAAGTCGGCGTGCGCCGAGAACTGACCGCCCGAGGCGAGCGAGAAACCCTCGCCGCCACGCGACGGATAGCGGTAGATCTGCGTGATCTGTGGCACCTCGACGGGGTGGGTCGACGGGCAACCGGCCCGGGTTGCGTACGCCATGTGGCTCTTGTGATCCGCGCTGTCGAGGCTCCGACCGTTCCAGCATTCGGGAAAGCGGATGTGCAGGCGGAGGAACGACCCTCGAGCGTCGGGACACGTCGGCACCGTCTCCGAGCGGCCCGCGCCACTCACGACACCGCAGCTCCAGAACGTGGTGCGCATTCCCTGTGGGCTGGTCGCGGCGGCGTCGCCGGCGATCATGCGCAGGTTGTTCGGGAACGGGCTCACCTCGGCGACGGTTCCGCGGCGGTAGTAGATCGTCGCTGCCCGCGGGAAGACGGGCGTCGACCCCTGGTAGAGCGTCGGCACCCAGTAGGCGGCCGTGTCGTCCTGACGCATACAGGTGGTGGCGCCCGAGCGGAGCGACCCGAAGTCGGAGAACGCGCTCGTCGTTCGATTCCCGACGAACGTGTGCTGGTGCGACGCGCCCGGCTTCCCCGGGAAGACGATGGGATCGTCCGGCGCCTGATGCGAGAAGCGGCAGTTCTCGACGAAGTTCACGCCGATGAGGTCGGCGCGCGAGATCGCGCCTGGCTCTTCACCGGTCTTCGGCCTGTCGCCGGCGATCGCGGCCGGGCCGAGCGCCGCGGCGATGACGAGCACGAGCGCTCCGACGGCGATCAGTGCGACACCTCTCATGGCAGTCCCTTCCTCGGAGGGCGGTTCCGAATGGAATCCAGACACCGAGCCGTTCGCGTTCTGAGGGCAGCGTGTTAGTGGGCCGTAAGCATTTCGTGTGCGCCGCGCCGCCTGAGCGCGACGCCCGTGAGCGCCTCGCGGACGACGCGGTCCGCCACGAGTGCGGTGACGTCGGCGGAACCCACCGCAGTGGGGATCACCTCGACGACGTCCATGCCGACGAGCTCGAGCCGCCGCGCGAGCTCGCGGCACGCCCAGAGCAGGTCGACCGAGGTCACCCCGCCCGGCTCGGGCGTCCCCGTGCCGGGCGCCACCGAGGGGTCGAGCACGTCGACGTCGACGGTGAGGAAGACGGGGCCGGCGCCCACCTGCGCCACCGTCCGCTCGACGACGTCGCGGATGCCGAGGTCGCGCACGTCGTGCATGAAGAAGGACGTGATCCCCTGCTCGCGCTGCCAGGAGAGCTCGGCCTCGCCCGGCCAGTAGCCACGCAGGCCGATCTGGACGTACCGCGCGCCGGCGACCTGGCCGTCGCGGACGAGCCGGTACATCGGTGTCCCGTGCGAGATCTCGACCCCGAAGACCTCGGTGCCCGTATCCGTGTGAGTGTCGAAGTGGACGAGGCCGACAGGGCCGTGCCGCGCGGCGACCGCGCGCACGTTCGGCTCCGTGATCGAGTGGTCGCCGCCGAGGACGACGGGAAGCGCACGGGCGGTCACGACCTGCCCCACCGTGCGCTCGATCTGCGCGTGTGTCGTGACGGCATCGGCCGGGATCACCGCCGCATCTCCGAAGTCCACGACGCGCAGCTCCTCGAACGCGTCGACCTTCGCCTCCAGGTGCGGCCCCGGCGGGCAGCTCGCGGCGCGAATCGCTCGGGGCCCGAAGCGGGTCCCGGGGCGGTCCGAGACGAGGTCGTCGGTCGGCGCGCCCACGACGGCGACGTCGACGCCCTCGAGCTGAGCCGGATCCTGCGTGTACGGCATCCCCGCGTAGGTGAGGAGCCCCGCGTAGTCGGGCTTGTCGGGGAGCCCGAGCTCGCGCCAGCGCTCGAGCGGGTCGATCACGTGGGCACCGTCGCCGCCGGGTAGCGCGTGCGGATCTCGTCGACGAACGCAGCGAGCCGGTCGGCGATGCCGGCGTCGCGCAACTCGAGCACGTTCTCGGCGTTCCGCTCGCCCGAGCGCGAGAGGTTGAAGCTTCCGACGAAGCTCGTGTCGTCCGCGACGACGACCTTCGCGTGCATGAAGTCGTGGACCGACTCCGGGGTCCACGGGATCGACGCCTTGCCGCTCCACGGAGCCCCGACGAGAATGCTCTGCAGGAGCGGGATCTTCCAGGCGCTCACGCCGTTCGTGCGCCACTGGTGGAACACCTGGTCGACCTGCGTGTCGTCGACGACGCCCGCGAGGTCGCAGCGCCGCTCCTTCACGATCTCGACGAGCGTCGCCAGGATCGGCCCGGAGGTGAGCACGGGCGAGGCGATCCGGATCCGCTCGCGCGCCTTGCCCAGGTGCTTCGCGATGCGATGCGACAGCGCCTCGCCGTGCTCGGGTGTGAACCATGGTCGGACGCGCGCGCCTCCGATGTCGGCGGGGCGCGGGTCGACCTTCCCGGAGCGCTCGACGATTCCGGTGTCCCAGAGCTGCCCGAACGCGAGGGAGTACGCGTACGCGATCTCGCGCGACTCGACGGTCACGATGACGTTCTCCTGGCGCGACCAGGAGTCGTCCGTCCAGTTCGTCGAGCCGGTCCAGACGGCCTCGCCGTCGCGCACGACGAACTTGTGGTGCATGAGGTCGGGGATGCCCGCGATGCCGCGCGTCTCGACGGGTAGCGCCTCGAGCGCCTCGGGCGCCGTCTCCGGCGGTGGCGGAACGGGGATCGGCCCCGGGTGGGTGACGTTGTAGAGGAGCCGCACCTCGACGCCCCGCTGCACGGAGGAGAGAAGCGCGGCGAGGACGAGCGCGCCGGCGTCCGTCTCGAAGCGCACGTCGTAGAGGGCGAGGTCGAGCGACGTGCGTGCCTGCGAGAGGAACCCCGCGATGCCGCGCGCGACGTCCGCGGGACGCTGGCCGCCTTCGGTGAGCGTCTCGATTCCGATCCCGCTTGCAACAGTCTGTTGCAAGCGCTTCTGCTGCGTCATCCAGTGGCCGCAGCGGCGCGCAGCGCGGCCTTGTGCGCCCGCTTCGCCGCCTGGTACTCGGCGAGATCCTCGGCTGAGTTGATCTTGCCGAGGCACGGGTGCTCGGGCACGAGCTCCTGCGCCGCCTCGACGCCGAAGTGGAGGGCGAGAACGGAGCCGAAGCCGGTGATCTTCATCTTCCCGAAGCCGGGCAGCGCGCCGATGCGCTTCCGGAGGTCGGCGGCGTCCGCCGCCTCCGTCCAGATCCGCTCGGCTCGGCCGCCGTACTCGTCCGCGACGACGTGGCAGAGCTCTTGCACCCGCTGCGCCATCGCACGCGGGAAGCGGTGGATCGCAGGGGGCGTGCGGAAGGCAGTCTCGAGCGTCGCGGGGTCCATGTCGGCGAGTGCCTGGGCGTCGAGGGTGCCGACCCGCTGGCGCAGCTTGAGCGGGCCGGTGAACGCCTGCTGGACCGTGACCTGCTGGTCGATGGCGAAGCCGATGAGGAGCGCGAGCGGCTCCTGCGCGATGAGCCGGTTCGCCTCGTCCGACTCGGTGAAGTAGAGGGCCTCCGGCACGTTCCGGATGGTAGACGCGGATGGATACCCTGGGCGAATGGCCGCGCTGGACGTTCTCTCGCCGAAGACGAGGGCGTGGTTCGAGCGCGCCTTCGAGGGGCCGACGCCGGCGCAGGAGCTCGGCTGGCCGGCGATCGCCGCGGGCGGGCACGTGCTCATCCAGGCGCCGACCGGCTCGGGCAAGACGCTCGCCGCATTCCTTCTCGGCCTCGACCGGCTGAACGAGTCTCCGGGGGAGGGCCTCCGGCTCCTCTACGTGTCGCCGTTGAAGGCCCTGAACTACGACATCGAGCGGAACCTCCGCAGCCCACTGGCGGGGCTCGAATCGAAGCTGCGTGTCGGCGTGCGCACGGGCGACACGCCGGCCGAGGAGCGGCGTCGGATGCTGCGCACGCCGCCCGACATCCTCATCACCACACCGGAGTCCCTCTTCCTGCTCCTCACCTCGCAGGCGCGGGAGACGCTCCGCGGCGTCGAGACGGTGATCCTCGACGAGGTGCACGCCGTTGCGGGGACGAAGCGCGGAGCCCACCTCACGCTGTCGCTCGAGCGGCTCGAGCACCTGGTCGACGCGCCGTTCCAACGCGTCGGGCTCTCCGCGACGCAGCGGCCGATGGAGGAGATCGGGCGCTTCGTCGCCGGCTCCCAACGCCAGATAGGACTGGTCGACGCCGGGATCCAGAAGGAGCTCGACCTCCAGGTCGTCGTTCCCGTCGAGGACATGCGCGAGCTCGGCTCGACGTCGGAGCTCTCGGTGCCTCCTCTCGCCGACGGTGTCGAGCTGGGCGTCGGCGTCGAACGTTCGAGCCGGTCGATCTGGCCTTCGATCTACCCGGCGATCCTCGAGCTCGTCCGGCAGCACCGGTCGACGATCGTCTTCGTCAACAACCGGCGGCTGGCGGAGCGGCTCGCGCTCCGCATCAACGAGCTCGCTGAGGAGGAGCTGGCGCGAGCGCACCACGGCTCGCTCGCGCGGGAGCAGCGGATCGTGGTCGAAGAGCTGCTCAAGGCCGGCGAGATCCCCTGCCTGGTCGCGACCTCGTCGCTCGAGCTCGGCATCGACATGGGCGCCGTCGACCTCGTGATCCAGGTCGAGAGCCCGAAGTCGGTGGCGCGTGGCCTGCAGCGGGTCGGGCGCGCCGGGCACGAGCTGCACTCGGTCTCGAAGGGCCGCATCTTCCCCAAGTTCCGCGCCGACCTCCTCGAGTCCGCCGTGGTCGCACGCGCGATGCGCGCCGGGGAGATCGAGGAGACGCGCATCCCGCGCAACCCGCTCGACGTCCTCGCGCAGCAGATCGTCGCGATCTGCGCCGACGAGGAGGTCTCGGTCGACGAGCTCCACGATCTCGCCCGACGCGCGTACCCGTTTGCCGAGCTCTCACGTGCGCAGCTCGAGAACGTCCTCGACATGCTTGCCGGTCGCTACCCCTCCGACGAGTTCGCCGAGCTGCGGCCGCGCATCGTCTGGGATCGCACCGCCGGCACGGTTCGCGGCCGTACGGGAGCGCGCAGGCTCGCGGTCACGAACGCGGGGACGATTCCCGACCGCGGCCTCTTCGGGGTCTTCCTCGTCGACGGCGGCGGGCGCGTCGGCGAGCTCGACGAGGAGATGGTCTACGAGGCCCGCGAGGGCCAGACCTTCGTCCTCGGCGCGTCGACCTGGCGGATCGAGGACATCACACGCGATCAGGTGCTCGTCTCGCCGGCGCCGGGCGTCCCCGGAATCGCGCCGTTCTGGAAGGGCGAAGGGGTCGGCCGCCCGGCGGAGCTGGGGGAGAAGATCGGGCAAACCTCCCGCGAGCTCGCCGCGCTCGCCGACGACGCCGCGATCGCACGTGTCGAGGGCGCGTACGGGCTCGACCCGCTGGCCGCTCGCAATCTCGTGACGTTCCTGCGCGAGCAGGAGTCGTCGACGGGCGTCCTCCCCTCCGACCGGACGATCGTCGTCGAGCGCTTTCGCGACGAGATCGGCGACTGGCGCGTCTGCATCCTGTCTCCGTTCGGCGGACGCGTGCATGCGCCGTGGTCGATGGCGCTCCGTGCCCGCCTGCGTGACGCCCTCGAGCTCGACGTGCAGTCGCTGTGGTCCGACGACGGCATCGCGCTGCACTTCCCCGATTCCGACACGCCGCCGCCGGTGGCGGACCTCCTGCTCGAGCCCGACGAGATCGAGGAACTGCTCCTCGGCGAGCTTGCGCAGTCGGCGCTGTACGGCTCGCGGTTCCGGGAGAACGCTGCGCGGGCGTTGCTGATCCCCCGACGACGTCCGGGTCAGCGAACCCCGCTCTGGCAGCAGCGCCTCAAGGCGCAGAGCCTCCTGCAGGTCGCCCGGCGGTACCCGCAGTTCCCGATCGTGCTCGAGACGTTCCGCGAGTGCCTCCAGGACGTCTTCGACCTCCCCGCGCTCCGCGGGATCCTGCGGGGGATCCAGACGCGCGAGCTCGCGGTGGCGGAGGTGGAGACGGCATCGGCGTCGCCGTTCGCGTCGTCGCTCCTCTTCGACTACGTGGCGACCTACATGTACGAGGACGACACGCCGCCCGAGGAGCGCCGCGCGCAGGCGCTCTCGCTCGATCGCGACCTCCTGCGCGAGCTCATGGGCATCGAGGAACTGCGCGAGCTGCTCGACCTCGGCGCCATCGAGCAGGTCGATGCATCGCTGCGCCCGTCGCCGCGGAACGTCGACGAGCTGCACGACCTCCTGCGGCGGTCGGGCCCGCTCGTCGACGGCGAGTACGACCGCGGCTACGCGGAGACGCTGCTGCGGGAGCGACGCGCGATCCGGGTGAAGCTCGGCGACGTCGAGCTGCTCGCGGCCGTCGAGGATGCAGGTCTCGTCCGTGACGCCTTCGGCGTCGTGCCCCCGGGCGGCGTGCCGAACGTCTTCCTCGAACCAGTCGAGGAGTCGCTCCGAGCCGTCCTTCGGCGCTACGCACGGACGCACGGCCCCTTCACGACGGGGGAGATCGCCGATCGCTTCCTGCTCGACGTGACCGCGGTGGAGGCGGAGCTCGGCGTCCTCGAGCTCGCCGACCAGCTCGTTCGCGGGGAGCTGCGGCCGGGAGGCTCCGAGCGCGAGTGGTGCGATCCCGAGGTCCTGCGGCGCATCCGCCGCGCGACGCTCGCCGTGCTGCGGCGCGAGGTCGAGCCGGCCGAGCGGGCCGCTTTCGGCCGCTTCCTGCCCGCCTGGCACGGGATCGGGCGGCGGCAGGGGCTGCGCGAGGCGCTGGTCCCGCTGCAGGGGCTCGCGCTGCCCGCGACGCTGTGGGAGAGCGACGTCCTGCCGAGGCGCGTCCCCTCGTTCCGGCCGGCGGAGCTCGACGTGCTCTGCGCCTCGGGCGAGGTCGTCTGGGTCGGCGCGGGGCTCGACCGTGTGGCCGTCTACTTCCGCGACGACGCCCCGCTCCTCGGGCCACCTCCGGGAGACCCTGCTCCGGAGGACGAGGTCGCCGTTGCGATTCGCGCCGCCCTCGCCGAGCGGGCGCTCTTCTGGGCCGACCTCGTCGCCGCGACGGAGCTGCCGCCCGAGGACGTTCTCGCGGGCCTGTGGGAGCTCGTCTGGGCCGGCGAGGTCACCAACGACTCGTGGGCGCCGCTGCGCGCCTCCCGGCGCTACGAGCTGCCACGTCCGGACCGCGCCGGCCGACGCTTCGCCCGTACGCGCCGCACGGTCGCGTCGCCGACGCAGGGACGGTGGTCGCTCGCATCGGGGCTCTTCGCGGCGACGACCGACCGCCGGGCACTCGCCGAGCTCCTGCTCGAGCGGCACGGCATCGTGACGAGGGACGGCGTGCGCGGCGAGGGCATCCGTGGCGGGTACGGCGCCGTGTACGCGGAGCTGAAGGCGCTCGAGACACTCGGGGTCTGCCGGCGCGGCTACTTCGTCGAAGGTCTCGGCGGCGCGCAGTTCGCGCTTCCGGGGGCGGTCGAGCGGTTGCGGGAGCTCCGTTCCTCCCCGCAAAGCGAAGCGCCGGAGACGCTCGTCCTCGCCGCTGCCGATCCGGCACAGCCGTACGGCGCGGCACTGCCGTGGCCCCGGCGCTCGGGTGCACGGGCGGCACGGGTCGCCGGCGCGTGGGTCGTGCTGCTCGACGGCGAGGCGGCGCTCTTCGTCGAGCGCGGCGGCCGTTCGCTCGTGCCGCTGCGCGACCCGGACCCGGAGTGGCTCAGGCCCGCCCTCGCAGCACTCGTCGCGCACGTGCGGGCGGGCGGCGCAAAGCGGCTTGCGGTCGAGCGGTTCGACGGGGAAGCGGTCGCCGAGACGGAGGCGATGCAGCTCCTCGTCGATGCCGGCTTCCTCGCCGGCCCCCGGCGCGCGGTCCTCAGGCCCTAAGAACTCCGGCGAGCGGCACGGCTTCGATCCAGGAGCCGGCGTCGTCGAGGTAGCGGTGGCGACGAAGCCCGGCTGCCTCCAGGTCGGTATCGACCTGCGCCTCGCTGGCGAGGAGCGCCTCGAACGCGTGGAAGAGGGTCTCGTCGGCCACGACGTACTCCATCTCCCCGCGGAGCAGCGCCCCGTCGAGCTCGAACGAGCGAAGGCGGAGCCGAGCCCCACCGAGCTCGCGCCACTCGGTGCTCGGTCGCCAGTCGCGCGGATACCCCTGAATGAGCACTTGCCCTTTCGGAAGGACGTGCCGTGCGCACGAGTCGAGATACGCCCGCACGCGCGACCGATCCGGATCGTTCACGAAGTTGCTCGCGAGCAGGACCACCGGGAAGCGCCGTCCGAGGAACAGCTTCTCGAAGTCCGCGAGGACGGTTTCGGCAGCCTCGATCCGATCGAGCATCGCCTGGGACGCGTCGACCGCCACCACGGGATGTCCGAGCGCAACGAGCCCGCGCGTGATACGTCCCGCACCTGCGCCGAGCTCGAGGATCTCGGATCTCGCGGGGACTGCGCCGTGGACGAGCTCGGGCTCGCCCATCGCGGGGAGCGTGGCGTAGAGCGCGATCGGGCTTCCGTCGCGCGCATACGGGCTGTCGTCCACACCGACATCCTGCCGCGGAGGCAGAGAGGAGAGGGGGCCCGGGCCGCGTACCCGGAGACGTGGCCGTGCGCGCGCCCCATCTCCATCCGCTCCTCCGCGGCTTCGTGCTCGGCTCGTTCGTCGTGCTCGGACGCGAGCTCGAGGAGGGCGCCCAGCTGCCGTTCGCCTTCGAGGAGCACGTCGAGCGGCGTGGGCCGTCGCTGTACGAGCTGCGGCCGCTCGTGCGAGCGTTCATCGAGGACCGCGAGCCGCTGCTCCGCGCCCGAGACGATGTGCGGCTGGCGGTCGAGGAGCTCGGTCGGGAGCCGGCCGCCGCGATCTTCGCGCGTGCACACGCAGGCACGCATGCGAGCGAGGAGGAGGCGCTCTTCCGGACGGTCCTGCTCGGGCTGTTGATCTCGACCGCGGAGGCGTGCGGCGGCTTCGACTGGGACGACGACGCCTTCGAGACGGCGTACGCGGAGCTCGAGCACTCGCTCTTCGGCGAGCGCCGCAAGTACGTGGCCATTGCTCCGCTCACGGGAATCTCCATGACGAAGCAGGTCGACCTCGCACCTGGCCTGACCGTGCGGCCGTTCGTCGCAGGCGAGCTCGCAACCCACTGGCCCGAGTCGCGGGGGTTGTTGCCGCGGGACTTCGGGCGCGAGCTCGACCGCTCGTTCGTGCTCGAGCTCCGCAGCGAGCTCGACGCCGGTGCGGCGCCGCCCGACGCCGCGGCCGAGCTCGCCGACGCGGTCAGCGCCCTCCGTCTCGCCACGATGGCCGCTCTCGCGGCCGGGCCCGTGATGTTCGAGACCCTCGACGGCCGTCCCTTCGGGATCCAGCCGGTGCTGCCGATCGCCGCGACGCAGCCTCCGGGCGAGCCGTCCCGGCTCGACGCGTTCCGGTCCCCGATCGCGGTCGACGTCCTGGCCGCGCTCGGCGACGCCGACGGAGACCCCGGGCTCGCGGACGCCCTCGACCGCTGGGAGCTGTCCCTGTTCCAGTCGGAGCCGTTCCGCTCGGAGCAGCTCCGTGCCGCTCTCGGCTCGCTGCTCGGCGAGACATGGCCGATGCGCTGCTGCATCCTGCTGGCGGAGGAACCGAGGTCCCGCGAAGAGCTCTACGGCGAGCTGACCGCGCTCGCCGCCGGCGACCCGGCGAGCGGTGCGACTATCGATGCCGCTCGTCGCGCGGTCGTTGCCGTCCTGCGCTCGCGAGATCGAGATCGCCTCGCCCACGAGCTCGACGGCGAGCTCCTGGGGCTCGGCCGGCAGCGCGAGCCGCACGCGATCGCCGTCTGACGCGTCGTCACTGATCCGGCTCGGACCTGTTACCCGGCCGCGAGCGGGACGGGGCTACGGTCGAGGCGTGGACGAGTCCGAAGCGGTTCTCGAGCGACTGGCGAGGATCGAGGCCCTCGACGGTTCGGGGGCGTCGCCGGCCGTGCTCGTGGAGGAGCTGCGTGCGCTCCTCGCCGAGGCCGAGGCCTGGTCTCGACGGGAGGGAGGTGAAGCCGGAACGAGGGCTGTCGCGGACCTCCGCGAGGCGCTCACGCGTGACATGATCGCCATGTGATCTCGCACTGGGACGAGGTGCGGACCTGGCGTGGCGAGCGAGGCCACATCGCGGGGACCTGGTCGAGCCTGACGGGACGCTCTTCGAGGGCGCTCGGCGCCAAGCGGATTCAGATCGATCCGGAGATGTGGTCGACGCCGCTCCACCTCGAGGGCTCCGAGGAGGAGATCGTCTGGGTGCTGGCGGGCTCGGGCACGTCAGTGCAGTGGGAGGGCGAGGAGACCCTCGGCTACGGGGTGCGGGCGGGCGACTGCCTCGTGCACCTCGCGCTCGACAACGCGCACACGCTCCACGCGGGGACGGGCGGCCTGGACGTCATCGCGTTCGGCCAGCGCACGTACGCCCCCGGCATCACGTGGCTTCCTCGCGCCGGAGTTGCCTGGCTCGGAGAGACGTGGGCGCCGGTCGGCGCCGAGGACGATCATCCCTGGACGCGCGAGGCGGCCGCTGGACCACCCGAGATCGCGGAGCTCTCACCGCGTCCCGCGAACATCGTCAACGTCGACGACGTCGAGCCCGGTGAGCACGAGAGCACCACCCTGGGTCGTCGGGCCAGGTACATGAGCCGCGAGGCGGGCTCGGTCCGGACCGGACTTCGGCACATCGAGGTGCTTCCGGGCAAGCTCAATGCGCCGCCGCACTGCCACTCGGCCGAGGAGGAGATCTTCGTCGTGCTGGACGGCGCAGGGCAGCTCCTCCTCTGGGAGGAGGACGGTGTGGCGGAGCATCCCGTCCACACCGGCTCGGTCGTCTGCCGACCGCCGGGTACGGGAGTCGCGCACGCGTTCCGCGGGGGCGACGACGGGATGAGCCTCCTCACGTATGGCACGCGCGACCCGAACGACATGTGCTTCTACCCGCGTTCGCGAAAGCTCTACATCAGAGGCCTCGGGCTGATCACCCGGGTCGGCGAGCAGCTCGACTATCTCGACGGTGAGGATTGACAGCCCTTGAAGGAATCTCCGCGGGAGGCGGGAAGGTGACGCAGTCATGGCACTCTCGCGTCTGCTCCCGCGTCTCCAACCGCGGCCCGAGCCCCTCTCCGATCAGCCAGTCGAGGACGAGCCGGTTGCGCCGGTCGAGGATCCTCCGCGGCTGCAGGCGGTCCCCGAGCCCGCTCCCGCGCCGGAGGCCGAGGGCGCGCTGATGGCGCAGGTCATCGTCCTCGCGAACCAGAAGGGCGGCGTCGCCAAGACGACCACGACCCTGAACCTCGGCGTCGCGATGCGCGAGCTGGGGCACCGCGTCCTCGTGATCGACCTCGATCCGCAGGGGAACCTCACGATGAGCCAGGGGATGAACCCAGACGCCATCGACCGCTCGATGTTCGACGTGCTCGTCCACCGGGTCCCGATCTCCGACGTGATCAAGACCGTCGAGGTCGACGTCGCCGTCGCGTCGATCGACCTCGCGGGCGCGGAGCTCGCGCTGTCTGCGCTCATCGGGCGCGAGCGTGCGCTCGAGAAGGCGCTCGTCGAGGTGCGGGACCGCTACGACTACATCCTCATCGACACGCCGCCGTCGCTCGGCCTGCTGACGATCAACGCGTTCGTCGCGGCCGACGCGGTCATCGTGCCCGTCCAGTGCGAGTACCTCTCGCTGCGCGGGCTCGTCCAGCTCGAGAACACGCTGGCGATGGTGCGCGAGAACCTCAACCCGAGGGTGCACGTGCAAGGCATCGTTCCGACGATGTACGACGGGCGGACCCTGCATGCGCGCGAGGCGATCGAGATTCTCGAGGAGCACTTCGGCGACCTGGTCTACGACACTCGCATCCGCAAGACCGTGCGCTACGCGGAGGCGCCCGTGAAGGGCAGCTCCGTCCTCAAGTACGAGCCGTCGGGGCCGGCCGCCCAGGCGTACCGCGATCTCGCGAAGGAGGTGCTCGATGGCGCGCAAGCGCGCGACGATGCGTGAGGGCCCGCTCGCGGAGCTCTTCCGCAAGACCGAGGCCGCGCAACGCTCGCAGGGCGAGGCCGAGCCGGCTGCGCCCGCCTCCGAGGAGGACGCGCGCGCGCAGGCCGCGCTCGACGAGACCGTGGAGCACGTCCCCGACTTCGCGAAGGAACCGGTCGCCGAGCCGGCCGTCGCCGAGGCGGCGCCCGCCGTCGCCCCGGACGAGATCGCGGACGAGGAGATCCCGACCGAAGCCGCTGCCTCTCGCGCCGCCGCCCGCTACTTCCAGACGATGCTCGAGCCGGCGCCGCGACTGCATCGCGTGCCGCCGCCGAAGGGCTCTGCGTACATCGCCGCGATCCGCGTCGTCGGCGTCGGCGGCGCCGGGCTGAACGCGAT
>DASUCI010000057.1:0-4056 GCA_035762825.1 Gaiellaceae bacterium | reverse complement strand
CTCGCAGGCCGCAGTTCCGCAGGCGACGCAGCAGGCGAAGCCGGCTGCCACGGCGCAGGTGAGCGCGCAGGCCACGGCTCAGGTGAGCGCGGCTGCGACCGCGCAGGTGTCGAGCCTCGCCGCGAAGACGCAGGTCTCGCTCCAGAACAAGCCGCAGATCTCGAAGGCCCAGCTCGCGAAGGTTTCGAAACTGAGCGGCCTGAAGCTTCTCCGCAGCGGTCTCGCGCGGTAGCGGCACGCCTCATCGACCCCGTCACTACGCTACGGGGTCGATGACGGCGGTGCGGATCGACGGCAAAGAGCTCGCTCTGAAGGTGCGGGCGGAGGTCGCCGAGGACGTCCGCGCGTTCGGGCAGCCCGTCTGCCTCGCGACGATCCTCGTCGGCGACGATCCGGCCTCGCATGTGTACGTGGGGTCGAAGCACAAGGCTTCGCACGAGGCCGGGATCGACTCGCGCGACCACCGCTTCCCGTCCGACACGCCCGAGAGCGAGATCCTCGAGCTCATCGCAGATCTGAACGCCGACGACTCCGTCGACGGGATCCTCGTGCAGCTTCCGCTGCCCGAGCACATGGACGAGCCGCGGGTGCTGCGCTCGGTCGATCCCGCCAAGGACGTCGACGGATTCCACGTGCAGAACGCGGGGCTCCTCTACCTCGGCGAGCCGTTCCTCGTGCCGGCGACGCCGTCGGGCGTGATGGTGATGCTCGCCGAGCACGGCGTCCAGCTGAAGGGCAAGGAGGCCGTCGTGATCGGGCGGAGCGAGATCGTCGGCAAGCCGATGGCGATGCTGCTCCTCGCCGAGCACATGACGGTCACGATCTGTCATTCGCGGACCGAGGACCTCGCGGGCCACACACGGCGCGCGGACGTCCTCGTCGCGGCCGTGGGCAGGCGCGGGCTCGTGACCCCCGACATGGTGAAGCCCGGCGCGACCGTCGTCGACGTGGGCGTCAACCGCACCGAAGAGGGGAAGCTCGTCGGCGACGTGGATCCGGCCGTGTTCGAGGTGGCGGGGCTCATGACCCCGGTTCCCGGGGGAGTCGGTCCGATGACGATTGCGATGCTCTTGCGCAACACGTTGACAGCGGCGCAACATCGCCGCTCCCAGGTTGCGGTCGGCGGCACGTAGGCGCTAGCGTTCCCCGCGTTGTGACCATCGACGTCGGTCGTATGCCGCCGTCACAGTTGTAGGAGGACGTACGTGGAGCAGGGCACCGTCAAGTGGTTTTCGAACGAGAAGGGCTACGGCTTCATCGAGCGCGAGGGTGGGGACGACGTCTTCGTCCACTTCTCCGCGATCACGATGGACGGCTTCAAGACCCTCACCGAAGGCCAGCGTGTGGAGTTCGAGGTCGTCCAGGGTCCCAAGGGTGCCCAGGCCGCGAACGTGTCGGCAGCAGCGAGCTGACCGAAGTCACATGACGTAAGCGGCGGGCTCCCGACAGGGGGCCCGTTGCGTTGAGAGGATCCATTCCGAGATGGCGATTTCCAGAGACGAGGTTCTTCACGTCGCGCGGCTTGCGCGGCTTGCGCTTACCGACGAGGAGGTCGAGCGGCTCACCGATGAGCTCGGCGCGATCCTCGACGCGGTCTCGGTCGTCGCCGAGCTCGATCTGGCGGACGTGCCGCCGACGTCGCATCCGCTCGATCTCGTCAATGTGTGGGACGAGGACGAGCCGCGCGCCTCGCTTTCCCTCGACGACGTGTTCGCCAACGCGCCCGACCGCGACGGGGACCACTTCCGGGTGCCGCCGGTGGGGACATGATCGACACGCTCCGACTGACTGCGGAGGGTGCGCGTGGCTTGCTCGAGCGCCGCGAAGTCTCTGCGGCCGAGCTGCACGGCGCGTATGTGGAAGCCATCGGGGAGCGGGACGGCGAGCTCCACTGCTACCTGCGCACATGCGAGGAGCCGAGCGGGGAGGGGATCCCGATCGCGCTCAAGGACGTGATCTCCACGAAAGGGATCGAGACGACGGCAGGGTCGAAGATCCTGAGCGGGTACACGCCGGTATTCGACGCGACCGTCGCGGCACGCGTGAAGGCCGCAGGGCTGTCGGTTCTCGGCAAGACGAACACGGACGAGTTCGCGATGGGCTCGTCGACCGAGAACTCGGCCTGGGGGCCGTCGCGCAACCCGTGGGATCCCGCACGGGTGCCCGGCGGATCGGGCGGGGGCACGGCGGCTGCCGTGTCGGCTGGTCTCGCGCCCTGGGGCCTCGGCTCGGATACGGGCGGCTCGATCAAGCAGCCCTCCGCTCTGTGCGGGAACGTGGGGCTGCGGCCGACCTACGGCAGCGTCTCGCGGTACGGCGTCGTCGCGTTCGCGTCGAGCCTCGACCAGATCGGGCCGGTGGCGAAGACGGTGCGCGACGTCGCGCTTCTCTACTCGATCATCTCGGGGCGCGACCCGCTCGACTCCACGACGGCCGAGCTCCCGGAGGCAGTTGCGTTGCCGGAGGGAGACTCGCTCGCCGGCGTCCGGCTCGCGGTGCCCAAGCAGGTCGCCGATCTGGACGCGATCGAGCCGGGGGTGCGGGCTGCATTCGAGAGCGCCCTCGAGACAGCACGCGAGCTCGGCGCGGAGATCGGGGAGTGCGACCTGCCGCTGTCCTATCGCTACGGCATGCCCTGCTACTACCTCGTCGCGCCGGCGGAGGCGTCCTCGAACCTCGCGCGCTACGACGGCGTCCGCTACGGGCTGCGCAGTGGCGCCGGCTCGTACGACGAGATGGTCGAGAAGACGCGCGACGAAGGGTTCGGTGCCGAGCCGAAGCGCCGGATCATGTTGGGGACGTACGCCCTCTCGGCCGGCTACTACGACGCCTTCTACGGCCAGGCGCAAAAAGTGCGGACGCTCCTCGTTCGCGAGCACCGCGACGCCCTCGAGGGCTTCGACGCCATCGTCACGCCAACGTCGCCGACGGTCGCGTTTCCGATCGGCGACAAGGCCGCGGATCCCCTCGCGATGTACGCCTGCGACCTGCTCACCATTCCGTCGTGCCTCGCGGGCCTTCCCGGCCTGTCGATTCCGTGCGGTCTCTCGGAAGGGCTGCCCGTGGGCGTACAGCTGATCGGCCCGCAGTTCGGAGAAAACGGGCTCTTCCGTCTCGGGCATGCCCTCGAGCAGGCGCTCGCGTTCGACACGGTCCCGGAGCGCTTGCGATGACGTGGGAACCTGTCATCGGGCTCGAGATCCACGTGCACCTGAAGACCCGGACGAAGATGTTCTGTCGCTGTCCCGTCGGGTTCGGTGCGGGCGAGAACATGCAGACGTGCCCCGTCTGTCTCGGCTTCCCGGGTGCGCTGCCCGTGATGAACCGCCGCGCGATCGAGTGGACGATCAAGCTCGGGCTCGCGCTCGATTGCGAGATCGCGAGCCAGGCGGTCTTCGCACGGAAGCACTACCCCTATCCCGATCTGCCCAAGGGATATCAGATATCACAGTACGATCTGCCATCTTGCATTAACGGCAAGGTGATACTACCGACTGCGGACCGTGACCGTGTGATCGGGATCGTGCGCGCACACCTCGAGGAGGACGCGGCGAAGACGGTGCACGTCGGCGGGCGCTCGGGCCGCATCGGCGGGGCGGACTATTCGCTCGTCGACTTCAATCGCGGCGGCACGCCGCTCGTCGAGATCGTGACGGCGCCGGACATCCACTCGGCGGACGAGGCGCGCCGGTTCCTACAGCTCCTCCGGCAGACGGTCGTCGAGCTCGGGATCTCCGACGCCGAGATGGAGAAGGGTCAGCTCCGCGCCGATGCCAACGTCTCGGTGCGACCGGCGGGCTCCGACGAGCTGCGCACGCGTACGGAGATCAAGAACATGAACTCGTTCAACTTCATCGCGCGCGGGATCGAGGCCGAGGTCGAGCGCCAGGTCGGCGTCTGGGAGTCCGGAGGCGAGGTCGAGCAGCAGACCTACGACTTCGACGCGGCGACGGGGACGCTCACCGCGAGGCGCTCGAAGGAGGAAGCGGACGACTATCGGTACTTCCCCGAGCCCGACCTCGTGCCGGTCGAGCCCCCTGCCGAGCTCGTCGACGC
>DASUCI010000056.1:0-4574 GCA_035762825.1 Gaiellaceae bacterium | reverse complement strand
GATGTGCCCCGCGCACGTGTACGAGGTGGGCCGCGACGTGGGTGACGGCATGGTGACGGTCGAGCTCACGCCCTCGAACTGCGTCCAGTGCGGCGCGATCACGGCCAAGGGCGGCCGTCTGACGCCGCCGGAGGGCGGCTCAGGCCCCGAGTACACCGTCACGTAGGGACAGGTCAGGGGTCAGGTCCGGGGTCAGATCCCTCCGACGCCCCGCACTACTGCGCGACGTTCCCGCGACAGATCGGCTGCATCCAACGTGTCCGAAGCGGACATCCCAGGTGTCAGGTCCCCGGACATGGCGCGAAAGGTCACTTGTCGGAGGCGTACGCGCGCGCCATCGCGATCCGGTCGGCGAGCGTGGGGTGCGTCCCGACCATGAGCTGCACCCAACCCGGTGGATCCGGGTCGCCGAGCCCGGTCTCCGAGAAGCCGAGCATGACGCCCTCGAGCGCGGCGGGATCGTCCGTGACCTGGAGCGCCTTCCAGTCCGCCTCGGCCTCCATCCGCCGCGAGACGTGATTCGCGAGCGGCGCCGTCGCGAGTTGGAAGACGGCGACGACGAGCAGCGCGAGCGGGATCGCCGCCGGGGCGCCCATGCCGCCGCGCCCTCGGGTCGTCCGCATGAGGATCCATGCGCCCGGGATCGCGAACAACGCGAACCACGCCAGCCCTTCCGGGAGGTGACGCTGCGAATGGTGCGCGAGCTCGTGCGCGAGCACGACCTTCTGCTCGTCCTCGTCGAACGGCGGGAGGAGAATCGTGTCCCATAAGACGACGCGGCGCGACGGCCCGAGCCCGTACGCGTAGGCGTTCGCCTGGTCGGTGTCGACGCTGACTTCCTCGACCCGGATCGTGACGTCGCCGACGCCGACCTCGGCTCGGTACTCGTCCGCGGCCGCGAGCAGCGCGGGATCGTCGAGCGGGTCGGTGGTGAAGTCGAGGTACGGCGCGACGAACGTGAAGAGCGCCGCGATCGAGACGAACACGACGGCGCCCGGCAGCCACCACCAGTCGCCGAGTCGTCGCGCGAGCCCCATCACGACGAGCAGCGCGATGCAGATGGAGAGGAACTGCGCGCCGAGGATCGCCCAGTCCTCGAACAGCCAGTCGAGGTAGCCGAGCTCGCTCTGCTCGTTGCGACGCGCCCACCAGTGCGCCACGAAGCGGAACGGCAGGTGGACGAGCCACACGATGCCGAGCCCGAGCATCCCGAGGAGCATCCCCGTCCCGATTGGCCCGGCCGACGATTCGCGCACGAACGCGACGCCACGTCGCGCGTACAGCCAGAGGGTGAGCAGGAGCGCGACCTGCGCGAGCACCCACAGCACGTAGAACACGCGCTCGTAACGCTTCGCCTCGGCGACGGAGCCGGCACCGAAGACGGCGTCCACGTCGATCGCGGGCAGCGCGAGGTCGTCCGGAACCGCGGTGGGATAGAGGAGGAACGCTCCGACCGCGAGCGCCGCGAACACGAGCGCGGCGAAGGCGGCTCTCAGAAGGCGTCCCCGAGGAGCGGCGCGGTTCCCGGCGGCACCGGCTCTACCTCGACCCGCGCCGGCGCTCGCAGGATCGGCGTGCCGTACGGATAGCGGTCGGTGAGGAGCATGAAGTACCCATACGTCTGGGCCGAGTAGCGCAGGCACGCCGCGCCGAGGTCGCGCATCCCGTCGGGCATCCGGCCCGTGACGAGCGCGTACCACCAGGCCAGCAGGGCGATCACCAGCGCGACTCCGCCGAGCGCGCTCGCGAGGATCAGCGCCGGGATCGAGAGGAAGAAGCGGAAGAGCGTCTTCCACCGGATCTGTCGCGTCGGCGGATCGATCTCGAGGTCGACCCCGTACGAGCCTGCGCGCCCCGTGAATCCCGGGAAGCGGCGACCGATGACGTACACGAACGCGAACAGGTGCGTCGCATAGCGGACAAAGGCGGCGAGGAAGCGGTGGAGTGGATCCGGAAGGCGCCCCAGGACGAGCGCGAGCACCCACCCGACGATGACGGCGAAGAAGGCCGCGATCGACCACAGTGCGAGCCAGATGAAGTGCGGGATCGCGAGGAAGAGCCGGAAGAGGACAGTGAGCCGCGGCCGTTCGAGGTCGTCGTTCACGACGATCCGGACCGGGTGCTCCGGAAGCTCCGAGTACGGCTCCGCGAGCGCCGGGTCCGACGTCGGGTAGCGGGGCGTGAGGAGGAAGAGGTACGCGCCAGCCTGCGCGGCGTAGCCGAGCGTGAACGCGATCAGGTCGCGCAGCCCCCGCGGCGCATTCCCACGCGCGATGATCGCGAACCACGCGAGGAACGCAGCTGCCGCCGCCACGCCGCCGACCGACGACGCGTTGAGCCAGAAGGCCTCCTGGTCTCCACTCGAAGACGCGGTCGCCGAGCCCTGCCCCGACGAGCCGGTCGCGAAGCCGCCACCGAGGACGGTCGCGAGGAGCAGCGTCGGGATCGCGAGGAGCAGCCGGAAGAAGCCTCCCCAGCGCCCCTGGCGGACGGGCGGGTCGATCTCGACGTCGACGGGATAGTCCTGCTGAACGCGGAACCACGGGTACGGGTTCGCCGCGAGGAACACGTACGCGCCTACCTGCGTCGAGTAGCGGATGTAGCTCGCGACGAAGTCGTGGAGGCTGTCCGGCACCTCGGCCTGGATCAGGACGGCCAGCCAGTTCACGAAGCCGACGACGAACGCGGCGATTCCGCGCAGCACAACCCAGAGAAACAGCGGGATCGCGAGCACGAGCCGGAAGAACACGGTCAGGCGGCTGCGTTCGAGGTCGTCGCGCACGACGAGCCGGACGGGGCGTTGCTGCGCGCTCTCCACGGAGCCCATTCTGATGCAGGTCGTAGGATCGCGCGATGGTCGAGCGTGCAGACGTCGAGCGGGCGGCGGGCACGATCCGGGGCCGCCTTCTTCGCACGCCCTTTCTGTCGTGCCGAACGCTCGCGCCCCACGCGTACCTCAAGGCCGAGCTCCTGCAGCGGACCGGCTCGTTCAAGCCGCGCGGCGTGCTGACGAAGCTCGCGTCGCTGAGCACCGAGGAGAAGGCACGCGGCGTCATCGCCATCTCGGCGGGCAACCACGCACAGGCGGTCGCGTGGGGCGCCGCCGAAGAGGGGCTCGACGCGCTCGTGGTGATGTGGCGCGGGGCGAGCGAAGCGAAGATCGCTGCGACCCGCGGGTACGGCGCGGCGATCGATCTCGAGGCGTCCGATCCGGCCGCGGCCTTCCGGCGGCTCGCAGTACTGCTGGACGAGACGGGCAGGACGCTCATCCATCCGTTCGACGATCCGCACACGATCGCGGGCCAGGGAACCGTGGGGCTCGAGATCCTCGAAGATCTCCCCGACGTCGAGACGATCGTCGTGCCGATCGGCGGAGGCGGCCTGCTCGCGGGAATTGCGGTCGCGGTAGCAGGACGCGCTCGGGTCGTCGGCGTCGAGCCTACGATCTCGTCTGCGCTGCACACGGCGCTCGCCGCGGGTGAGCCGGTGCCTGTGACGCCGACGTCCATCGCCGACGGGCTGAACGCCCCGCACGCGGGCCGACTGCCTCTCGAGATCACCCAGCGACTGGTCGAGGGCGTCGTGCTCGTGAGCGAGGACGAGATCGAAGAGGCGTTCCGCTTCCTCTACGAGCGGGCGAAGCTCGCCTGCGAGCCGGCCGGCGCCGCAGCCGTCGCGGCGGTGCTGGCAGGGAAGGTCGCAGGCGGCCGGACCGTATGCATCGTCTCGGGCGGGAATGTCGCCGCGGCAACCGCCGCTGCTATCCTGGCCCGCCGATGAAGACCGACATCCATCCCGACTACGTCATCGCGCACGTGACGTGCTCGTGCGGAAACGAGTTCTGGACGCGCTCCACGAAGGAAGAGCTCCACGTGGAGATCTGCGCCGAGTGTCACCCGTTCTACACGGGCAAGCAGAAGCTCGTCGACACCGGTGGTCGGGTGGAGCGCTTCCAGCGCCGGCTCGAGAAGGCCGGCTCGCGCAGCGGCAGCGACGACTAGCGGCCCATGGCCGTCAGCTACGGCGGGCAGGCCGTTCTCGAAGGCGTGATGATGCGCAGCCCGTCGTCCTGGGCGGTCGCGATCCGCACCCCGGAAGGGGAGATCACCGAGGTCGTCCACGACATCACGTCGCCGATGCAGCGCCGGAAGATCTGGCGGCTTCCCGTGATCCGGGGTGTCGTCGCGCTCGGCGAGTCGCTCGCGATCGGGTTCCGCGCGCTCGCGATCTCGGCGAACGTCGCCTCGCAGGAGCGCGACGAGAACGGCGAGATCCAGACGCAGATCAGCCGCGGCCAGATCATCTTCTCGTTCGCGATCGCCATCGGCTTCGCATTGATGCTCTTCAAGATCGGGCCGGCACTGCTGACGAGCTGGCTCCCGGTCGAGTCGACGGAGTTCTTCGTGATCGTCGAGGGCCTCATCCGGGTCGCGGTGTTCATCGGCTACATCCTTCTCATCTCCTTGCTCCCCGACCTGCGCCGCGTGTTCCAGTACCACGGCGCCGAGCACAAGTCGATCAACGCGCTCGAAGCGGGCGCCGAGCTGACGCCGGCCAATGTGCAGAAGTTCAGC
>DASUCI010000055.1:0-18075 GCA_035762825.1 Gaiellaceae bacterium | reverse complement strand
AGGGATTTGCGGAGCGCGCGGGGCGCGACTACGCTGACCCAGTCGTGCGGCCGCTCACACGCCCCGGGCTCTTCGTCGCGATCGCGTTGGCCGTGGTTGTGCTCCCGACGGTCGCGTCCGGTGCGCTCTCCGCGCCGGCCGCTCCGCAGGCGCCGGCCGCGAACACGACGACCTACACGGACTCGTCCGGTGAGAACGCGGCAGCGCCGGACATCACGACCCTCACCGTCTCCAACTCGGACGCGGGCGTCGTCCAGTTCCGCGTCGCCATCCCGAACCGAGCGCAGTTCACGCCCGACATGCTCCTGCTCGTCTTCGTGGACTCGGACGCCAACCCGCAGACCGGCGACGCGACGGAACTGGGGGCGGACTACGTCATCGAGATCTTCGGCGGCGAGGCGGCGCTGTTCCGCTGGGACGGCACCAACTTCACACGCCGAGCGGGAGATCCGCCGGCGACCTCGCTGATCTTCAGCTACCAGAACGGCGTGACCGTGACCATAAGCGCGGCCGAGCTCGGGAACACGAAGAAGTTCGGCTTCTCGTTCGTCGCCGTCTCGGGGATCACGATCGACCCGACGACGCAGGACCTCGACTTCACGAACGCGGTCGCCGACATCGCGCCGGCCGCGAACGCGGGCCTCTACCAGTTCGAGGTGAAGATCACGCCGCCGACGCTCGTCGTGCGGAGCCTCAGGCCGACTCCGAGAAATCCGACGGCCGGACGCACGTTCACGCTCAGGCTCGTCGCGGCCCGCTCCGACACGAACGCGGTCGTCCAGAACGGCAGGGTCACCTGTGTCGGACGCGTCGGCAACGCGCGGCTCCGGGCGCAGGTCCAGCGCGTGGTCGGTGGCGCGGCGACCTGCACGTGGAACCTTCCCGCGACGGCGAAGGGAAAGACCTTCCGCGGCTCTGTCGGGGTCACGTTCGAGGGGTTGCGAGCGTCGCAGGCGTACTCGAAGAAGGTTCGCTAAGCACCACCGCCTGTGCGACGCCTAGCGCTCCTCGCCTCTCTCCTCGCTGCCGTCGCCATCACCGGGACAGCCGCCGGCTCGCTCGACCGCACGCCGCGTGACGTCGTCCTCCAGGCGATGGAGAAGGTACGCCCCGCGCCCGACACCTCCCGCCTGACGAGCCCGGGCAACCGTGTCCGTGTCGTCGTGACGCTCGACGACCCGCCGCTCGCAGCCGCCACGTTCGCGCGCCGTCTGCCCGGCCTCGGGCGGAACGCGAAGCTGAACCTGTCGACGTCCTTCTCGCGGTCGTATCTGAGCCGTCTCGAGACCGCGCAGGCGCGGGCGATCGCGAGCATCCGCGCCGAGATCCCCGAGGCTGCCGTGAGCCGTCGTTACCAGGTGCTCGTCAACGGCTTCGCGGTGAGCCTCCCGTACGAACGCCTGCCGGAGCTGCTCGACTCCGACGCCGTGCAGCGGGTCTATCCGAGCTACTCCTACAGCCTGAACCTGAATCGCGGGCCTGCCGTTCTCGGCGCGACGGCGTTCTCCGGCCTGACCGGCGCGCGCGGCGAGGGCGTGAAGGTCGCGGTGGTCGACGACGGCGTCGACCACGAGCATCCGTTCCTCAGTCCGACGGGCTTCTCGTATCCGCCCGGGTTCCCCAAGGGAAACACCGGGTCGACGACGCCGAAGGTGATCGCATCCAGGGGGTTCGCCGGCCCGGGCGCGAACTCGACGCCGCTCGACCGCGACCGCTCGTTCCACGGGACGCACGTCGCGGGCATCATCGCGGGAGTCAAGACGGACGTCGAGGCGGGGCGGACAGGATTCTGCATCGAGTCGGCGGGCGGCTGCCATCCGGCCGTCGACGACGTCGAGGGCGTCGCACCCCGCGCCCACATCGGGAACTACCGCGTCTTCAACGTCCCTGCGCCGGCACCGCTCGGCGGCTGCTGCTCGGCCAACAGCCCGGAGATCATCGCGGCGTTCGAGGCCGCGGTCCGCGACGGGATGGACGTGATCAACTTCTCGGGCGGCGGGCCGCAGGCAGACCCGCGCACGGACATCCTCATCCCGGCGGTCGCGAACGTCGTTCGTGCCGGGGTCGTGCCGATCATCTCCGCCGGCAACGACCGCGACTTCTTCGGGCTGGGCACGGCCGGCTCGCCCGCGACGGCACCCGAGGCGATCAGCGTCGGCGCGGTCGCGAACGCGCACGTCTTCGGTCCGTCCATGACGGTGGTGGCGCCGGGCGGGCTGGGGCGCATGCCGTTCGGCCCCGCGGACAGCATCCCGCCCTCGTGGCTCTCGTCCGACCAGCGGCTCGTCGACGTCGGCTCGATCGCGGGCGTGAATCGCCAGCTGTGCGATGCGGCTCCGGCGGGATCGCTACGCGGCGCCATCGCGCTCGCGACTCGCGGCGGTTGCCAGTACGCCGTGAAGGAAGCGCGGGCGCGCGGCGCAGGAGCGACCGGCCTGGTGGTTGCCGAGAACCGGCCCGGCGACCCGCAGTTCGCGCTCTTCTCCGGGCTTCCCGGCGGGACGATCTCCGACCTCGACGGCGCGCGGATCCGCGCGGCCGCTGCGGGCCGGGGAGGCTCCGTCACCGTCCGCTTCACGCGCGACTCGCTCGAGATCCCGACGACCTGGGCGGGAGTGCCGACGAGCTTCACGTCGTCTGGGCTCACGCCGTTCGGGAAGCTGCTCAAGCCGGATGTGACCGGGCCGGGGGCGCAGATCCTCTCGTCGACGCTTCCGGAGTTCGCCGGCGACCAGTTCGCCGTGCTCGACGGCACGAGCTTCTCGGCGCCGCACGTCGCAGGCGCAGCGGCCCTCCTCACGCAGCGTCATCCGTCCTGGACGCCGCAGCAGATGAAGTCGGCGCTCATGTCGACGGCAGGGCCGGCGTTCGCGGACACGACGCTCACGCAGGAGGCGTCGGTCCTGGTGCAGGGCGCAGGGCTGGTCAACGTCGGCTCGGCCGACCAGCCGCTGATCTTCACCGATCCGGCGTCGCTCTCCTTCGGCTACCTCGTGGCCGGAGGCGGCGCCAACTCGCGCGCGCTCCCGGTGACCGTCTCCGACGGCGGAGGTGGGGCGGGCACGTGGACAGCCGAGATTCGGCCGCAGGTCTCCTCGGCCGGCGCGACGGTCGAGGCCGCGCCGGTGACGGTTCCTCCGGGCGGCTCGGGGATCGTGCAGATCGTCGCGCGCGCGACCGCGGGCGCCGTGCAAGGCGACAACTTCGGCTTCGTCGTCCTCCGCCGAGGGAGCGACGCCCGTCGTATCCCCTATGCCTTCTCGGTCTCGCGCTCGTCGCTGACGGGCGCCCCGGTCGCGCCGCTTCGCGCGGTGCAGCGTGGCGACACGCGCACGGGTGAGGATCGCGCGAGTGCCTATCGGTGGCCTACGTCGCCGTTCTCGATCCTCGGCATCTTCGGCGTCGACCCGTCCGTGAACGACGACGGCCGGGAGAAGATCTACTCGCTCGAGATCCCGCGGCAGGCGGTGAACGCAGGCGTCGTCGTGACACGGCCCGTGCCGAAGCTCAACGCCTCGATCACGGCGCTCCTGAGCTCGAACCAGCCGATCCACCCGTGGTTCCTCGGGTCACTCGACGAGAACGACGTGCTCGGGTACGCCGGGATCCCGGTGAACGTGAACGGCCAGCTGCCCGACTTCCTGTACTCGCTCGGCACGGCCGGCGGCGTCTTCCTGCCACCGGGTCGGTATTACGTCTCGGTCGACTCGGGCCGCGACCTGTTCAGCGGCCGCTCCCTGGCCGGTCCGTACACGCTTCGCTCGTGGGTGAACGACGTACGGCCGCCGACCGTGCGCATCCTCACGCGCAGGCTCTCCAGCGGCCGCCCGACGGTCGTGGCCAAGATCACCGATGCGAAGTCGGGCGTGGATCCGATGTCGCTGCAGCTCTTCTTCGGGCCGTCGACGCGGCAGTCGACCGTCGGCGCGACGCTCTGGGACCCCGAGACGGGCATCGCATCGTTCTCGGTTCCGCGCGAAGCGCTCCCGCTCGAGACGGGCACCCAGTTCATGCAGGTCGTCGCCTCCGACTTCCAGGAGTCGAAGAACATCAACACGGACTCCGACAGCCCGCTTCCGAACACGCGCTTCGCGGGCCTCCGTGCCGAAGCCGTGAACCGGCCGACGATCACCTGGGTGACGCCCGAGAAAGGCCGGTGCCTCGCCGCCCGGCAGAAGCTCCTCGTGGTCGCGAACGACAACGTGCAGATCTCGTCCGTCGGCTTCTTCGACGGGAACCGCCAGATCGGGCGCGTGCGCAGGAACGTCGCCGGGCTCTACGAGATGACGTGGCGGACGAGCGGGAAGCGCCGGGGTGCCCACACGCTGAACGCCGTCGTCTCGGACGTGCGCGGGCGCGAGGCCGAGGCGAGCCAGACCGTCCGGATCTGCAAGTGACCGCGGCGACGCGGTTCGGCCGGCCGCTTCCGGCGGGCGGCACTATCGGCGTGGCTGCAGCGGCGAGCCCGTACGACAGCCGGTCCGACGTCTTGCGCGGCATCGAGTGGTGGGAGGCGCTCGGCTATCGCGTCAAGCTCGCCGAGGGCGCGTGGGATCGCGACGACTACGTCGCAGGCGACGCGAGGCGACGCGGCGAGGACCTGAACGCCCTCTTCGCCGACCCGGAGGTGGACGTCGTGCAGGCGCTGCAGGGCGGCTTCGGCTCGGCGCAGGCGATCCCATACCTCGACTTCGACCTCATCGCCGCAAATCCGAAGCCCCTCGTCGGCTACTCGGACATCACCGCCCTCCACGTCGCGCTCCGGCAGCGCTCCGGCGTCGCGACCATCTACGGCTATGGGCTCATGGGCGTGGGGAGCGCGGAAACGACCACCTTCACGAAGGACCGTCTCCTCGACGTCCTTCGGACCGGCGGCGCCGGCGAGGTGCCTCGCGATCCGGACGACCCGTGGGTTCGCGCGATCCACGGCGGCACCGTCACCGCGCCGCTCGTCGGCGGCTGTCTCTGGCTCCTCATGCAGACGATGGGGACGCCCTGGGAGATCGACGTCGAGGGCGCGATCCTCTTCTTCGAGGACACGCACACGCCGCCGTACTACCTCGACGGCCAGCTCGTCCAGCTCGCGCACGCCGGAAAGCTCGAGCAGGTCGCCGGTGTCGTCGTCGGCCAGATGGAGAAGTCGGACTATGCGGACGTGCGGCCCGTGTCCGACTGGGCGCGCTCGCGTACCGTCGAGGACATCCTGGAGGAGCGGCTCGGGTCGCTCGGCGTCCCGGTGATCTACGGCCTCCCGCTCGGGCACGCGAAGCATCTCGCGGCACTCCCTCTCGGTGTCACCTGCACGCTCGACGCCGACGCGAAGACGCTCACGGTCGACGAGCCGGCGCTTCGTTGACCGCGGGCTCATCCTCCTCGCGGTGGATGAAGAGGCCGGTCACGACACCGACGAGCTGCGCCCGCAGGGGCGGGCCCGGCGGTCCAGGTGGCTGTGACCACGCGTACGCGAACTCCGCGCCCAGGAGCAGGATCCAGGCGACGACGTAGACGAAGAAGAGGAACGTCATGACGCCGGCCAGCGACCCGTAGATGACGTTGTACCGCGAGAAGTCGGCGAACACGATGGCGAGCACCTTCGTCGAGCCCCAGACGCCGACAGCCGTGAGGATCGCGCCCGCGAGCGCGCCGCGCCGACGGATCTTCCGCGCCGGCACGAACCGGTAGAGCAGGAGGACGGTCACGGCGATCGCCGTGAGCTGCAGCCCGTCGCGCACGAGGATCCCGGACGGCGTCGCCACGTCGGCCCACTCGGTGAAGCGGTCGACGATCTTGCTGAAGAACGCCCCGAATGCCGAGAGGCTGACGATCAGGAGCACGAGCACGCCCGCCGCTGCGACGAGGATGAAGTCGACGAGCTTGGCACGGGCTGCCGGCCGCCCGCGCTCGACCTTCATCGCCGCCTCGAGCCCGAGGCGGATCGACGCCATCATCCCCGACGCCCCCCAGAGCAGCGCGACGAGCGAGATCAGCCCGATTGCGGACAGCGGCGTCGCGATCTCCTCGATCGACTGCTGCACGTCGGTCTGCCCCGACTCGGAGACGGGGAGGACGTCGATGAGCTCGTCGATGACCTGCTGGCGCAACTCGTCGTCCTGGAGCACGAGGCCGAAGATCGAGACGAGCGCGATCGTGAGCGGGAAGAGCGAGAAGAGGACGCGGTAGGCGATGGCGGCCGCGTACTGCGTGCAGCGGTCCGTGAACATGTCCTCGACCGCGCGGGGAAGCGCGCGGAGGACTCCGCGCACGACTCCGCCGACGTGCTCGAGGGGCCGCCGTGCGAGTCGCTCGACCCGTCCGGAGGGCTCGGCGGCGCCGTCGCTCATCGAACGGAGTGTAGGGAGGGTTCCCGCGAGGTGACCGCCGACCGCGTCGGAAGAATGCGCGGACCGGTGGCTCAACGGAACGCGCTCGCCCGAGTCGTCGACTCGCCGATCTTCACGACGATCGTCGTCACGACGATCGCGGTCAACGCCGCCGTGCTCGGGCTCCAGACCTACGAGGGCGTCGAAGACCGCTGGGGCGACGCGCTGTTCGTCGTCAATGGGATCTGCCTCGGGATCTTCCTCGTCGAGCTCGCGCTGCGGATGGCGTCGTACTGGCCGCGCCCGCTCGCGTTCTTCCGGAACGGCTGGAACGTCTTCGACTTCGTCGTGATCCTGGCCGTCTTCGTCCCCGGGATCCGGCAGAACTCGACGCTGCTCCGCCTCCTCCGACTCCTGCGTGTCGTGCGGATCGTCCGCGTCCTCCCCGACCTGCGCATCCTGCTGCTCGGCGTCTGGCGCAGCGTTCCCCCGCTCGCGTCGATCGGTGCCGTGACGGCCATGATCCTCTTCGTCTACGGGATGGTGGGCTGGATCTGGTTCGGAGACGAGCTCCCCGACCAGTGGGGGAACATCGGCCGCGCGATGCTGACGCTCTTCGTGATGTTGACGCTCGAGGACTTCCCCGTGTACATGGCCGACGCGATGGAGTTCGAGCCGTGGGCGTGGATCTACTTCGTCAGCTTCATCCTCGTCGCCGCCTTCATCGTCCTGAACGTGCTCATCGGGGTGGTTCTGAACTCGATGGAGGAGGCGCGCGAGCTCGATCGCAGGGCGGCGCTCCGCGAGCGTTACGGCGTGACACGGCCCTCGCCGGTCGACCCGCAGGCTCATGCGCCGGTCGCGGAGCGAATCGCGATCCTGCGCAGCGCGCTCGACGAGCTCGAGCTGGAGCTGGCGATCGGGCCGAGGGACGGCACGAGCCGCCCTGCGCCGCCCTAGGTCTCGCGTGCTTCTGCGAGGCGATGAAGGCGGTACGCCGTCACGGGCTCGCGCTTCCCCTTGACCCGCATCGGCGGGACCGCCTCCACCACCGCCTGCGAACCGAGCTCGCGAAACGTCTCCTCGTCGATGAGCACTCCGCCGACCGGAGCGGCCGCCTGCAGGCGTGATGCGAGGTTCACGACGTCGCCGACGACGCCGTGCTTGCGGTGGCCGCGCGTCGCTCCGACGACCGCGGCGAGGACCTCGCCGCTCGACACGCCGACGCGGAACTCCGGCCAGTCGGCGTGCTCCGCCGCCGTCCGCCGGGCGACGTCCTGAAGGACGAGCGCGGCCTCCGCGGCGCGAAGGGCGTGATCCGTGACCGCTGCGTCCTTTCCGAAGATCACCATCAGCTCGTCACCGACGATCTGGTGCACCTCGCCGCCTGCGCCTTCCATCAGCGGGATGATCTGCTCGAAGTAGGAGTTCAGCATCGCCGCGACCTCGTCGGGCGGGCGTGCCTCGCTGAACTGCGTGTATCCCGCCAGGTCGGCGAGGAGCACGCTCACCTCCCGGGCACCGGCCAGCGTCTCGTCGAGGTAGAGCGCGCTGAACCGCTCCTGGTGCCACTCCGCCCGTGCGACGAACGCGATGAGCAGGAACGAGCCGAGCATGAGGATGTGCCACTCCCACCACGACAGCTGCCAGTTGACGGCCCACGCGATGACCACCATCGACTCGGCGAGCAAGACGAACGCGAGCGCCATGGCGAGGACGAAGCGCTCCTGCCGCCTTCGATAGAGACGCAGGAAGCCGAAGGCCGCGACTCCGAAGAGCGCGACGCCGAGCGCCGCGAGGAGAAGCTGCCAGCCGTCGAGCTGCTCCGCTTCGAGCGGGCCGTCGAGCGGAGGGAGCTCGGCGAGTGAGACGGTCGCCCACACGGCCACGGTCGCTCCGAGCCCGACGAGGAGTGCGGGAGCCCAGCGCAGGATCCGCTCGGCCTGGTCGCTCCCGAGCTCGAGGGCGGCGCCGGCGGCGAACATCGCGGCAAGCAGGAGCCCGAACGGCGTCGCCAGCTCGAACCCCGCATTCGGGCCGAGCAGGACGCCGGGAGTCGCGAGCGCGTGCAGGCCGAGGAATGCGGCGCTCGCGATGAAGGCCAGGGAGATGAGGAACAGCCGCGCGTCGCGGCGCCGGCGGGCGGCGGTCGTCACGCTGAAGCCCAGCGCCGTCGCGACGAGCGCCGCGCCGAGCACGAGCCAGAAGTGCGCGGGATGGTTCTCCCACGCACCGTCGATCGTCGGCCGCGCGAGGAGCAGCACGAGAAGGAACAGCGGCGCCACCGCGACGGCGACCCAGGGGCCGGTACGCATGCCGCAAGAAGTATCCCCGAGGCCTGTCTATCCTCACCTGCGCGATGAAGGTCGTCCTTCCCGACTCCTCCGAGCTCGAGCTCGCCGACGGCGCCACCGGCCTCGACGCCGCACGCGCGATCGGGCCGAAGCTCGCCGAGCAGGCCGTGCTGGCGCGCGTGGATGGCTCGACGCGAGACCTCCGGTTGCCGCTCGCCGACGGCGAGCACGTCCAGTTCCTGACCACGCGCGACACCGAGGACCCCGACGCGCTGTACGCGCTCCGGCACTCGACGGCGCACCTTCTCGCGGAGGCGGTGATGCGACTTCATCCCGGCGTGAAGATCGCAATCGGCCCGCCGATCGCCGACGGCTTCTACTACGACTTCGAGTTCGCCGAGCCGATCTCGGAGGCCGACCTGGAGACGATCGAGGAGGAGATCCGGCGTGAGATCGCGGAAGGGCGTGAGTGGGTGCGCGAGGAGGTCTCGCGCGAGGACGCGATCGCCCGCTTCGAGGCGGAGGAGCAGCCGTACAAGGTGGAGCTCGCCCGCGATGCGGACGGCGACATCTCGCTGTACACGCAGGGCGCGTTCACCGATCTCTGCCGCGGTCCGCACCTCCAGAACGCGAAGCCGATCAAGGCGGTGAAGCTCACGAGCCTCGCGGGGGCCTACTGGCGCGGAGACGAGCGCAACACGCAGCTCACGCGGATCTACGGCACCGCGTTCTTCTCGCAGGCCGATCTCGACGCCCACCTCGAGCGGCTCGAGCAGGCACGCGCCCGGGACCACCGCCGGCTCGGGACGCAGCTCGACCTCTTCCATCTCTCCGACCACTCGCCGGGCTCGCCGTTCTGGCACCCGAAAGGCATGGTGCTCTGGAACGCGCTCGAGGACCTGCGACGTCGCGAGAACCGCAAGCGCGGCTACCTCGAGGTGAAGACGCCGCTCCTGTACGACATCCAGACGTACATCACCTCGGGCCACTACGACAACTACCGGGAGAACATGTTCTTCGTGCAGCCGCACGAGGGCGAGGAGCCCCTCGCGCTGAAGCCCATGAACTGCCCCGGGCACATGCTCCTCTTCGGCTCGCAGCTGCGCTCGTACCGCGACCTGCCGATCCGGTACGCGGAGTCGTCGACGCTCCACCGGGACGAGCGGGGCGGCACCCTCCACGGTCTTCTGCGTGTGAAGCACATCACCCAGGACGACGCGCACGTCTTCGTCACCGAGGATCAGATCCAGGGCGAGATCGACGCGATGATCGACTTCGTCAACTTCCTCTACGAGCGCTTCGGCGTGACGCCACGGGCCGAGCTGTCGACGCGGCCGGAGAGCAGGCTCGGCAGCGACGAGCAGTGGGATCACGCCGAGGCCGCGCTGGAGGCGGCGCTGAAGCGCCGCGACCTCGAGTACGTGATCTCTCCCGGCGAGGGGACGTTCTACGGCCCCAAGATCGACCTGCACATGACCGACGTGCTCGGGCGGAGCTGGCAGATGGGAACGATCCAGCTCGATTACCAGATGCCGGTGCAGTTCGGGCTGACGTACATGGGGCCTGACAACCGCGAGCACGCGCCCGTCGTGATCCACCGCGCGCTGCTGGGGTCGCTCGAGCGCTTCCTCGGAATCCTCGTCGAGCACTACGGCGGCGCGTTCCCGTTCTGGCTCTCGCCGGTGCAGGTGCGCGTCATCCCGGTCGGCGAGGGGCATCGCGAGGCCGCCGAGTCGCTTCGCGCGCGCCTCGACACCGAGGGCTATCGCGTCGAGGTGGACGACCGCGACGACACGCTGGGCAAGCGCATCCGCGACGCCGAGCTCGAGAAGGTGCCGTTCGTGATCGTGTACGGCGACCGCGAGTCGGACGCCGCGCTTGCGGTGCGCGAGCGCGGGGGAGAGCAGTCGACGATCTCGCTCGATGCGCTGCTCGAGAGGTTTCGGGGGCTCGCCGCCGAGGGAGACCCCGCATAGGTGCTAGCATCCCCGCTCTGCAAGCAGGAGCTCATCGCTTCCTCACCTCCCGGGCTTGACTCGCGGAGGTTCAACCGAGCCGGTTGGACGAGGTGACGAGCCGCTGCGTGCAGCGGTTCGTGTCGTTGACAAGGAGGAAGCTGAGAGCTTGATGAAGGGCCCTTGAGACCTCGCCGCCGCCGGCCGGATCTCGACCGGCAAGTCCCGCGCAAGCGGGACGAGCGAATCAACGAGGAGATCCGCGCGCAGAGCGTTCGCCTGGTCGACGAGAACGGCGGGCAGGTGGGAATTCTCCCGACCAAGGAAGCGCTCGAATACGCGTTCGGCAAGGGCCTCGATCTCGTCGAGGTCGCCGCCGGCGCCGATCCACCCGTCGCGCGGGTCATGGACTACTCGAAGTACCGCTACGAGCAGGATCAGCGCGCCAAGCAGGCCCGCAAGCACCAGCAGCAGATCCAGATCAAGGAGATCAAGCTCAGACCGAAGATCGGAATCCACGACTACGAGACCAAGAAGGGGCACGTCGTCCGGTTCCTCGGGCAGCGCGCGAAGGTCAAGGTCACGATCATGTTCCGGGGACGCGAGACGCTGCACCCGGATCGTGGGCGGGACCTGCTAATGCGGCTCGCGGAGGACGTCTCCGAGCTCGGCTCGATCGAGCAGCAGCCTCTCCTCGACGGTCGCAACATGGTCATGGTGCTCGCGCCGAACAAGAACGTGGGAGTGAAGACAGATGCCAAAGATGAAGACATCGAAGGGCGCGAAGAAGCGCTTCAAGCTGACGGGGACGGGGAAGCTCCTGCGCCGCCGGCGTCACCGGACCACCCCTCCGGGACACCAGATCAAGAGCCGGCCGGGGAAGCGGAAGCGCGCTCGGCAGCACGCGCTGGTCGCGCCTAGCGACCAGAAGAGCGTCAAGAAGCTCCTGAGGGGCGGCTGACGTGCCCAGGGTCAAGCGAGCCGTCCACGCACGCAAGAAGCGCGCCAAGGTCCTCGACCAGGCGAAGGGCTACTACGGGCGCAAGAAGTCGAGCTACCGCTTCGCGAAGGAGCAGGTCGAGCACTCGCTCGTCTATGCCTACCGCGACCGCAAGAATCGCAAGCGCACCTTCCGGTCGCTCTGGATCATGCGTATCAACGCGGCCGCGCGAGAGCACGACCTCTCATACAACCGCTTCATGGCAGGTGTGCGGAAGGCGGGGATCGAGCTCGACCGCAAGTCGCTCGCCGACATCGCCGTGAGCGACCCGCAAGCGTTCGCCGCGGTCGCCGAGCGCGCCAAGGCCGCGCTCGACGCCGAAGCCGCCTAGAGACCTCGGCCTGATCGAGTCACGTCAGAACGAGAAGCTCCGGCTCGTCCGGAAGCTTCTCTCTGCGCGGAAACAGCGCGAGGAGTCCGGTCTCTTCGCGGTCGAGAGCGAGGACCTCGTCGAGGCCGCCGCGGCGGCGGGCGTCGAACCGGTCGAGCTGCTCGTCGCCGGCGAGAACGTCGTGCCGGAGCTCCTCGGCGAGGTCTCGACGCTCGGTCACGCGCCTCGGGTGATCGGCGTGTACCGGCGGGGGGACCTCCCCACCGGCATGCGGGACGTCGTGCTTGCCCTCTGGCGCGTCTCCGACCCAGGGAACGTCGGGACGCTCCTGCGCACCGCGGACGCATTCGGGGCGGGCGTGTCGCTCTCCCCCGAGTGCGCCGACCCGACCGGCCCGCGAGCGCTTCGCGCCTCCGCCGGCGCGATCTTCCGCGTCCCGCTGATCGAGTGGGCCGACATTCACGAGCGCCGGGTTGCCCTGGTTGCGCACGGCGGGGCGCCTTTTTCCGACGTGGACCTTTCGCCGCCGCTGACGCTCCTGCTCGGCGCCGAGCGGGAAGGGCTGCCCGCAGACCTTGTGACTGATCGTTACAAGGTGACGATTCCGCTGCCGGGAGAGGCCGAGTCGCTGAACGTCGCCGCGGCCGGGGCGATCGCACTGTACGAGCTCTCGCGCCAGCACGGCTTGTAACTGATCGTTACAAGCTGGCGCCGGGCGTGACGAACGCCTGCGGGCGTGCCACCATGAGAGCGTGGCTGACTGGGAGCGGCCGGAGGATCTGGGCGCCCGGACGATCGGCGAGCGCGTGCGCTCGTTGCGGCGCTCGGCCGGACTGAGCCAGGAAGAGCTGGCGGCCGGGCGCTTCTCCAAGGAGTACGTGAGCCAGATCGAGCGGGGGAAGACGCGCCCGACCGTCGAGACGCTCGAGTGGATCGCGGGCCGTCTCGACACCGATCGCGAGTTTCTCGAGCACGGCGTCAGCCAGGCGGACGCGGAAAGGGTGGATGCCGCGCTCGCGGAGGCCGAGCGCCTCGTCGAGACGGCACAGTACGACGACGCGCTGGCGTCGCTTCGAGATGCGCGCGCGCGCGCCGGCGCCACGCCCGCTCCTGCCCGCGCCCTCCGTCTGCTGCGTGCGGAAGCGTGGATCCGAATCCGTACCGGCGACCTCACGAACGCGATGTCGCTCCTCGAAGAGGCGGCAAGCCTGGCCGTCTCGCCAGGGTTCACCGACGTCGACCGGGCCGAGGTCGTCTTCCTCGTCGGAGTCGTTCGCTACTCGGAGTCGAAGATCGGCGAAGCGATCGTCCTCTTCGGCGAGGCACTGGAGCTGGCCGTCGCCGCCGACGGATCCGCCGATCGCCTTCGTTCGGACGTCTTCCATTGGCGCGCGCGCTGCCATCGCCGCAACCGCGACTGGGTCGCCGCAGGCGAGGACATCGAGCGCGCCCTCGAGCTCGCGGATGCAGCCGCGGACGCGCGTCGAAGCGCCGACGCGCTCTTCCAGGCCTCGCTCGTCGCCCAGCGGCAGGGCCGCTGGGCGCTTGCGCGCACGTACGCCGAGCGCGCTCGGGCGCTCTTCGCCGAGCTCGGTGACCGGGCGACCGTCGGTCGCCTCCTGAACAACCTGGCCGGCCTCGAGCACCTCCTCGGAGACACGCCGCGAGCGGCCGGGTTGCTCGACGAGGCTTTCGCGATCTTCGTCGACCTCGACTTGCCGGTGGACGCGGGCTACGTGTGCTCGTCGCTCGCGGAGGTCTGGCTGGAGAGCGGCGACGTGGAGAGGAGCGAGACGCACGCGCGGAGGGCTCTCGACCTTCTCGGGGATCGCGTCGACCACCTGCAGGAGGTGGGAACGGCGCAGCTCACGCTCGGCCGGTCACTCGCCGCCCAGGGCAGGATCGAGGAGGCGGAGCGCTGGATCGCCGCTGCCGACGTGACGTTCGAGCGCGCACGCTCGACCGGTCACCGCAGCTCCGCCTGGATCGCGCTGGGCGACGTCGAGAGCCGGCGGGGCGACGACCGCGCCGCGGCCGGTCTCTATCGGCGCGCGGCGCTGGCACTGCAGGACGCCGACGCGTAGCCCAGGGCAGACGACGGCCTCCCGCCACGTCGCCGTGGGGGAGACCGGAGTCGGGCCTCGAACGCGGTGCCGCTAGCTGCCGTCGAACCAGCCGCCGCCGAGGGAGGCGAGGAGGCCGGCAAACGCCGTCACTGCGACGACGAGGTACCGCGCATTTCCCTTGGTGAACACAGCTTGTCCTTTCGGTGGGTGTTGCCTGTCCATCGCAGGGTTCGGCCCGAAGGTGTGATCGGACACCCCCGTACGGGGGATCCACGGGGCGGGCTAGGACTGCCCGGACAGCGATCTGCGCGCAGCGCTACGTGTCGATCGGATGCTCGAGCTCGTGCGGCTCAGCGTGCCACGTCCGAAGACGTCGCACCAGATGGCTCTTTAGGACGTGGCCTCGTTAGCCAAACCCGCCGCCACCACCGCCGCCACCGCCACCTCCACCACCGGAGAAGCCACCACCGCCGCCGCTGCCGCCCGAGTTCGGCGGTGCGAGCGCGTCCCCGAAGCCCGACGCGAGGTCGCCGATCGACAGGCTCGACGCGCCGGAGCCGAGATCGCCGTGCGGGGAGATCCAGTAGATCGCGCTCGACTGGGCGAGCGCCTCCGGCATGTGCAGCTGCGCGCCCTGGAGCACGCGCTCGGCGATCCCGAACGCGATGCCGTAGACGAGGAAGCGCTCCCAGAGCTCCAGCGTCGCGGGCGGAGCCTCCTGCAGCCGGGGGAAGTCCGACAGATAGCGGCGGAACGCCTCCCAGCGCTCCGCTTCCTCCTGCCCGGCGCGCGTACGCCGTCGCCACACGCGGCGGTTGAAGACGAGCGTGCCGAGACAGAGCGCCGCGTTCACGAAGAGACACGCGCCGAGCCCGACGAGGAGAACGTCCGAGTACCGCGGGTACACGGGTCGCCAGTCCCGCACGCCGAGGTAGACAAGGACGCCGCCTCCGATCGCGAACAACAGGATCGCGAGGACGAGAGGGACGGCGCCCGTGGACCTGAACCACGAGAGCCGGTCGGCCTCCGCGGCAATCGCGTTCTTGAACGCCGTGAAGCGCCCGTGCATCGACTCCCGCTCGTCCTCGATCTCGTCGCGGAAGCGCGAGAGCCGCTCGCTGCCTCCGTCGAGCACGCCGTCGACGACGTCGGCGACGTCTCGCTCCCAGGCGCGCAGCTCGCGGTCCTCTCCCGGCGAGATCTCCAGGTCGGAGATCGTCTCGCTCCTGAGCCCGGCCCAGATCGGACGCTCGGTCGTCGTCGGCTCGGCCTTGTACACGCCTCGCCGCACGAGGTCGAAGAGCGTCGCGGTGAACTCGTACGAGCCCGCCTCGCCACCCTGGCGGAGGAGCGTCGGCACCAGCGCAGGCTCGGTGTCGGTCGGCGGCTCCTGCTCGTACTCGCGGTCGTAGCCGGTACGACGCTCGCGGCCCATGAACCAGAAGACCGCCCAGATGACGAGGAGGGCCGGGAGCGTGGCGAGCGCGAGCGCGACGAGACCCGCTCTCAGCGGATGCGCCTTGAGGGCGTCGATGCGCTCGCGGTCGGTCTCGTATGCCTCCGCGTCCGCGAGTTCCTCGGCCACGATCCGATCGAGACCGTTCCCGCGCGCGACGCGCATGCCCGCGGTGGACGTGAACGCCGTCCGTGGAATCAGCGTGCGCAGCTCGACGAACTGCTCGGCCGGGACGTCGACCGCGCGCAGCGTGGCGCGTGTGCCGACGAGCTCGACGTCTCCCCGCACCCACACGGGCTTCCCCCAGGCGCGGAGGATCTTGCCCGGCGCGGTCTCGACGCCGACGAGCCGGGCGAGGCTCTGCTCCCACTGGTCGCCCCAGACCTTCAGGTTGACGTCGACGACGTCGTCGTATGCGACGGCGACCTTGCGCAGGACGTACGAGACCGTGAACGCCCGCGTCTGGTTGCTCGCGTCGAAGTACCAGACGATGCGCACCGTGTCGCCCCGCCGCTCGACGCCGAACGTGCCCGGGCGGCCGGGCTCGAGGCTCGTCTGGTTCCCACGTGTGAACGCGACGCCTCGCTCCACCACGATCGGATTCACGAGCGACTCGCCCTCGCGCAGCGGGATGTCCCGGTAGCCGAACGTGAAATCGCCCGAGAACGCGACCTCGAGGCGCTCGCTGACGCCGAGGGAGCCGTCCGTCTGGACGTCGACCGCGACGTCCGCCTGGAGCAGGCTGTAGCTGTCGGCGCGCGCGGCGCCCGGAAAGCTGAGGCACGCTGCGGCGGCGACTGCCGCGAGCGCTAGAAGTCGACGACCGGGGGTTGGCGTTGTGCCTCTTCCTCGACTTCGAAGAATTCGCGGATGGTGAAGCCGAACGGTCCGGCGAGGACGAGCCCCGGGAACGTCTGCACTGTGTTGTTGTAGGTCAGCACGGTGTCGTTGTAGACCTGGCGGCTGACGGCCACGCGGTTCTCGGTCTCGGACAGCTCGGACTGCAGCTGGCGGAAGTTCTCGTCCGCCTGGAGCTCCGGGTACGCCTCGGCCACGGCGAAGAGGCGTCCCAGCGCGGCGCCGAGGATGCCCTCCGCCTGCGCCGCCTCCGCCGGGTTGCCTGCCTGCTGGGCCCGGGCGCGTGCCTGCGTGACGGCCTCGAACGTCTCGCGCTCGTGCGCGGCGTAGCCCTTGACCGTCTCGACCAGGTTCGGGATCAGGTCCCACCGCCGCTTGAGCTGGACCTCGACCTGCGCCCAGGCGTTGTCGACGCGGTTGCGTTGCTGGACGAGCCGGTTGTACAGCGCGACGAGCAGCAGCGCGACGACCACGACGATCGCGACGAGGACGATGACCCAGATCACCGCGCGGACTCTATCGCGCTCGGGTGACGAAGATCATGTCCTCGTCTCCAGCGTGTGGGTGGCGATCGAACCAGCCGTAGACAGCGTCCGCCGCGAGCTTCGCCTCGTCGAGCAGGCGGAGCCACTCCGGGACCGAGAGCCAGTGGAGGCCGAAGGAGGTCAGCGATCCGTCCGAGCGCACCGAGAGCGTGAGGGTCCGCGAGCCCTCGTCCCAGTCGGCGCGTTCGAAGATGCCCGGCTCGCGCTCGAGCCAGCGTCCGTCCGTCTCCTCGATGTCCTCCCGGCTCGGCGAGAAGACGTCGAAGACGAAGCGACCTCCCTCCGCGAGCAGGGCGCGCGCCGCGCGGAGCGCGCGGAGCTTCTCGCCCTCGGTCTCCATGTGCAGGAGCGACCGGAACGGGCAAATCACGAGTGGGACGCGCTCGGTGAGCGGGGGCTCGCGCAGGTCTCCGAGCCGGAGGTCGATGCGGTCGGCGACTCCGGCGTCCTTCGCCGCGGCGCGCGCGACGGCGAGCATGCCGGGCGACGAGTCGACGCCGATGACGTCGACCCCGGCGCGTGCGATCGGGACGGCGATGCGGCCGGTCCCCACCCCGAGCTCGACCACCGGGCCTCCCGACGCCAGCGCCTCGTCGACGTAGAAGCCGACATCCTCCGTGACCGAGCGGCTCCACGGGTCGTAGAAGGCCGCGATCTCGTCATAGAGCCCCATCACGCAGGCTTCCGCGCCACCCAGACGAACTCGCGGCTCGCGTCGTCGAACGGGCGTCGGTCGAACCAGCCGTACAGCGCCGACGCCTCGAGACCGGCAACGTCCATGAGCGCGTTCCATTCCGAGCGCGTGACCCACCAGAGCGAGAGCGTCGGCCCATCTTCGAGGGTGATGTCGACGCGGTTGTCTCCCGGCGCGTACTGGGTGAAATGGCGCTTGGGCTCGTCCTGCCACTTGCCGTCGTAGCGCGTCGCGTAGCGGTGGTCGAACACGAAGGCGTTCCAGGCGAAGCGGCCACCCGGGCGAAGCGCGCGGGCGACCCGCTCGAACACACGCCGCCGGTCTCCCCACGTCGGAAGATGCAACAGCGCCCGGTACGGGCAGATGACCAGGTCGCTGGCCTCGACGAGGTCGAGGTCGCGCATGTCGCCCTCGCGGAGGTCGATGGCGACGTTCGCCTCCGCGGCGTTCTCGCGCGCGAGCGAGAGCATCGCGGACGAGGAGTCGATCCCGATGACGGGCCTGCCGGTGCGCAGGGCGATGGGGATCGAGATCCGGCCCGTCCCGACCGCCAGCT
>DASUCI010000054.1:0-54654 GCA_035762825.1 Gaiellaceae bacterium | reverse complement strand
GGACCTCCGGAAAACGGGGGCTACACTCCGATCTCTTGCCCTCTTAGCTCAGTCGGTAGAGCACCTCCATGGTAAGGAGGGGGTCGACGGTTCGAGTCCGTCAGAGGGCTTCGCTGAATTACCTGCAAATCGGCATTTGGTCGGAGCGTGAGATCGACTACAACGTAGCCCGAAGTCCGCAGCGGTTGTCGGCGCGATCCCCTAACGTCGAGACGGCACGCACGCCCTACGCGCCTACGCGTGACCCCGACTAGTATCAGGGAACCTGAAATCGCGGAAAGGAAGGCCCGCCCCATGGGCGTGCTCGACGGCAAGGCGGCGATCGTCACTGGGTCGGCGCGCGGCATCGGTCGCGCGACCGCCGCGCTTCTCTCCGAGCACGGAGCGCGCGTGCTGATCAACGACGTCGACGGCGACGTCGCCGAGCAGGCCGCGAACGAGATCGATGGCGAGACGGCCGTCTTCGCAGGCGACCTGACGGCGGAGGGCGCTCCCGCGGCACTCGTCCAGGCCGCGGTCGACGCGTTCGGGCAGATCGACATCGTGGTCAACAACGCCGGCTACACCTGGGACGGCATGGCGCACAAGATGAGCGACGAGCAGTTCCGCGCGATGCTCGAGATCCACACCGTGGTGCCGTTCGCGGTTCTCCGCGGTGCCGCTCCGTACCTCCGAGATGCAGGCAAGAAGGACAAGGCGGAGGGCCGCGAAGTCTTCCGGAAGGTCGTCAACATCACCTCGATCTCCGGCACGCAGGGGAACGTCGGCCAGATCAACTACGCGGCTGCGAAGGCCGGGCTCGTCGGCTTGACGAAGACGCTCGCGCGGGAATGGGGACCGTTCAACGTGAACGTGAACGCCGCCGCCTTCGGGTTCATCGATACCCGGCTGACGGCTTCCTCCGAGAACGGCGACACGATCGAACGGGACGGTCAGGCGATCAGGCTCGGCATCCCCCAGCAGATGCGCGAGCTCGCGCCGACGATCATCCCGCTCGGCCGAGCCGGCACTCCCGAGGAGGCTGCGGGCGCGATCTTCTTCCTGTGCTCCCCATGGTCGAACTTCGTGCAAGGCCAGGTGCTCACGGTGAACGGCGGCCAGATGACCGGCATGACCTCGTGACCATCGACGTCGCAGCCGTCGAGGCGATCGACGTCCACGTCCACGCGGAGGTCGGGCGCGCGGGCGAGGACGGGCTGCGGCCGGAGTGGCGCGCGGCGGCGGCCACGTACTTCGGCGAGCACGCGCTGCCGACCGTGGAGGACGTGGCGGCCTACTACCGCGAGCGCAAGCTTGCGGCGGTCATCTTCACCGTCGACGCGGAGACGGTGACCGGGCGCCCGGCAGTGCCGAACGAAGAGATCGCCGAGGTCGCGGCGGCGAATCCGGACGTGCTCATCCCGTTCGCGTCGATCGACCCGAACAAAGGCGCGCGTGCGGTGGAGGAGGCGAAGCGGCTCGTCCGCGACTACGACGTCAAGGGGTTCAAGTTCCACCCGAACGTGCAGGCGTTCTATCCCAACGATCGCGCCTTCTACGCGCTGTACGAGGTGGTCGCCGAGGCGGGCGTGCCCGCGCTCTTCCACACGGGGCATTCGGGAATCGGCTCCGGCCTTCCGGGCGGAGGCGGCATCCGGCTCAAGTTCTCGAACCCGATGTACGTGGACGACGTCGCGGTCGACTTCCCCGAGCTGAAGATCGTGCTCGCTCATCCCTCGTTCCCCTGGCAGGACGAGGCTATCTCGGTCGCGCTGCACAAGGAGCAGGTCTACATCGATCTCTCTGGCTGGTCGCCGAAGTACTTCCCGCCGCAGCTGGTCCAGTACGCGAACACGCTGCTGCGCGACCGCGTGCTCTTCGGGTCGGACTTCCCGTTGATCACGCCCGACCGGTGGCTCGAGGACTTCGCGCGCGCGGACTTCAGGGACGACGTCCGGCCGCTCGTCCTCAAGCAGAACGCTGCCCGGCTGCTGGGGCTGGCGGAGTAGCGCCCGGACGCCGGGCACTGCGGACCTTCTCCCAGAGGCGCGCGGTCACGTCGCCGAGCGCCGGAAGCAGCCCGCGCGGGAAGAAGAGCATGATCGCCATCAGGATCAGCCCGAAGACGCCGAACGAGAATACGGTCGGAGCCGCGTCGGGCAAGTCCCAGCCGAACAGGTCCGGCCGCGTTCCCAGGTCGCGGAGCTTCTGCTCGAGGTAGAGGATGGCGACCGCCCCCGCGACCGCGCCGTAGATGTTTCCCAGTCCGCCGACGGCGACCATGACGACGAACTCGATGCTCAGCACGATGGGGAACGCCTCGGGGGAGACGATGAGGAACGAGAACGTGAACAGCCCTCCGCCGAGCCCGGCGAGAGCGGCCGCCAAGACGAACAGCCGGAGCTTGTAGCTCGCGACCGGGATGCCCGACGCGGCGGCCGACTGCTCGTCCGTGGCGATCGCCTGCAACGCGCGCCCGACCCGCGAGTGGACGAGGTTGGTCGCGAGGAGCAGTGCGACCGCAACGACGGCCCAGACGACTGCTGCATGCAGCGGCCCGCGAAGATCGTGACCGAAGACTGTGAGCGGCTTCGTGACCGAGATCCCGTACTGGCCGCCCGTGAACCGGTCCCAGGCCGAGAGAACCGAGAACGCGATGAGGTGGAGCGCGAGCGTCGCGAACGCGAGGTAATGGCCGTGGAGGCGGAGAAGCGGGACGCCGATCACGGCCGCGAGCACTGCCGCGACCACGGGCGCGGCGAGCACGGCGAGCACCGGCGAGACGCCGGCACCGGGATCGACGAAGCGCGTGTCGGGGTCGATGCCGACGGTGAGGATCGCCGACGTGTACGCGCCGACGAGGAAGAACGCCCCCTGCCCGAGCGAGATCTGCCCGGCATACCCCATGAGGAGCGTCAGGCCGATCGTCACGAGCGCATACAGACCCATGCGGTCGTACAGCGCCACGTCGAAAGTCGAGAGCTGGTACGGAAGCCAACAGGCGAAGACGGCGCCGGCGAGGATCAGCCCGATCCGGACCGGCGCCGGCCACGGCACGCGTGCGCGCTGGACGACCGCCCGCGCCTCGTGCGACGCACTCGCGATCTCCGCGCGCGAGCGCCAGCCGATGAGGACGAGCATGACGATCAGGGCGATGATCAGGCTGTACTGCGGGTCGACGTAGCCGACGACGAGCTGCTCGAGGATCCCGAGCGCGTAGCCCCCGAGCAGCGCGAGGCGGATCGAGCCGAGGCCGCCGAAGACGGCCGCGGCGAAGCCGTTCACCGTGATCGCGACGTCCGAGCTGTACGTCATCGGGTTGCTCGGCGCGAGCAGCGCGCCGCCGAGCGCGCAGAGAGCGCCTGCACCGGCAAACGCGACGACAGCGAGCGAGCGGATGTTGAGGCCGACGAGCTCGGCGGCGCGGCGCGAGTCCGCGCACGCGACGAGCGCCTGTCCGACGATGGTCCAGCGGAGGAAGAGCGTCAGTGCGACGGCGCAGGCGAGCGCGACCCCTGCGATGAGCACGTACTGCGGCTGGACGAGTACGCCACCGATGCTCCACGCCCGGTCGGAGATGCCGGGATAGCTGCGCGGGATGTCCCCGAACTTGAGCAGGAGCAGCGCCTGCGCCAGAAAGGCGGCGCCGAGCGTGATGATCGTGCTCGCGAGACCGGTCGTCCGCCCGCGGAAGCCGACGGCGACGACGGCGAGAAGCGAGGCGAGGAACGCGGCGAGCAGGACGGACACGAGCGTCGCGAGCGCGAGCGGCATGTCGTCGGAGAGCTGGAACGTGAACAGTCCGCCGATCACCGCGAAGACGCCTTGCGCGAAGTTCACGATCCCCGTCGTCCGATAGACGAGCACGAGGCTCATGCCGACGAGCGCGAACGCCGACCCGGTCGAGAGCCCGACGACGACAAGCTGCAGGAACTCGGTCATCCGGGGCCACCTCCGAGGTACGCGCTGTGCACCTCCGGGCGCTCACGAATCTGACTGCTCTCTCCCTCGAGCGCGACCCGACCGGTCTCCAGGACGTAGGCGCGCTCGCAGAAGTCGAAAGCGAGCAGCGCGTTCTGCTCGACGAGGAGGATCGCGACGTGCTCCTCGTCGTTGAGCCGGTGCAGGAATTCGACGAGCTGCTCCACGACCATCGGCCCGAGTCCGAGCGAGAGCTCGTCGATCGCGAGCGCCCGCGGCTCGGCCATCAGTGCGCGACCAATCGCGACCATCTGCTGCTCGCCGCCCGAGGTTCGTCCGGCAGGCCGTTGGCGCAGCTCGTGCAGCTTCGGCAGCAGGGTGTAGACGCGCTCGAGACGCTCGCGCGCCTCCGCACGGCGGCGGAGGTAGCGGAGAGTCGAGGTCACGATCTCCGTCCGGAAGGAGCGGCCGAACGCGCCGAGAAGGAGATTTGCCTCGACCGGAAGGCTGGGGAACACCTGCCGGCCCTCCGGGACCTGCGTCAGGCCACGGCGTACCACGTGGTTCGGCGTCTTTCCGGTGACGTCGTCACCCGCGACCCGCACCCTTCCTCCCGCCGGCCGCACCACGCCGCAGACCGCGTTCAAGAGCGAGGACTTGCCCGCGCCGTTGGCGCCGATGAGGGCGACGCGCTCACCCGCTCCGAGCGTCAGCGAGACGCCGTGGAGCGCCACCGCCGGCCCGTAGCGGACGACGAGGTCGTCCACCTCGACGAGCGCGGTCATAGCGTCGTCGAGCCGAGGTACGCCGCGATGACCTGCGGGTCATTGCGCACCTCGGTCGCCGTTCCGTCTGCGATCACGCGCCCCCGGTCCAGCACGACGACGCGTTCTGCGAGCGCGCCCACGAACTGCATGTCGTGCTCGACCAGCACCATCGTGAGCCCACGCCCCGAGAGCGTCCGCAGGGCGTCGATGAGGTGCGCCTTCTCGCCGGCGCGCAACCCTGCGGCCGGCTCGTCGAGCAGCAGCACGGATGGACGCTGCGCGAGCGCCCGTGCAAGCGCGAGGAGCCGGAGCTGTCCCAGCGGAAGCACGGCGGCCGGGTGCGCCGCACGCCCGTCCAACCCGACGATCGCGAGAGCCTCGTGAGCCTCCTCCCGCACCCGCTGCTGCTCGCGCCACTGCCACGGGGGCCGCAGCATGCTCTCGAAAAAGCCGGTGCGCGAGCGGACATGGGCTCCGACCGCAGCGTTGTCGAGGACGTCGAGCTCGGCAAGCGGGCGCGTCGTCTGGAACACCGTCGCCAGGCCGTGCCGGGCGCGGCGATGCGGAGGCCAGCGCGTGACGTCCTGCCGCTCGATCCGAACGACGCCGGTGTCGACGAGGTGGAATCCCGAGATGCAGCCGAGCAGGGTCGACTTTCCCGCGCCGTTCGGACCGATGAGGCAGGTCAGCGACCCGGCGGCGACGTCCAGCGAGACGTCGTCGACCGCCCTGACCGCGCCGAACGCCTTCGTGACGCCTGAGAGCTCGCAGGCGAGCTGCGGCTCCGTCTCGGGTGCGAGCGGGAGAGCCGCCGCCACGGATTCAGGTTACCTGAAACACGTGGCAGCTTCTAGTCCGGAAAGCCGCCGCCGAGGTTGCGAACCGCCGCCTTGACCATGTCGAGGAACGTGGCGCGGTCCTTCTCCGAGAAGCCGGCGAGCATGGAGTCCTCGAACTCCGTGACCGCCGCCTCACACTCGGCGAGCACGCGACGGCCCTTGGCCGTGAGCGTCGCGGGCAGCGTCCTGCGGTGATTCGGATGCGGGTTGCGCTTGATCAGCCCCTTGCGCTCGAGCGCGTGGATGACCTCGCTCATCGACTGCGGGGTCATGAACGCGCGCCGCGCGAGCTGCGAGGTGGACAGCGGGGCACCGTGCCGGCTGAGCACGCTGAGCGTCGTGAACTGCAGTGTCGTGAGTCCGTACGAGGCGACGCGCTCGGTGATGCCCGCGAACAGTCGCTGATGGAGGCGGGCGACCGCGTACGAGACGCCGGGCTCCGCGCGAGTCGCCTCCTCGACCTGGACGGCCTCGCTCATCGGCGCATCGTGGCACAACGCGCGGAAGGCTCACGCGGGCAGCCGGTCGGCCGGCCGCCCGCGGCCAGGTGGGTCGTTGCTGCCGTCAGCTCCACGTCAGCGTCCGTTGCTCGCCGGGTCGAACGAGCCGTTGTCGCCGGACAGCGCCGGTGGCGTGTAGTGCACGAACGCCGCGTCTCCGAGCCCGAGCGCGTTCGCCGACGCCTGGAGCGCCTCCGGCTGCGCGACGGAGCCCCAGCGGCCGGTCTCGACCCGATGCCTGAGCGCCTCGACGCCCGCCACCAATTCGGCCGGCGTGAAGCTGCAGTGGCCCCAGCGGTCGACGTATGCCTGCCGCAGGAGACTGGTGCTCCCGGCGCGCCGCACGACGTCCGCATAGACGCTCTCGTGCTGGACGGGAACGAGAGGATCTGCCGTCGTGTGCAGCGTGAGCTGCGGGACCTCGAGCTCTCCGGTCGGCACCGACGTCTCCTCGAGCGAGGCGATGGCATCCGCATCGGCTCCGATCGAGGCGCCCGCGTCGAGCGTCCCCAGATCCGCCTTCAGGTCGAGGCCGGCAGCGCGATACAGCTTCCGGACGACGTCGTGGTATGGCGAGTGGCTCAGCAGCTCGGCGAAGTCCTCGCCGCGCGTCCACGATCCGTTGCCGCCGGCCGCGAGCTCGATCCAGTAGCGGCCGAACTGGATGAAGTTCAGCAGCGGGAACGACTGCACCGCGCTCGCGTATTGCGCCGCCTCGATCTCCGCGGCGTCGTTCGGCGCCGGCTCGGGAACGCCGGGCGCGACGGGTACGACGTTGAGGAGCGCGAAGACCAGTGAGAGGCGTGCACGGCCTTCCGGGGTCGTCTGCGCGGTCTGCACCGCTGCGGTCAGCGCGGCTCCCGACGCGGCGCCCTCGCCCGGGTTCGCGAAATCGAGGAGCTTGGCCCCAGGAGGAGGCATCAGGAGCCTCGCGATCGCGTACTCGGCGTCGAGCTGGTAGTTGTTGAGATGGATCGCGCCGGCGACGAGGCCGCACGTCGAGAGCGCACCGTCGATGACTCCGGCTCCCTGCTCCGCTTCGAGCGCGCTCACGAGGCCGCCCATCGAGGTGCCGAACGCGAGGACGCGCTCGGGCGCGCGCGGGAGGCCTGCCGCCGTCACCGCGCCGATCGTGGCGAACTGGTCGCTGACGGCGGTGTTCAGCGCCCACCACGAGCCGGCGGGGTCGTACGACGAGCCGGCAAGCGCGTAGCCGCGCGCGAGCAGTGCGTCGCGCGTCGCCGCATTCGGCGCGTTCGCCGCCAGCAGCGGCCCGAAGCCATGGCTGTAGAGAACGAGAACGCCGTTCCAGCTCGACGGCACGTCCGCGACCCACGCGGCTCCGTTCGGGAGCGTCCCCGTGAAGTGGGTGCTCGCTGCCGACGCCGACGAGCCCGTGCCCGCGACGAGCGTCACGACGAGAGCAACGACGAGGAGCGTGCTCCGAAGCCAGATGCGGAGACGGTTCACGATCGACCTCCCCTGCTCGTGCCGGCATTTCGGCCGCTCTGCCCGCGCCGGCAGATGACCGAGGGAGTATCGAAGATTTCAGGCTACCTGTCAATCACCCTGAGATTCACGCGCGAAGCTCACGGTGCGGCGCGGGTCAGTCCCTCCCGGAGTGGGCCGAGATCGATGCTCCGCTTGAGGATCTTCCCCGTCGGGCTCTTCGGGAGCTCCGCGACGAGTACGACATGCCGAGGGTACTTGTAGGCCGCCACGCGTTCCTTCGCCCACGCCGTCAGCTCTTCAGGATCGACCTTGGCACCGGGCCGCGGGACGACGATCGCGGCAACCTCTTCACCGAGCGACTCGTGGGGCACTCCCACGACCGCGACCTCGAGGACGGCGGGATGCTGGTACAGCACCTCCTCGACCTCGCGCGGATAGACGTTGTAGCCGCCTCGGATGATCAGCTCCTTCTTGCGGTCGACGAGGAAGAGGTCGCCGTCCTCGTCGAGGTAGCCGAGGTCGCCGGTCGAGAGCCAGCCGTCGCTGTCGAGCCTCGCGGCCGTGGCCTCCGGGTCGTTCCAGTAGCCGCGGATGACCGAGGGGCCGCGGAACTGGACCTCACCGGCCCCCCGCTCGTCCGTGCTCGCGATCCGAACCTCCGTGCCACTCGACGGCTGTCCGACCGAGCCCGATTTGCGGCGCCGCCCGAGCGCGAAGGTCGTCGCCAGGCCGCTCATCTCGGTAAGACCGTAGCCCTCGTGGACCGCCGCCGCGAACGTCTCCTCGAACCGTCGCACGACGTCGACGGGGACCGCGGACCCGCCGATATGCGCGATCCGCAGCGGCGGCAGCGCCTCCGCGCTCGGCGCTGCCTCGCAGAGCGCGATGCACATCGTCGGTACGCCGAACATGACCGTCGTCCGCGTGCTCGCCATCGTCTCGAGCGCGGCCTCGGGCTCGAAGCGCTGCATCACGGATACGGCTCCCCCGACGAGAAACGCGCAGACGAACACCTGCTGACCGAGTACATGCGGGAAGGGTGCGACGCCGAGCAGCACGTCGTCGGCGGTGAAGCCGAGGGCCTCCACGCCGAAGCGCGCGGACGCGCGGATTCCGGCATGTGTCAGGATCGCGCCCTTCGGCCGGTCGGTCGTGCCGGAGGTGAAGAGGAGCGCAGCCGGATCGTCCTCGTCCCGTACGGCGATCTCGACGCGCGGCTCGCCATCCCTCGTGAGCGGACGATCGACGAACGTCCTCGGCGTCGCCGCCTCGAGCCGCGCGTCGATCTCGGGCTGTGCCAGAAGGACGTTGAGTGGCACCGCGATCGCTCCGAGGCGGAGAACGCCGAAGTACGCGGCCACGTAGTCGGGCGTGTTCGGCAGCTTGATCGCGACGCGGTCGTCGGCGTCGACGCCCTGCGCCCGCAGCGCAGTGGCCGCAACGGCCGCCCGACGGTCGAGCTCGCGGTACGAGATCCGCTCGCCCTCGAACAGCAACGCCGTCCGCTCGGGATGCCGGTCGGCGCCGTCCGCGAGGACGTGGGCGAGATTCACGAGCGCCGCTGCCGCCGGACGACGAGCGTCTGCGGCGCTCGCATGATCGCTACTTCTTCTTCTTCGCGAAGGCCGGGCCGAAGAGCGGCCTGACCTGGCAGTTCTGGATCCTCCCGACCCACATCGAGTCCAGCTGAAGGCCCTGATGGTTGGTCCGTGAGAGATAGATCTTCCCTGCGGGCGTCACGAGCCCGCGCAGCTTCGTCTCCAGCGCGGCGTTGATGCCCGCTCGCGTCGCACCGCCTCTCTCGATCGCCGCCTTGTACGCCCAGAGCGCGCCCGCAGCGTCGCCGTCGAAGTTGGAGACCGGCCGCTTGAGGATGCTTCGGAGCAGAGCGGCCTCCTTGCGCACGGGATTCGTCTTGGGGAGGAACGTCCACGCGGTCGCCAGGAACGAGTTTACGAGCGCGCCGTTCACGTCGCCGCACGTGCCCTGGAGGAACTGCGGCGAGACGTTGGCGCCCGTCAACACGAGCCTCTGCGACAGCTGGAGCTGCTTGAACTGCTTGACGATCGTCGGGCCCGCAGGTGTCGCGGTCCAGAGCCAGAGCGCCTGCGCATTGGAGTTCTTGATCCTCGTCAGCTCGGCGGAGAAGTCCGTCGACGCGGGCGAGAAGATCGTCGTGTCGACGATCTCGAGGTTGTACTTCCGGGCGAGCTTCGAGACCTGGTTCGGCCCGTCGCGGCCGTAGCCGCCGTTGTCACCCATCAGCCAGACACGCCTGACGCCGATGCTCTTCAGGTACGCCGCCTCGCTGTATGCGTAGAGGCGGGCCGTCGCCGTGAGGATGTAGGCGTACGGCTGCGGCGGCTCGACGAGCGTCGTCGGCGGCGAGAGTGCGATGAACGGGATCCTCGCCTGGCTCGCGATCGCCCCGGTCGCCACGGCCGCGGCCGCGTTACCCGAGCCGAAGATGCCGACGTACTTGGCGTCGCTGATGAACTTCTGGACGTTCTGTACGGCCTGCGACGGGTTGGATGAGTTGTCGAGAACGTCCACGACGACTCGCCTACCTCTGATGCCGCCGCGTGAGTTCCAGTACGCGACCACTGCTTCGACGGCCTGCCGGTCGCTCTGGCCGACGAGTTGCGTGGGCCCGGTCAGCGGCGCGTCCATGCCGAAGTAGATGGCGCCTGCCTGCGAGGGGCTCGTCGCGGACGCCGGTACGAGAACGAGGGCGAGAACCGCGGCACCGGCAGCCACGACGACACCGATCTGCCTCCTGCTCATGAAGGGCTCCCTTCGGTATCGATGAGACAGCGTCGCCTCAACGAGGTCGAGTTTAAGGGAACCTGTAACTACTGTCCAGAGGCTGAAACCTTTTGCCGGTTATCAGGTAGCCTGAAACGCGTGCCCGAGACGAGTGCCCTGACCTTCGACGTGGCTGCGATCGGAGGCGCCGGGGACGACTACCCGTACGAGGTCACCGACGCGGCGATGCAAGCGTACGCGGAGGCGACGGACGACGTCGCCGGAGGGCCGGTCTTCGCGATCGTTCCGGTACGGAGCGCGATCGCGCCTGCGTCCGAGGCGGTCGCGTCCGGCGATATTCGCCGCTTCGTGGTGCACTACGAGCAGGACATGCTGCTCCACCGGCCGCTCGAGGCCGGCATGCAGGTCGTATCGCGTGCGACACCGGTCGCCCTGCTCCCGCGCCCGAACGGGACGTCGCTCGTCATCAAGACGGAGACGCGGGATGAGAGCGGCGAGCTCGTGAACGAGCAGTACGTGACGGAGTTCTTCCGCGGCGTGCAGGCAGGCGACGGAGTCGGCGAGCGAGCGCCCGACCACCGACTCGAGGCGGACGGCGACCCGGTCGCCGAGATCACGTACCTCGTCGCGGAGGATCAGACCGCCCGCTACGCGGCGGCTTCGGGAGACGACTTCGCGATCCACCTCGACGACGAGTTCGCCCACGGGGTCGGGCTCCCCGGACGGATCGTGCACGGGCTTTGCACCATGGCGTTCGCGGGGAGGGCCGTTCTCCGGGCGGCGGGCGTCGCGAATCCGCGAGCGGTGAAGCGCATCGCCGTGCGCTTCTCCGCACCGCTCTTCCCCGGCGAGACCGTCACGACGCGCGTCTGGAACGTCGACGCTGGATTCGGTTTCGAGTCGGTCAACCCAGAGGGCACCGCCGTCCTCAAGGACGGCCGCCTCGAGCTCTGGTAGCGCTCGGCGGCATCCCGCTAGGGATGTTGTGCGCGCCAGCCGCCGGGTGCGTAGGACCTGCGTACGGCTTCCACGTAGGGCGCCGGGCTGACCACGGCGCCGAGCTCGACCTGCACGTGTGGCTCCACTGTGGGCTTGGCCGTGCCGCCGTCCTCCTCTCCCCAGACGAACGTCACGTCGGTGCCGGGCTCGGCATGCTCGGCGTCCAGCACGGCGAGCGTGAGCAGCTTGCCCTCGTTCGCGCTGTAGCCGATCCAGGTCGAGACGCCGACGGTCTCCCCCTCCACGGTCACCCGGTCGTACTGATGCATCGAGTACACCGCCGACGGCCAGTCGATGAACTTCGCACGCTCGTCCTGCTCGAACATGGTTGCGATCGTGCGGGTGACGTCCTCGTCGTCGAGCGCCAGCGTGACCTTCCGGCGGTGCTCTCCCTTCGCCATCGCCTCCAGCGCCTCGCGCCCGATGAAGTCGTGGTCGAACTTGACGTAGCTCCCGTATCCGAGGTCCCAGGGAGTGAAGTAGTAGTCCTCGATGTCCGCGGAGACGAAGCTGCCGCCGATGGACGCGGACCCCTCGTACCCCGCCGCGGGCAGCCATTCGCGGTAGGCCTTCATCCTCTCACCGGAGTACACGGCCGGAAGCGGCGAGGGGATCCAGCCGGACTCGAGCGTGTTGGACGAGTACGCGCGTGCACCCGCGAGCCGGAGCCCGGACTCCTCCCCGGCCGCGACGAGCGCCTCGTGCACGGCCTCCCCGTCGTCCCAGGGCCCGAAGAGCTCCCAGCCCGGTTGTCCGACCATGCCGTGCCGCAAGGCGCCGGCGGTCGTGCCGGCGATGGTCACCGGCGTCGTATGGAAGAACTCGAGCTCGGGCGGAGTGCCGCCGAGCGCCTTCTCGATCACCTGCATCGCGGTGGGGCCTTGCACCTGGAAGCGATACGACCTCCTGCGGCCGTCGGTGCGCAGCGCAGACCTCACGTCGAGCTCGACCGCGACGTCGTAGCCGCCCGTCTCCGCGTGGTACATGATCCAGCTGAGGGCCGGGGCGCGGCCGACGAGGTTGAATCGGTTCTCGCCCAGCGCGAAGAGAATGACGTCGCCGATCACATATCCGTCGGGGCTGCACGGCACGTAGTGCTTGGCACGATCGCCCGCGAATCCGTCGAAGCTGTTGACGGCGAGCCGGGAGAGGAGCTCGAGGGCATCCGGGCCCTCGACCGCCAGGTCGTTCATGTGGTACGAGAGGTTGAAGAGGACGCACGTCGTCTGCCACGCCCTCTGCTCGTCGCGCCAGTTCGTGAACTCCGGAGGCACGACCGGGTACACGTTGGGGCCCGCCGGCGAGTTGCGGAGCAGCTCGACCGGGTTCCCGGCCGTGGCCAGCAGATCTTCGAGGCTAGGACTAGAGGACACCGCGGCTCGCATTGTCGATACCGCCCGGCAGCCGTCCACCCCGCACTGCCTCGGCGACGTTGAGGAGATGTCTCCGCATCGCCAGCTCCGCCTCGTCCTCGTTCCCGGCGGTCACCGCCTCGACGATCGCAGCGTGCTCAGCCACGGACGCGCCCGGACGCCCCGGGATGAGGATCGTGCGGTACTGGTAGCGGACCGTCTGGGCGTTCAGGCTCTCGATGAGACGCATAGCGGTCGCGTGGCCGGAGAGCTCGAGCAGCGTGGCGTGCAGCTCGGCGTTCACCTCCGACGCGCCGAGGAGGTCGCCGTTCTCGAGAAGCTCGCGTTGACGGGCGATGCAGCTCTGGAGACGGGCGGCGCCCGCATGGTCGATGCGGTCGGCGGCCTGCCGGACGGCGAGGCCTTCGAGAACCGCGCGAGCTTGCAGGATCTCGACCGCCTCGGCGTCCGAGACGCGCCGAACGCGTGCGCCCCGATGAGGCTCGCGGACGACGAGCCCGTCCTGCTCGAGGCGGATGAGCGCGGTGCGCACGGCCCCGCGCGACATCGCGAACGTCGTCGAGAGGTCGGCTTCGACGAGGCGCGCGTCGGGCGCGATGTCGCCGCGGACGATGGCCGCGCGGAGGGCGTCGTAGCTCGAGGTGACGGCCATCGTGCGCCACCGATTCTGCGGAATGTCGCGAAAATCGTCAACAATTCTGTTTTCATGTCAGCCGTGGATCGAAGCGCACGGGCCGTCGCGGTGCTCGGTCTCGGTGAGGCCGGGAGCCGCCTCGCGGCCGACCTCGCCGCCGCCGGTGTGGAGGTGCGCGGCTACGACCCCGATCCCGACCGTGACGTCCCGTCGATCTTGAGGGCTTCCGATGCCGGCTCGGCAGCAGCCGGCAGCGACGTCGTGTTGAGCGTGAACGGCGCGCGGGCCGCGCTCGACGCGGCGGCCCAAGTCCTCCCCGTGCTCTCGGCGTCGACGATCTACGCGGACCTGAACACCGCCTCGCCGGACCTGAAGCGCGAGCTCGCGGCGCTCGTCGGGGAGGCTGCGCTGCCGTTCGTCGACGTCGCCCTCCTCGGGCCGCTCCCGCAGCACGGGCTGCGCGCTCCCGTGCTCGCGTCGGGGCCGGGTGCGGCGGCGTTCGCCGGGCTGTTCGAGCCCCTCGGGATGCCCGTCGAGGTGCTCTCGGAGCACGCCGGGGACGCAGCTGCGCTCAAGCTGGTGCGCTCGGTGTTCATGAAGGGGCTCGCCGCCGCCGTGGTCGAGAGCATGCAGGCGGCGGAGATCGCGGGCCACGCGGACTGGCTCGCGAAGGAGATCGCCGGAATGATCGGCCGGCCGTATCTCGAGCGGGCACTCGAGGGTAGCCGGACGCACGCCGCGCGTCGCGTCGACGAGATGGAAGCCGCGCGCGACCTGCTGGTCGAGCTCGGAGTCGAGCCGCGCATCGCATCCGCCAGCGCCGCGCAGCTGGCCGAGCTCGCTTCGCACGGACGCGGGGTGCGATCGTGACCCAGGTCGTCGCGACCTCTCCGAGCGAACGGGCCCGGGTGCTCGTGGAGGGCGCCTACGACCTGCACGTCCACGTCGCGCCGGACGTGCCCCGGCGACGGATCGACGACCGCACGCTCGCGCAGCGCTTCGCCGAGCTCGGGCTCGCGGGCTTTGCCCTGAAGTCGCACTACACCTCGACCGCCGAGCGCGCGCAGGTCGTCTCGAGTCTCGTCGCCGACGTGCAGGTGGTCGGCACGCTCACGCTGAACTGGGCCGTCGGCGGCATGAATGCCCTCGCCGTCGAGATCGCAGCGCGCGAGGGCGCCGCGATCGTCTGGATGCCGACGGTCGACTCCCCCGCGGAGACGGCCGGGAGGACCCAGCCGAGGGACGGAGACAAGGTGCCGCAGTGGGCCCAGCTCCAGCACGAGCTGCGGGGCCTGGGTCTCAGCATCGACGCGGTACACGTCACCGATCCCGACGGGCGCCTTCTTCCCGAGGCGCGTGACGTGCTGCGCGCGATCGCACGCCACGACCTCGTACTCGCCACGGGCCACCTCGGTCGCGACGACACCTTCGCGGTCGTCGACGCAGCGCTCGAGGAAGGCGTGGCACGCATCGTCGTCACGCACCCGGAGTTCCCCTGTCAGAACTTCTCGCTCGACGATCAACGCACTCTCGCGGAGCGCGGGTGCCTGCTCGAGCGGTGCCTCAGCACGCCGCTGTCCGGAAAGACCGAGTGGGAGCACGTCTTCGACGGCGTGCGCGCGGTCGGCGTCGAGCACTCGCTCTTCTCGAGCGACTGCGGGAACCCCGACTATCCGCCGGTCGAGGACGGGCTCGCGCTCTGGGCCGACCGCCTGCTCGGCGCACGGTTCGACGAGGACGAGGTGCGCGAGCTGATCGTGGGGCAGTCGCGACGCCTGGCCGGTGCCTCGTGAGCCGCAAGCTCCTCGTGATCGGCGCGCACTCCGCCGACTTCGTCTGGCGGGCCGGTGGCGCGATCGCAGTCGCGACGACGAACGGCGGCACGGCGCGCGTGCTCGCGCTCTCCTACGGCGAGCGCGGGGAGTCCGGCGAGCTCTGGAAGAAGGAGGGACAGACCGTCGAGCGCGTGAAGGAGATCCGCCACGGCGAGGCGGAGCGGGCGGCTGCGGCGCTCGGTGCCGAGTTCGAGTGCCTCGATCTCGGGGACTACCCTCTCGAGGTCGACAGCGAAGCACTCGGTGCGATCGCCGACGGGATCCGCGCGTTCGCTCCCGACGTGGTCCTCACACACACCGATCGCGACCCGTTCAACCCGGACCACGCAGCCGCGTTCTTCGCCGTCGAGAAGGCTCGCGCACTCGCCGCCGGCGCGGGCGTCCCGAGCGCGTTCGAGACGGTCGAGCCGCCGGAGCTGCTGCTCTTCGAGCCGCACCAGCCCGAGCTGTGCAACTTCGTGCCCACGACCTTCGTGGACATCACGCCGGTGATCGAGCAGAAGAACGCCGCGATGGCGGAGATGAAGGCGCAGTCGTACCTCCACACGTACTACTCGCAGCGCGCCGAGCAGCGCGCCAACCACGCCCGGCGCTCGTCGGGGAACGCGGCGATTCGCCACGCCGAGGCGTTCCAGCGCGTCACGCCGCAGGTGGTGAGCGCCCTGTGACGGAATTCACCGAGCTCGCCCGGCTGGGAACCGCCACGGTGCACGAGGCGGCGGGCCGCGCCCGCGTCGTCGACGTGCCGCTGCTCCAGGTCGTGCCGGGCTCGCGTGCGGCCGGCGCGGCGCGGACCGTGCGCTGCGGCCAGGACGACAACCTCATGGTCCACGCGGCCGTGGCCGAGGCGGAGCCTGGCGAGGTGCTCGTCCTCACGATGCCCGAGCCGAGGCCGGTCGCACTCGTCGGCGAGCTGCTTGCGACGCAGGCGAAGGTCGCAGGCCTCGCGGCGCTGCTCGTGGACGCTGCGGTGCGCGACCTCGACGAGCTCCGAGCTGTCGGGTTGCCGATCTGGGCGCGGTACGTCCGCGTCACCGGAGCCGAGAAGCAGGCTCCGGGCGTGATCGGCGAGCCCGTCGAGGTCGCCGGGGCGACGATCCGTCAGGGAGACGTGGTCGTGCTCGACGCGGACGGAGCAGTCGTCGTCGAGCGGGAGCGGATCGACGAGGTTCTGAAGGCTGGCCTCGCGCGCGAGGCGCGCGAGCGCGAGAAGCGAGCGAAGCTCGAGGCCGGCGAGCGCTCGTACGACCTCGACGGCCTGCGGCAGCTCGTCGAGCAATGAGCGAGCCGATCCACGATCTCGCCCGGATCGGCCATGCGGAGCTCCTCACCCCGAAGCCCGAGGCGAGCCTCCGCTTCTTCGCCGACGTGCTCGGCATGGAGGAAGAGGCCCGCGACGGGCAGTCCGTCTTCCTCCGGGGCTGGGGCGACTACCTCCGCTACAGCCTGAAGCTCACGGAGTCGTCGCAGGCGGGGCTCGGGCACGTCGCGCTGCGGGCATGGAGCCCCGAGGCGCTCGACCGCCGGGTCGCGGCCGTCGAGGCGACGGGGCTCGGGCTCGGATGGATCGAAGGAGACGTAGGCCACGGCCGGGCATACCGCTTCACGGACCCCGACGGCCACGTCTTCGAGCTCTATTACGAGGCCGAGCGCTACGAGCCGCCCAAGCACCTGCGGCCGTCCTGGAGGAATCAGCCACAGCGCTACCTCGGCAGGGGAGCGGCGGTCAAGCGGCTCGACCACGTGAACCTGCTGGCGGCCGATGTCCGCGCGAACAGCACGTTCGCAAGGAACGTGCTCGGTTACCGCCTGTACGAGCGGATCGAGCTCGACGACGGAACCGAGACCGGTGCCTGGATGAGCCTCACGATCGCGGCGCACGAGCTCATCTACGTCGCGGACGCCCACGGCGCGACGGGACGGCTCCACCACCTCGCCTTCTGGGTCGACACGCGCGAGGAGTGCCTGCGGGCCGCGGACCTCTTCGTCGACGCGGACGTCCCGATCGAAGCGGCACCGTCGAAACACGGAGTCGCGCAAGGGTTCTTCCTGTACGGCTTCGAGCCCGGAGGCAACCGGATCGAGGTCACGACCGGGGGCTACTTCGTGTACGACCCGGACTTCGAGCCCATCACGTGGACCCCCGCAGAGCGCGCGCGGGGCCAGTACTGGGGCGTGCAGACGATCGAGAGCTTCCACACATACGGAACGCCCGACGTCGGCAGAGAGGGCTGACGACGTGCGCTTCCGCGACGCCCTCGCCCAGCCGGACGGCTTCGTCGTGGCCGCGGAGCTCGTCACGAGCCGCGGCCCGATCAGCTCCGAAGGAGGGGCGCGGGTGCTGGCTCTCGCGAGGGATCTCGCCGCCGACCCGAGGATCGACGTCCTCTCGATCACCGACAACCCCGGCGGGCACGCGATGCTCTCGCCTGACGCGCTCGGAACCGACCTCATCTCGCGCGGGCAGGAGGTGATCATCCACCTCGCCTGCAAGGACTGGAATCGCAACGCGCTCGAGAGCCGCGGCTGGCAGCTGAGCTCGGCGGGCTTCCAGAACGTGCTCGCGATGTCGGGCGACTACCCGGTGATGGGTCATCGAGGTCTCGCGGCCCCCGTCTTCGACATCGACTCGGTGGGGCTCATCAGCCTCTTCTCGGAGATGAATGCCGGTCTGCCCGACACGCGCACGCCGGAGACGCCTCTCGAGCGGACCGACTTCTTCCTCGGCTGCGTCGTCACGAACCACAAGCTGCTCGAGCGCGAGGTGATGCCCCAGTACTTCAAGCTGCGCAAGAAGGTCCGCGCAGGTGCGCGCTTCGTCATCAACCAGGCAGGCTGGAACACGCGCAAGGACGACGAGCTCCTCCGCTGGATCCGCCGCGAAGACCTGGACCTGCACGTCGTCGGGAACGTCTATCTGCTCTCTCGCACGGCCGCGCGCGCGTTTCACCGCGGGATCATCCCCGGCATCCTCGTGTCCGACGAGCTGCTCGCGCTCGCGGAGCGGCACGGCGCCAGCCCGGACCAGGGCCGCGCCTTCTTCGTCGACCTCGCCTCGAAGCATCTCGCGGTCGTGCGCGGCCTCGGCTTCGACGGCGTCTACCTCGGCGGCCACATGCCTGCGGAGACGTTCGCCGAGATCATCGACCGCGCCGACGCCTTCGCCCCCGGCGACTGGCGCGACCTCGCACGCGAGGTCCAGTTCGCGCGCCCCCAGGAGTTCCACTTCTTCGAGCGCGACCCCGAGACGGGCCTCTCGACCGACGCCGTGAACGCCGCGTACCTCGAGTCGAAGCGGCGGCGGCGGACCGAGCTGCGCGTTCCCGTCAAGTACCGGCTCAGCCGTCGCCTGCACGGCACGGTGTTCGCGCGCGACGCCCCGCTGTTCGAGACCGGACGGCGTGTCTACAGCGGAATCGACAAGGCCCCGAAGACGGTTCGCCGGGTGGCCCACGCCCTCGAGCAGACCGCCAAGGTGCCGCTGTTCGGATGCAAGGACTGCGGCGACTGCTCGCTTCCCGAGATCGCATACGTCTGCCCCGAGTCGCAGTGCGCGAAGAATCAGCGCAACGGCCCGTGCGGCGGGACGCGCGACGGGCTGTGCGAGGTGTACGACACGGAGTGCATCTGGTCGGACGCGTACGAGCGACTGAAGGCCTACGGCGAGGAGGAGTCGATGCTGGACGGCCCCGTCGTCGTCAAGGACAACGCGCTGCAGGGCACAAGCGCCTGGGCGAACACGTTCCTCGGTCGTGACCACCTCGCCCGCGGCGAGCAGGGAACCGCGGGCGGACCGGACGGCTCATAATCGGCAAGGGCGGAAGCCCCGACGGAGAGGAGGCTGGCAGAGATGGCGTATGGAAACCTCGACGAGAAGCTCCAGGCCGTTGGCAGCGCCGTGGAGATGGCGCGCAACTCGCAGATAGGGCCCTACGTCTACCCGGCGGTGCCGAGCGAGTTCTCGAACTGGCGGGACGAACAGGTGGCCTGGCGTGAGACGTCCGCGCTCTTCGACCAGTCGCACCACATGCTGGACCTCCAGATCGAGGGCCCGGGCACGATCGAGCTCCTCTCCAATGTCGGCGTCAACACCTTCGAGAACTTCGCGGTGAACAAGGCTAAGCAGCTCGTCGTGTGCAACCCCGACGGCTACGTCATCGGAGACGCGATCCTCTTCCACCTGGACGACCACACGGCGCGGCTCGTGGGACGCCCCTCCGCGCACAACTGGGTGCAGTACCACGCTGAGACGGGCGGCTACGACGTGCAGGTCTCGAGGGACGAGCGAACCGCAGTCAACCCGACGGGCGGGCGCGAGCTCTTCCGCTTCCAGGTCCAGGGGCCGACGGCGATGCAGGTGCTGGAGAGAGCGAACGGCGGGCCCCTCCCCGAGATCAAGTTCTTCAACATGGGCGAGCTCACGATCGGCGGGCGGAAGGTGCGCGCGCTCCATCACGGGATGTCGGGCGTGCCCGGGCTCGAGCTCTGGGGCCCATGGGCCGAGCGTGAGGACGTGAGAGGCGCGATCGTCGAGGCCGGCAGGGACTTCGGGCTGCGCCAGGTCGGCTCACGCGTGTACGCGACCAACACGCTCGAGTCGGGGTGGATCCCGTGCCCGCTCCCGGCCGTCTTCACCGGCGAGGAGCTGAGGGCCTACCGCGAGTGGCTGCCGGCCGACGGGTACGAGGGTACGGGCTCACTCGGAGGCAGCTTCGTCTCCGACGACATCGAGGACTACTACCTCACTCCGCACGACCTCGGGTACTGGCCGTTCGTGAAGTTCGACCACGACTTCGTCGGGCGGGAGGCGCTCCTCGAGATGGCCGACCGGCCGCGCCGGAAGAAGGTCACGCTCGCGTGGAACGGCGAGGACGTCGCGCACGCCATGGGCTCGCTCTTCGAGAAGGGGGATCCCGCGAAGTACATCGACATCCCGCTCTCGAACTACTCCACGTGGCCGTACGACAAGGTGCTCCGAGACGGCGAGCCGGTCGGCGTCTCGACGTTCTCCGGGTACAGCTACAACGAGCGCTCGTACCTCTCGCTCGCGATGGTCGACGTGGACGTGGAGATCGGCGCCGAGCTGACTCTCGTCTGGGGCGAGGAGGACGGCGGGTCCTCGAAGCCGGTGGTCGAGCGCCACCGACAGGTGGAGATCCGCGCCATCGTGAGCCCCTGCCCGTACTCCGAGGTCGCACGCAGCTCGTACCACGAGGGGTGGCGCACGGAGGCCGCAGTGAGCTGAGGCTCGTGCCGACCCGAAGCCGGCGCCGTCAGCGGAGGTCGTCGAGCACGTAGTGCGCAGGCGTGTGGAAGTGCGGGCGCTCGGGGTGCAGCCACATCGAGACGCCGGTCTGCTCGATGCGAAAGCCGTGGGCAAGGAGGTCGCGGTACGCGTGGAGACGGCCCGTGTTCACACCCGCGACGAGACGGCCCAGTCCTGATTCCGCCGCGTACGCCTCGCAGGCGTCGAGCAGCCGCTCGAACCGCGCCGGTGCGTCCCCGGCGGGGCGAACCGCCGCGAACTTGACGTAGCAGGTGCCGCTGCCCGCCTCGCTCCTCGCCCCGGCGTGGCACACGGCCAACGCCTCCAAGGTCCCGTCGCGCCGCACGAGAAGGGTGTCGCCGATCCGCTGCTCGTCGACCGCGAGGATCTCGCGGCCGAGGTCGAGCCCGGCGCAGACCTGATCCGTCAGGGTGCGGATCTCGTCGAGCACGACGCCCTGCCGGTTCTCCAGCTCGTTCGCGACGAGCGCGTACGGGGCCGGCGCCGTGGGGCCGACCGCCTTCGCGGTCACCGCCGTGAGAGGTCCCGGCCAGAAGCCGTGCTTCTGGTACAGGCCGAGATGCTTCGCGCTGTCCGCGAAGGTGAAGAGCCCGGCCTGACGGACGTCCCAGCTCGCGAAGGCTTCGAGGACGGGCTGCAGCAATCGACTCCCGACCCCGCGATCCCAGAGGCCGGGATCGACGCTGAGAGGTCCGAAGAAGCCGAACGAGCCCCAGCGCGCCGCGAACACGGAGCCGACGACAGCGCCGTCGACCTCGGCCACCCAGGCACATTCCGGCGCGGCACGAAACCGCGTATGCACGTAGTCCGCGTCCCCGAACGCGGCACTCGGATCGGGAAGCCCTCGAATCGTCCCGAAAGCAATCCTCAGGACACGGTCAGCAGCCTCGAGATCGTCGGCCCGCATGGGCCTCACGTGCGCAGTGCTCTCGAGCCGGTCGGTCTCGGCCTCGGGCGGCATGCCCTTCAGGAGGCAGCAGCCGGAAGGCGCAGCAGCGTCGACCCGGGAAGACGCTCGAGGAGGTCCCGGTTCTCGAGCGCGATGTCGAGGTTCCGACGCGCGATGCGTGCGTGCTCACGCGCGATGTCCTCCGCCCGCGAGGCTTCGCCCCGTCCGATCGCCTCGACGAGCGCGACATGCTGGTGCTGGGCGACCAGGAAGATCTCCCACGACTCCGGAAGCGCTGCGTGGACCGTCATCAGCAGGGCGCTCGGCGGCCCGAAGGGGAGGGCGAGCACGTGCTCGAGCGTCCGGTCGAGCTGCGGGCTCTTCGCCAGGTCGCGGAACCCGTGGTGGAACTCCTCGTTCAGGCGGACGTACTCCATGAACGTCTCGATGCTCGGCGCGCGGACGACACCATCCATCTCCCGGCACAGCTCCCGCAAGGGCTCGAGCTCGTCGTCCGAGTCCAGCCTCTCCGCCGCGAGGCGTGCAGCCGTGCCCTCGAGCACGCCGCGCAGCTCGATCGCGTCGTCGATGTCGCTGCGCGTGAACTCGCGCACGACGAAGCCGCCGCCCGGGAGCGTTTCGAGGAGCCCTTCGTGCTCGAGCGTCATGAGTGCGATCCGCAGTGGCGTCCGCGAGACGCCGAGCTCCTCGACCAGGCGCAGCTCGGGAACACGTTCTCGGGGCTGGAAGGCGCCGTTGAGCAGGAGCTCCCGGAGCCCGAGCGTCGCCTTCGTCGTCTGTGAGTTCGGGTGGTTCCCGCGTGGCACGGTCGTCGACTCCTACTCTCGTGACGATTGCACGTTTGGCTGGGTGCGTCGGCCAGAGCGGACAAAGCGGTCGAAGAATGAGACGAACGCCTGTACGACACCGCGCCTGAAGAACAGGAAGATCGTGATGACGAACGCGCCGTACAGGACCTCGCGCAGCTCGAGGCTGGCCGTCAGCTGCTCGTCCAGGATCGCGAACACTCCCGCGCCGATGACCGGGCCGAGCAGGGTACCGAGACCTCCGAACGCGACCATCACGAGAACGCGCACGTCCACGCGGTCGAAGCTGTACGTCGCCGGGCTGATGAAGCCCGCACTGTAGGCGAGGAGAGCGCCGGTGAGGCCGATCATCGCCGAGCCCACGGTCGCCGCATAGATCCGGTAGCGGGAGACGTTCACGCCCGCCAGCTCCGCGGCCACCTCGTCGTCGCGCAAGGCGCGGAACGCCCAGCCGACGTGCGACAGCTGGAGAGCCCGGAAGACGATCAGGAACGCGACGAGGAGACCCGCGAAGAGGTAGTAGCCGCCGACGCTGTCGTCAGCCAGCTCGGCGGGGACCCCGTCCACGATGAGACCCGTCTCGGATCCCGTCAGGTCGCGCTGGCCGAGCAGCAGGTTCGCGAACCCGAGCGAGAAGACGAGCGTGACGATGCCGGTGAAGATGATCCCGAGCGACCGCCGCACCGCGATCCAGCTCAGCAGACCGCCCACGATCGCCGCGCTCGCCGTTCCCACGGCCACGCCCGCCGCCATCGGTAGCGAGCTTTCGTTCGCGAGGATGCCCGCGCCGTAGCCGCCGACTCCGGCCAGGGCGCCGACGCAGAGGAAGAGCTGGTTCGTGCTCCCGAAGATGAGGTTGAAGCCCACGCCGTACGAGGCGAACACGAGCGCCTGGACGGCCAACGACGTCGTGTACGGCGAGTCACCGAACCAGACGGGCGGAAGGACGGCGAGGAACGCCGCCGTGACGACGATGGGCAGGAACGCCCAGCCCATACTCCCGAGCCGCCGCGAGCCGCCCGCCGTCCGCGTCTCGGTCATCGGCCGAGCAGCCCTCGAGGTCGGATGAGGATCGTCAGGGCAGCTGCACCGAGGAGGACGATGGTGGTGATGTACTGCCCGATGTAGTGGGCGCTCAGCGCGTTCACCACGCCCAGAAGCACGCCCGCGAGGAACGCTCCCGCGACACTCCCGAGGCCTCCGACGACGGTCACGATCAGCGCGAACGTCGTGAGCTCGAAGCCCGCATTGACCGTCAGCGGCCCGGTCATGGACTGCGCGATGGCGACCACGCCGGCGAGCGCGCCGCTCAGCGCGAAGATGACCGTGCGGACGAACGACGGGTTGATGCCGACGAGCCTCGCGCCCGTCTCGTCCTGGATCACGGAGCGGACGCCGCGCCCGAAGGTGGTGGCGCCGAAGAACACGAGGAGGACCGCCGCCACGACGAGCGCGATGGCCGAGGCCCAGATGCTGCCCACGGACATCGGGACGCCGATGACCGAGATCGGGTCCCCGCCGACGTAGATGTACAACGCGCCGGCGGGATAGCGCCAGGCGAGGAGGCCCCCGATGACGAACGCCGCACCGAGCGTCAGTAGGAGGCCTAAGAGCGTCCGCTCTTCGCCGTGCTGGCGATAGACAGGACGCATCAAGGTGAGATCCAGCAGGACGCTAAGGCCGACTGCGGCCAGCACGCCGACGCCAGCCGCCACTGCCTGGGACTCACCTCTCTCGATGACCAATGAGGCGACGATCGCGGCGGCGATCACGATCTGGCCGTACGCGAGGTTGATGACACCGCCGAGCCCGTAGACGAGCGTCATCCCGACTCCGAGCAGTCCGAAGGCCAGGCCGAGCACGATCCCATCGAGGACGACCGCCTTCATGCGACGCCGAGGTAGGCGCGTCGGACCTCAGGGTTGTGCGCTAGCTGGTCGGAGGTTCCTTCGAGTCGGATCCGGCCGTTCTCGAGCACATAGCCGCGGTCTGCCACCGAGAGAGCCAGGGGCACTTGCTGCTCCGCGATGAGCAGGGTCATCCCCCCTTCCTTGAGACCCGCGAGTGCCTCGAACGCGGCCTGCGCGATCTTCGGCGCCAGTCCGGTCGTGGGCTCGTCGAGCATGAGCAACCTGGGCTTCGCCATGAGCGCACGACCCACGGCAAGCATCTGCTGCTCCCCGCCGCTCAGGGTTCCCGCATGCTGGCGGTGCCGCTCCCGCAACCGCGGGAAGAGGTCGTACACCAGCGCCAGCGTGTCCCGGTCGGCACGGCGGGGATACGCGCCCAGTACCAGGTTGGACTTCACGGTCATCGCCGGGAACAGGTGCCGTTCCGCCGGGACGTACGCGATCCCCGTGCGTGAGATGCGGTGGGCGGGACTACGCGTCAGGTCCTTGCCGTCGAGGACCACGCGACCCGCCATTCGCGGGAGGAGCCCGGCAATGGCCCGGAAGAGCGTGGTCTTTCCCGCGCCGTTCGAGCCGAAGACCACGACCGCCTCACCCGTCCGAACTTCGATGTCGATGCCGTCGATGACCCGCTCGCCGAGATACCCGGCTGCCAGCCCGGCGACCTCAAGCAACGCGAGCCTGACCGAGGTACGCGTCGACTACCTGGGGGTCCCGCATGACGACGCCGGGCTCGCCGTCCGCCAGGACCTGACCGAAGTTCAGGACGATCGCGCGTTCGGCGAGCTGAATCACGGCACTCATCACGTGCTCGACCCAGAGGATCGCCGTCCCGAGGGTGTCGCGGACGCTTCGAACGATGGCGACGGAGTGCGCCAGCTCCGCCTCGTTGAGACCCGCCATCACCTCGTCGAGCAGCAGCACCTTCGGTTCGCCCGCCAGCGCCTTCGCCATCTCGAGGAATCGCTGCTGGTGGAGGTTCAGGCTCGACACCGGCCGACCGGCTCGCTCCTCCAGTCCGACGACGGCCAAGGCCTCGGTCGCCCGCCGTCTCGCCTCCCGCTCGCTCAGGACGCCGTGCCCGACGCCGAACATGGCGCCCACGACGGCGTTCTCGAGGACCGTCATCGAGCCGAACGGAAGCGGTCGTTGCATGGCCAATGCGATTCCCTTGCGCCGGATCTGATGGGCGGTGAGCCCGTCGATCCGATCGCCGCCCAGCAGGACGGTGCCGGCAGTCGGCCGCTCCAGTCCGACGATGAGCTTCAAGAGCGTGCTCTTCCCGGCCCCGTTCGGACCGACGACGGCGACGATGTCGCCGTCGTCGATCGCGAACGTCACGCCGTCGACGGCCGGCAGACCGCCGAAGCGTTTGGTGACCGCGTCAACCTCGAGGAGCAGATTCGGCCTCCACGGGCTACGACGACGGACGGTACGCAGGCAGCGCTGGCGACTTGAATATCACTCTCGGCCAGAACGTGGTCGAAGCGGTATTCAGCCCGGCCTCGGGTGGAGCGCCTTTGGTCAGGATCGCGTATTGCGGTCGCGCCCCGATCATCTCGCCCCACGCCGTCCACTTGAGCGGCCACGCATGGCCGGGGATGTTGAACGTGTTGGCATGGACGTAGGCGGCGATCCTCTGCCGGTTGACGCCGACCTTGCTGATCGCCTCCGCGACGATCTTCACGTACGCGTAGCCCGCCACCGCGTCGTCTTCCATGAACTCGTTCTGCGGGAACGCCCGCAGGTAGCGCTTGGCGAGGGCCTTGTACTGCTTGCTCGCGGAGGCCATGCACTTGAAGTCGCTGTAGCGGCCGAACGCCGACGTCGTCGTGCTCTTCGCAGTCAGCGACCACGGCCCATCCGCGCCCACCACCGGTGCCTTCAGGCCGAGCTGCCCAGCCTGCGCCAGAACCAGCGGCGCTCCCGGCGGATGGCCTGTCGCGACGATCAACGAGACGTCGCCGAACGCACGCAGGTACGGCGTGAAGTTGGTCGTCGGAACGGGCGCAACCTGGACGTTGAACCTGACGTTCGACACGGACTTGGCCGCATCCTCGAGCGACGACTTGAAGGACTGCCCCCACGCGTAGTCCGCGATCATCACCCCGACGCTCCTGATCTCACGTCGCTGCGCGAAGCGCACGACCGACTGGGCGACCGTCGCGGCGGCGGGCAGGCACGTGCGGAACGTGTAGCGGCTCGACTGCGTCAGGATCTCGTTGTTCCCCGACTTCACGAGGAACAGCGGAATCTTCCCTTCTTCGGCGAGTCGCGTCGTCGCGAGCCCGATCGGGCTGCCGATGATGCCCCCGACCGACACGACGTTCTCCTGCTGCGTCAGCCGCCGGAAGCCGTCGACGGCCGCGGTGGTGTTCGTGGACTGGTCGTCGGCGACGACGAGGTTGAGACGCCGCCCCTGGCCGCGCCCCTTCACGCCGCCCGACCTGTTGATCTCGTTCACTGCGAGCGCCGCCCCGGCGCGCACCTGGAGCCCCCAGGGCGCGAAGTTCGCTGTCAGGGGTGTGAGCACGCCGATCTTGATCGGGCTTCCCTGGGCGGACGCGCTCGAACCTCCGTACGCGCTCGAACCGCTGAGTACGGCGGTGAGCATCGCCAAGCCGCCCACGGCCGCAATCGCTCTGTACCGCTTCACGACCCTCCTCCTTCCGTCAAGCCTGCCAACGAGGCCTGCCCGCTCTCCGGTCCGGTCGATCCTCTGACGACACACTGCTCTGGGAAGTTCAGCGAACCCGGAACACTCACTGCGGCTCGCCTGCGCGTCACGAGGACATCGGCCGATGTATACAACACCGACCGTGTTGCGTCCAGCAGGCGCCCGTCAGGCCCTCAACCACGCAACGTTTGCATACAAGCGCTAGTAGTCTCCTTCGCATTTCGCGACGAAAGGGGTGTGAGGGATGCCGATTGCGAGCGGCCCCATCGAGCCCGATGAGGCAGTGTCGGCGATCAGCTCGGGCGACACCGTCATGGTCGGCGGGTTCGGGCTCGTCGGCGCGCCGCTCACGCTCATCGACGCCCTCGCCGAGAGCTCCGACGCCGACGAGCTGACGATCGTCTCGAACAACATCGGCGAGCCGGGCCGGGGCCTGGGGAAGCTGCTCCGCCAAGGGCGGATCAAGCGTGGCATCTCGTCGTACTTCACCTCGAACCCGGAGGCGGTTGCGGCCGTGAACGCAGGCGAGATCGAGGCGACGCTCGTGCCGCAGGGGACGTTCGCCGAGGCGATCCGCGCGGGCGGCGCCGGGATCGCCGGCTTCCTCACGCCGGTCGGCGCGGGGACGCTGCTCGCGGAGGGCAAGGAGGAGCGAGTCATCGACGGCGTCCCGTACGTGCTCGAACGGCCGATCCACGCGGACGTCGCACTCGTCTACGCGGCGCGCGGCGACGAGCTCGGCAACCTCTGGTACCGGCGCACTGCGCGCAACTTCAACCCGTTGATGGCGACAGCCGCACGGGTGACAATCGCCGAGGTGGGAGAGATCGTGCCAGCGGGCGAGCTCGAGCCGGAGTCGATCCATACGCCACACCTCTACGTCGACGAGCTCGTGCTGTCGCGATGACCGGCGACGTCAAGTCCGCAATCGCAGCGCGCGCGGCGCAGGAGCTGCGGCCGGGCGAGATCGTCAACCTCGGCATCGGCATTCCGAACCTCATACCGGGACTGTTAGGTGGTGGAACGGACGTCTTCCTGCACACGGAGAACGGCCTCCTCGGAGTCGGGCCACGGCCGAGCGAGGAGGAGCTCGACCCCGATCTCATAGACGCAGCGAAGCGGCCGGTGACTGCACTCCCCGGCGCGGCGTACTTCGACAGCGCCCAGAGCTTCGCGATGATCCGGGGTGGGCACATCGACGTTGCGGTGCTCGGCGCGTTGCAGGTCTCGATCTCCGGCGACATCGCAAACTGGGCCGTCCCGGGTAAGGACGTGCTCGGCGTCGGCGGCGCGATGGACCTCGTCGTCGGCGCGCGCCGCGTGATCGTGACGATGACCTCGACGTCGTCGACGGGAGAGCCGAAGATCGTGCGCGAGTGCACCTATCCGCTGACGGCCCGCGGTGTCGCCGACGTTGTCGTCACCGAGCTCGCTGTCTTCCGGTTCCGCGAGGGGGCCCTCGTCCTCACCGAGCTGCTCGACGACGCGACCGTCGACGAAGTGCGGGCCGCGACCGGCGCTCCCTTCGACGTCGACCTGGAGGATCGCCGTGCAGCCTGAGACCGCTCTTGCTCGCGTCCCTGACAGCGCGCTGACAGGCATCGACCCGCCGCTCCTCTACCCGGAGTACGTGAGCACGCGCCTGCGTGCACCGAAGGAACCGCTTGTCGTCCTGCCGGCCTCGCTCTCCGAGGTCACGGGGCCTATCTACGGCGACGGCCCGCTCTCGGAAACGGACGCCGACCTCACCCGCCAGCACGCGGGGGAGCCGCTCGGGCAGCGCATCGTCGTCACCGGTCGGGTCCTCGGCTCGGACGGGAAGCCCCTCCGCGGGCAGCTCGTCGAGATCTGGCAGGCGAACGCGGCCGGCCGCTACGACCACGTCGCCGACACCTGGGACGCGCCGCTCGACCCGAACTTCTCGGGAGGCGGACGCTGCCTGACGGAGGCCGACGGCACGTACCGATTCGTCACTGTCATGCCGGGCGCGTACCCGTGGGGAAACCACGCGAACGCGTGGCGTCCGCGGCACATCCACGTCTCGCTGTTCGGCCGCGCGTTCGCGGAGCGGCTCGTGACGCAGATGTACTTCCCAGGCGACCCGCTCTTCCCGTTCGATCCGATCTTCAACTCGATCCGGGACGAGCGCGCCCGGCAACGGCTCGTCTCGGAGTTCGACCTGGAGCTGACGAAGCCGGACTGGGCGCTCGGGTTTCGCTTCGACATCGTTCTGGGCGGCCGTGCGCCGACGCCGCTCGAGGAGCCGCACGATGACTGAGCTCGTGCTCACGCCGTCCCAGACCGCCGGGCCGTTTCTCACGATCGGCCTCGTCGACGGGCCGATCACGAACCGCCTGGTGGACGAGGTCGACCCGCGCGCCATCCGCATCTCGGGCGTAGTCCTCGACGGCGCAGGCGATCCGGTGGCCGACGGCCTGGTCGAGATCTGGCAGGCGAATGCCACGGGCCGCTACGCGCATCCGGCGGACGACCGTGAGGACGTCCCGCTCGAGGACGGGTTCTGGGGATTCGGCCGCTCGGCCACCCAGGACGGCGGCCGCTTCGACTTCGTCACCGTGAAGCCGGGCCGCGTGCCGTGGGTGGACGGACACCTCCAGGCGCCGCACCTCCTCGTCGGGGTCTTCGCGCGCGGGCTCCTCAAGCGAGTCGCGACCCGCATGTACTTCCCCGACGAGGAAGCCGCGAACGCGGAGGACCCCCTGCTCCTCGGCCTCGAGCCGGAGAAGCGGGCGACGCTCGTCGCGCGGGCGGAAGACGGCGCGCTTCGCTTCGACATCGTCCTCCAGGGCCGCGGCCAGTCGACGTTCTTCGCGGTGTGACGCCGTTCTCGGCCATCTTCGTGCCGCGGGCGCTGCGAGAAGCGGTCTCGGATCGCGCCTGGCTGCAGGGGATGCTGGACGCGGAGCGCGCGCTTGCCACGGCGAGTGCCGCAGTCGGGCTCGTCCCGGAGGAGGCCGCGGCCCGGATCGGAGCGGCATGTCGCGCGGAGCTGTACGACCCGGAAGAGCTGGCGCAAAAAGGACGCACGGTCGGGAACCCGGCCGAGCCCCTCGTCCGAGCGCTGCGCGAGGCGGTCGGCGGCGAGGCCTCGGACTGGGTTCATCACGGGGCGACGAGCCAGGACATCATCGACACGGCCGCGATGCTCGTCTCTCGTCGTGCAGTCGCACTCGTGCTCGCCGAGGTCGACCGACTCGGCGAAGGATGCGCCGAGCTCGCACGCGCCCACCGGTCGACTCCCATGGCGGCGCGCACCCTCCTGCAGCAGGCAGTGCCCACGACCTTCGGGCTGAAGGCGGCGGGCTGGCTCGTTGCGCTGCTCGAGGCGCGGCGGCGACTCACGGCGGTGCGCGACGAGCGACTCGCAGCGCAGCTCGGTGGCGCCGCCGGGACCCTCGCAGCGCTCGGTGACGACGCGCTCGAGGTGGTCCGTCTCTACGCGCGTGAGCTCGAGCTCGCGGAGCCCGTGCTCCCCTGGCATACGAATCGCCAGCGCGTAGCGGAGCTCGGCGCGGCACTCGTAGGCGTCGCCGGCGCAGCGGCGAAGGTCGGCCGCGACCTCGTGCTCCTCGCCCAGAGCGAGGTGGGCGAGGTAAGGGAGGCGGCAGGCGGGCGCTCGTCGACCATGCCGCAGAAGCGAAATCCCGTCCGCTCGACCCTGGCGGTCTCGTGCGCGCGCCTCACGAGCGCTCACGCAGGCGTCCTGCTCGGGGAGCTCGCGCACGAGCACGAGCGCGCGGTGGGAGGCTGGCACGCCGAGTGGGCGGCGCTCTCCGGCGCGCTCGCGTTCGCAGGCGGAGCGGCGTCCGCCGCGGGGGACGCCGTGACCGGTCTCGAAGTCGACGCCGAGCGGATGCGGACGAACCTGGAGGCGAGCGGTGGGCTCGTTGTCGCGGAGCGCGTCTCGTTTGCGCTCACACCCCGCCTGGGACGCAGCCAGGCTCACGACGTCGTTGCTGAGGCCGCGCGCGCTCGCTCGTTCCGGGAGGCGCTGCTCGTCGACAAGCGCGTCGCTCTGTCGGAGACCGAGCTCGACGAGCTCCTCGACCCTGCCGGGTACATCGGATCCGCAGAGGCGCTCGTGGACCGCACACTCGTCGAGTGGGCAGAGGCACGATGAGGCTCGACCATCGCCTCCACGGCCGCGGGGAAGCGCCGGCACTGGTGCTTGCGAACTCCCTGGGCACCGGTCAGCACCTCTGGAGCCGACAGCTCCCAGAGCTAACGGAGCGCTTCCGCGTCCTCACGTACGACCACCCTGGCCACGGCGCCTCGGGGCTTCCCGAGGAGCCGTGCACCGTCGAGGCATTCGCACAGAGCCTCCTCGAGCTCCTCGACGCGCTCGCGCTCGAACGCGTGTCGCTCTGCGGAACCTCGCTCGGAGGGATGGTCGGACTCGCGCTCGCACTCGAAGCGCCCGAGCGCGTCGAGCGGCTCGTTCTCTCGTGCACGTCCGCATATCTCGGACCGCCCGCTGGGTGGGCAGAGCGCGCCCGGAGAGTTCGGGCTGACGGGATGGAGGCAATCGCGGACAGCGTCGTCGTGCGCTGGTTCACGCCGGAGTTCCCGCGCGAGGAGCCGGAGACGGTCGCGCGCTTCCGCGCGATGCTGGTCGCGACTCCGCCGGAGGGCTACGCGCGCTGCTGCGAGGCGCTCGCCGCGTGGGACGCGAGAGAGCGGATCACCGCGATCTCCGTCCCGACACTCGTCATCGCGGGGGCCGAGGACCCGGCGGCGACGCCGGTCGAGCACGCCGAGCTTCTCGTCTCCAGGATCCCGGAGGCGAGGCTCGTCGTCCTGGAGCGCGCGGCCCACCTCGCGAACGTCGAGCGTGCCGAGGAGTTCACGAGGGCCGCGCTCGACCATCTCGGACAGGAGGTGCCAGTGTGAGCGACGACGGGATGAAGACGAGACGCGACGTGCTGGGCGACGAGCACGTGGACCGCGCGATCGAGGGCACGACCGAGTTCACGGCCGACTTCCAGGACCTCATCACCCGCTACGCCTGGGGCGAGATCTGGTCGCGGCCGGGCCTCGACCGCCGCACGCGGAGCTGCATCACGGTCGCGTCTCTCGTCGCGACCGGCCGCGAGCACGAGCTCGCGATGCACGTCCGCGCCGCGCTCCGCAACGGCGTCACGCCGGACGAGCTCAAGGAGGTCTTGCTCCACTGCGCCGTCTACTGCGGGGTCCCGGCGGCCAACGGCGCGTTCGCGATCGCCCAGCGCGTCCTCGAGGAGGAGGGCGCGATCTGAATCGCACTCGGACGCAGGTGGGAATCGTCGGAGCCGGACCGGCCGGCCTCATGCTCGGCCACCTGCTGCACAACGCGGGGATCGACACGGTCATCCTCGAAAACCGGAGCCGAGAGCACGTCGAGGCACGTATCCGCGCCGGCGTGATCGAGCAGGGAGCGGTCGACATGCTGGTCGAGGCGGGAGCGGGCGAGCGCCTCCGGCGCGAAGGACTCGTGCACCACGGGATCGAGCTGCAGTTCGCAGGGGAACGCCACCGCATCCCGCTGAGCGACCTCGCCGGCGGGCGGGCGATCGTCATCTACGGACAAACCGAGCTCGTCAAAGACCTCATACGCCTGCGGCTGGAGACCGGCCCGCCGCTGCACTTCGAAGTCACGGATGTCTCGGTGCACGACCTCGACACCGACCGTCCCCTCATCCGGTACCGGCACGAGGGCAGCGACGAGGAGGTCGAGTGCGACGTGATCGCGGGCTGCGATGGGTTCCACGGGATCTGCCGCCCGAGCATTCCGACAGGCGTCCTGTCCGAGTTCTCGCGCGAATACCCGTTCGGCTGGCTCGGGATCCTCGCGCAGGTCGCCCCCTCCAACGACGAGCTGGTGTATGCCCATCACGAGCGCGGGTTCGCGCTCCTGAGCCTCCGATCACCGGAGCTCAGCCGCCTCTACGTCCAGTGTCGCCCCGACGAGGACCTCGCGGAATGGCCCGCCGACCGCATCTGGGACGAGCTGCAAACCAGGCTCGATGTGGACGGATGGACGCTCGCCGAAGGCCCGATCCTCGAGAAGGGCGTGACCGGCATGCGCAGCTACGTCTGCGAGCCCATGCGCTACGGGCGCCTGTTCATCGCGGGCGACGCCGCGCATATCGTGCCCCCAACGGGGGCGAAGGGGCTGAACCTGGCGCTGCACGACGTGCGCGTGCTCGCAGAGGCGCTTTCCGACTGGTATAGCTCCGGAGCCGCGACCGGGCTGAACGCCTACTCGGACACGGTCCTGCGGCGCGTCTGGCGCGCCGAGCACTTCTCCTGGTGGATGACGCAGATGCTCCACCGCGGCGATGACGGTGACGCGTTCAGCCTCAAGCTGCAGCTCGCACAGCTCCGCTACGTCGCGAGCTCCCGCGCGGCGGCCACGTCGCTCGCCGAGAACTACGTCGGCCTCGACACGATCTAGACGGGGGCGTTGTCCGCGCAGCCGACAGGTCGTGCGAACCACGTGCGAACATCAGCGCGTCCACACGCGTCCACGCGCGGGTCACTCCTGGGTGTCCGACCCTTTCGGTTAGCGGCGCTTTCGTGGCCGGCCCTGACGCCGTTTCTCCGGCTCGGTGTTCATGCAGCGTCCACCAGCCGAGCAATTCAGGACGTAGATCGCCCTATTTACCGCCTAGGGTCCGGACATGCGTCGAGACAGCGCGGGCCGTACGGAGGGTGATCGGTGGAACTGGACCTGCTGATCATCACGCAAGGAGGTGTCACCTGGGACGACTGGTGCGCGCTTGCGGATGCGTGCGAACGGTCCGCCATCCCGACGCTCTTTGCCGGAGACCACTACATCTCGACGAGCGACGAGCTCGGCCAGGTCGCGCATGACGCCTGGACGATCGTCACCGGTCTCGCGGCACGCACGTCGGTTCTGCGTCTCGGCACGATGGTTACTCCGGTGACGTTTCGTCCCCCCGCGGTGCTCGCAAACGCGGTCGCGACAGCCGACCACGTCTCGGGCGGCCGCGTGGAGCTCGGGCTCGGGTCGGGGTGGATGGAGCGCGAGCACCAGGCGTTCGGCTTTCCGTTCCCGCGCCCGCGCGTGCGCCAGCAGATGCTCGCCGAGCAGCTCGAGATCGTGCATCGGCTCTGGACCGAGGACCGGGTCACGTTCAACGGCAGCCACTACACGCTCGAAAACGCGCCTGGTAGGCCGAGGCCACTGCAATCGCCGCATCCCCCGATCATCGTCGGTGGCAAAGGCACGCCGGGCACGACGCTGCCGGCCGCGCGCTTCGCCGACGAATACAACGTCTCGTGGGACTCTCGTCCCCAGGAGTTCCCCGATGCCCGCCAACGCGTGATCGAGGCGTGCGCGGAGGTCGGCCGGGATCCGGCGACGATGCGCTTCTCCATCGCCATCCATTGCATCGTCGGGGAAACCCGAGACGAGGCAATGGACCGGGCACGCGCGATCTACGATCTCAGGCCGCGCGACCTGAACTTCGACGACTGGTTCGCCGGCTCGAGCGAGCAGCGATTGTTCGGCTCGGTCGACGAGGTCGCAGCGGCGCTCCGTCCGTACGCCGAGGCTGGCGCCGATCGGCTGATGGTCATGCACAGCCAGCACACCGACCTCGACTCGATCGTGCTGATCGGAGAGCACCTGGCGCCTCGGCTCGCGCGCTGAGCGGCCTGCAAAGCACCGCCCGCCGATCCTCGTCGCCGCTAGTTCCCGCCGAGTCGATGCTGTTCGCGGGAATGCGCGGCTAGCCTCGGCCTCGGTGTGGTATGTCCGGCTCGAAGAGCCCGGTCTGGTACGCGAGCACGACTGCCTGCACGCGGTCGCGAAGGTCGAGCTTCTGGAGGATGTGAGTGACGTGAGTCTTGACGGTCGTCTCGCTGATGTAGAGCTCGGTACCGATTTCGGCGTTGGACAGGCCACGAGCCATGAAGCGAAAGACGTCTCGTTCGCGCTCACTGAGCTCGTCAAATTCCTTCGGAGGAGCCGGAGGCGCTATCAAGGCGAACTTTTCGATCACCCGTCTCGTGATCGTCGGTGAGAGGAGCGCCTCGCCATCGGCGACCGTGCGGATCGCGGCGATCAGCTGTTCGGGAGAATCGTCCTTGAGGACGAAGCCGCTTGCCCCGGCCTTCAACGCTTCGAAGACGTATTCGTCCAGGTCGAACGTCGTGAGAATCAGAATCCGCGCGGCGTTGTCGGCCGCGAGGATGCGTTGGGTCGCCTGCAGACCGTCCAGCTCGGGCATGCGGATGTCCATCAGGACGACCGATGGATTGAACCGCGTCGCTTTGTCGACGGCCTCGAGCCCGTTGCTCGCCTCGGCCACCACTTCGATGTCCTCCTCGCCCGCGAGCAGCATGCGAAAGCCGGCGCGGACCATCGACTGGTCGTCGGCGACGAGCACACGGATCGTCATCGTTCGTCCTGGCCGAGCGGGAGGCGTGTACTGAGGACGAACCCGCCGTCGATGGCCGTTCCCGCGGTCATCCTGCCGCCGTAGATCTTGACGCGTTCCCGCACGCCGATGAGCCCATGGCCGAGGCCGTCGCTTGTCACGCCGCCGCTGCCGTTGTCACGCACCTCGATCTCCAGCTCGTCCGGCCGATAACGGACCGTCACGTCGGCGTCGCTGGCGTGCGCATGCTTGAGAGCGTTGGTCAGCCCTTCTTGAACGATGCGATAGGCCGAGAGGTCGACCCCTCGCGGCAGCGGGAAGGGCTTGCCGTCGACATGCAGCTCGACGGGCAGGCCGGCGCGGCTGACATCAGCGAGCAGCGAGCCGAGTCCGTCGAGGCCGGGCTGAGGCACGAGCTCAGCTTCGTCCCCTTCGCGGCGCATAGCAGCGAGGAGACGGCGCATCTCGGCGAGCGCGGTGCGGCCGGCGCGCTCGACGCCTTTGAGCGCATCGCTGTCCTCGCCCATCGTGACAGGAAGCTTGTGCCTCACTGCGCCGACCTGGAGCACCATCACGCTCACGGCGTGGGCGACGATGTCGTGGAGCTCACGGGCGATCCGTGAACGCTCCTCGGCCACCGCGACGCGTGCAGCCGACTCGCGCTCGCGCTCGGCGTGGACGGCGCGTTCTTCCGCCGCTTCGGCCTGCTCAGCACGCTCACGAAGTGCGTAGCCCGCGACCCAGGCGACCACGAACCGAAGGGGGATGAAGACGTAGTCGCCGACTGGCAGTGAACCGGGGATGTTGTAGACGAGGATCACGATTCCGACCAACACGATGATCAGGCCCGCGCCTGCCTTCAGGGGATCCCGCAGGTTCCCGAGCAGGAAGGCGCTCGCCAAGCCGACGAGCCCGAGACTGCCGATGAACGCGAGCAGCACCCCGTCGCCGAATGAGATCACCGCGACCAGGGCCCAGTAGGCCGCGGGCGCGGCGAAGGGGAAGCGGCGACGCGCGAACAGAGGCAGGACGAGCACAGCCACCGTGGGTATGGCGAACCACAGCGACGTGGGCGGTGCGCCCGGCGAGTCGCGTCCGACCACGAGCTCGAGCATGCCCGCGATCGCCAGCAACGCGATCAGCAGCTCGAACCAGTATTCGCGCGCTATGTGTCGGATCCGGCCCATGGGCTGAACGTACCGCACGCTCTCTGAAGGCGCCTCCTACCCGAGTAGGAGCCGGAATCGTCGGCGAGTCGGAGCCCGAATCCGGCCTTCCGACGAGGCGCCTGGCGCCACCGCCTCCTAGCGTCCGGCACTGGAATCGACCCCCCAAAGGAGGACGCAGATGAGCGTCTCATACCCACTCACAGCCACTGCCCGCTCTGACACCGCCGTCTCGAGCGTCGAGATTCCGCAGCTGCGGATCCGCGGGATCCTCGCCGTCTGGGCGGCCGCCGCGCTCCCGCTGGCGGTGCTCGCCTGGCTCGTCGCGCCAGCGCTCGCCGACCGCTTCGCCGGCGTTGGCGACGTGCCGATGGCGAAGGCGCTGATCGTCTCCCTCGCGACCGGCATGGTCTGGCAGTTCATCCTGATTGCGATCCTCGTCGGTCGCGAGCAGCGGACCCTCCGCTGGTCGGCGGTCCGCGAGGCGCTGTGGCTCCGCTCTCCGCGGAGCCCGCGCAGCGGCCGCGTCGGTGGTCGCGTGTGGCTCGTCGTGATTCCGCTCATCCTCGCGTTCACCTTCGCCCAAGAGCTGGTCGCGATCGTGCCGGCGCCCGACGACCGGGAGTTCGCCACGATCCTCGAGTCGGACGCCGGCAAGGCGTTCCTGGACGGGGCCTTTGGCTGGTACGGCCTCATCCTCGTGATGTTCCTGTTCAACACCATGCTCGGCGAGGAGCTCCTGTTCCGCGGGTACCTCCTTCCGCGCATGAACGGGGCGTTCGGGCGCGGCGACTGGGTGGCGAACGGCCTCCTCTTCGCCGGCTACCACCTGCACGTGCCGTGGGCGATCCCGGGAACGCTCCTCGACATGTTCACGATCTCGTACCCGACGAAGCGGTATCGGAGCGCCTGGATCGGGATCGCAGTGCACAGCGCCCAGAGCGTGTTCCTTGCGATATTCATCTTCACGCTCGTCGTCTGAGGCATCGCGCTGCCTATCAGTCCAAGTCCTGTGGGCCTTCGGGCCTGCAGGACTGGCACGTCGTGCGCGTCACAGACCCGCGATTTCTCGCCGCCCACGAGCACGCGCGGGCACTCGCGGGGGTCACATTCCTATTCCGTGGAAGTGAGCTCGTCGAGGCGCAGCACAAGTTCCTCGATCTCGGCTGAGCGCGCTTCAGCGACGTTTCGTTCCGTCGCGATCACGCGGAAGCCGCACTTCTCGAGGACGCGGCGGGACGCGACGTTGTCGGACGCGACGTGGGCGTGGAGCGGCCGCGACCGATCAACGGCCAAGAATGCAGTGAGGGCATCGGTGGCGATCCCTTTGCCCCAGTAGGACCGGCCGATCCAGTACGTCACCTCGCGCTCGCCGGGGTCGCCCCAGGACCCAATCGTTCCGGCAACCTCGTCGTCGACGACGATGACCCGGGTGAGCACCGTCTCGTCGGCTCTTAGCCTCGACCAGCGGCGCTCGAATGCGTCCCGGTCCATGTGGTCGGGCGCCGTAAACGCGGCCATGTGTGCGGCGACCGGATCCGCCCACTGTTCGAACAGCAGCGGCAGATCCTCGTCCCGTACCTCCCGCAACGTGAGCCCCATTCAGACCGAGTCTCGGTGCTCGCAGGGCATCGTCGGTTGGGTCGATCGAAGCCGCGGGCGTCCACACGAGGCCCGTACGGCTGAGGACGAATCCCTCCGACGGCTCCATCCGCTGCTCGACCGGCGGTCTAGCCGATCTCCTCCGCCAGCCCGATGAGGATCCCCTCAGGGCCTCGGACGTAACAGAGCCGATACACGTCTTCGTACTGGACCACTTCGCTACTGACAAGTTGCGCACCGTGCTTGCGGAGCCGGGCGAGCGTATCGTCGATGTCGTCCACGGCGAACATGACGCGTAGGTAGCCGAGAGCGTTCACCGGGGCGTTCCGGTGATCGGCGACCGTAGGCGGCGTGAGAAATCGCGAGAGTTCGAGCCGGCTGTGGCCGTCCGGCGTGCGCATCATGGCGATCTCGACGCGCTGGTCACCCAGCCCGGTGACGCGCCCTGCCCACTCTCCTTCCACCAGGAATCGCCCTTCGAGTTCGAGGCCGAGCTCGGCGAAAAACGAGATTGCGGCATCGAGGGACTCGACCACGATGCCGACGTTGTCCATCCGTTGCAGCGTCACGCGGCCGACTCTAGTCCTGTTGTCGCTTCGGCAACCGTGCTGCAGGTTCCCGGCGACTAGGGACTCATCTGGTCCATCTCGGACATCGAGCCACTGGCCGGGACGGTGAGCGCAGGGATGGCGTCGGGGGCGGCGAGCATCAGAACACCGAGCACGAGCAGGATCGCGGCCGTGACAGATGTCGCAGCACGACGCGACGGAATCAGCTTCTCGAACGCGATGAGCCCGGCGACGACTGCCATCCAGACGACGCTCATCACTCCGAGCGCGAAGAGCGATGCCATCAGCGCCCAGCAACAGCCAACGCACCAGGCCCCGTGCCTTACGCCCATCTGCAGGGCACCAGCGCGTCCGCTCCGCCAGGATCCGAGCAGGAAGCCGAGCGGGCTGCGGCACTTGCCAAGGCACACGTCCTTGAGTGGCGTGAGCTCGTAGGCCGCTGCGACGACGAGCGTCCCTCCCGCGATCCAGCGACCGGCGCGATCCCATGCAAGCAGGTCGCCCGAGACACGATCGCCCACGCGTGCAACCACGAAGGCAAGCACTCCGATGCTGGTCCATGCAGCGAGATAGCCGGACGTAAAGAGAAGCGGTGGAGCGAGAGACCGCCTCTTCGTCATGCTCGAGTAGAGGGCGACCGTCGGTGCCACCGAGGGGAACATCATCGCCGCCATCATCACGACCCAGACGCCGACGAACCAGGCGAGCGTCCCGAGATCCGTCCACGGCCCACCGTCCATCCCCTGCATCTCAGCGACCGTCCACCACCAACCGGCCGCAGCCAGGGCGAGGAGAAGCGCGATCAGCCCAAGCCGTGTCCGTGCGGCGGCGAATGCAGGCCCGAGACCCCCGGCGTTCGGAGCGCGCTCGTGCGCGGAGGCGATCACGCGCTCAGGCAGCCCACGAGAAGGGCGCTGAGAGCCCCGTCTTTCCCTCGTACTCGATGCCGAAGGCGCTGATCTGTGATCGGGTGGCTTCGGCAGCGGTCAACTCCGAGGCGACGGGATGGAAGACACCCGTCAGGCGAGCGGGCTCCCCGGTCTCGATGCCGAACGGAACGATGTCCTCGACCTCGAAGTCGACGGCATCTCCGATCCGGACGCTGTGGCGAAGGCCGTCCTCGACAACCTCGATCGGTGCGCGCTCCACGCCGAGCACCTCGCCGATCAGCGGGGCCAGGCCCGCCATCGGCCCGCCCTTCTGCCCGCCGAAAACGGCGGTCAGCTTCTCCAGCTGGTCGTCGGTCGCGTCCTCGTCGACGAACATGCCGAGACGCCAGTTGCCGTCCGTCATGACCTTCGGCGTGTCCGCAATGACGGCGACCGTACGTCCGCTGACATCCGTTCCCTCGACATCCCCATCGGCGACGTGGAAGACGAGCGTGACGCGGCAGTAGTCGTACGTCGCGCCGTGGTCGAACGAGAAGTTGCACGGGCACATGAGCTCACAGGAGCATGTCTCGAAGTAGCTGCCCTCGAGATTCCAGGACATCTGACCTCCTTCGTCCGCGGATGGGCCAGGGCGATTCTCAGTCCCTGTGCGGGTCGTGTCAACTGCTGGCCCGGACGGCTGCTTCGCGAACCCAACGGCCCCTGTGGAGTGAATCATCGGTGCTGCGGGGTTGGGGTCGGGCGGGTAGAACATGGGCGAGCCTGCGAAGGAGGGGAAGGATGAGCGCAAGGAAGGGCACACAGAAGCCCGCCGAGAGCACCACCGCGAGCCGCAAGAAGCCCAAGGGATTCACGGATGAAGAACGCGCTGCGATGAAGGAGCGCGCCAAGGAACTGAAGGCGGAGGAGCGCGCGAGCAAGAACAGGGCGGAGGGGGAGAATGACCTGCTCGCGAAGATCGCCGAGATGCCGGGACCCGATCGTTCCATGGCCAAGCGGATCCACGCGATCGTCACGGCCAGCGCGCCCGACCTCTGGCCGAAGACCTGGTACGGGATGCCTGCGTATGCCCAGGACGGCAAGGTCGTCTGCTACTTCACGCCGGCGTCGAAATTTCAGTCGAGGTACGCGACATTCGGCTTCAACGACACTGCGAAGCTCGACGACGGCACCATGTGGCCGACCTCGTTCGCGCTGAAGAAGCTGTCCGCCGCCGACGAGGCAAGGATCGCCGCGCTCGTGAAGCAAGCGGTGAGCTGAGACCCGAGGTCTTCTACTCCTCGAGCACCGGGGCGACGACGACGCCGTAGCCCTGCGCCTCGAGCAGGTCCGCAGCAAGCGTCGCGCTCGCCTCACCGGTGACGAGGATGGTCAGCGTGCCGCCTCGCTCGGGCGAGAGGTGCTCGAGGTCGAAGTCGGAGACGTTGATTCGCTCGGCTCCGAGCGCGTGGAAGATGCCGGCCAGGACGCCCGGACGGTCGGGGACGTGCACGCGCACCCGATGGAGGGCGCCCGCGTCCTCGTAGGCAGTGTCGAGCATGCGACGCCGGTTGCCGCTCGCCTCGCCGATCCAGCGCGCGAGGAAGCCGGCGTCACCGTCGGCCAACGCGGCTTCCAGCTGCTCGACGCGGCGACGGTGCTCGGCAAGCGCGGCGGTGAGCGCCTCCCGGTTCTCGAGGAGGATGTCGACCCAGATCCTGGGATTCGCGCCCGCGATGCGGGTCATGTCGCGCAGCGACCCTCCGGCCGCGGCGAGGGGGTCGTGGCCCTCGATGCGCGCAGCGCCGGCGTGATTGAGAAGGACGTTGGCGAGCGCATGCGGCAGGTGACTCGTGACAGCGACGAGCCGGTCGTGCGCGTCGGGCTCGATCGCGACCGGCCGTGCGCCGAGCGCGGAGACCAGGCCGTGCACGGTGCGGTAGCGCTCCGGCTCCACGGAGCTCACCGGGGTGAGGAACCAGGTCGCGCCGACGAAGAGGTCGGCGGTCGCTCGTTCCGGCCCGCGCGTCTCGGCACCGCAGATCGGATGCCCGCCGACGAAGCGCGGGTCACTTCCGGCCGCTGCGCAGACAGCGCCCTTCGTGGATCCGACATCCGTCACCGTACATGCGCCGGACGCAACGTCGAGCACGCTCCGAACGACCGCCGGAAGTCCGGCGACGGGGATCGCAACCAGCGCGACGTCAGACCCCGCCAGCGCTTCCGGCACGGACTCCGCCCGGGTCACCGCCTCCCGCTGGACCGCGACGCCGAGCGCGTTCGGGTCGTCGTCCCAGCCGACGACCTCGCCCACCCCCGCGCGGCGCGCCGCCAGCCCGGCGGAGGCGCCGATCAGCCCCGTGCCGATGATCGCCAGCCGCACGGGCTCGCGCTCAGCCGGCCCGCATGAGCTCAGCGACCCGGAACGCCAGGTCCAGCGACTGGCGCCCGTTCAGGCGCGGGTCGCAGAGCGTCTCGTAGCGGTTGTCGAGCTGGTCCTCGAGCACTGCCTCCGACCCGCCCAGACACTCCGTCACGTCCTCTCCCGTGAACTCGAGATGCACGCCTCCCGGCCACGTGCCGACCTCGCGATGCGCCGCGAAGAAGCCGTGCAGCTCCTCCATGATCTCGTCGAAGCGGCGCGTCTTCGTCCCCGACGGCATACGGACGAGGTTCGCGTGCATCGGGTCGCACACCCACACGACCGGAATCGCGGCCTGCTGCACCGCGCGCAGGAGCGGAGGCAACACGTCGCGCACACGCCCCGCGCCCATGCGCGCGATGAACGTCAGGCGGCCCGGGATCCGGCCCGGGTTCAGCCGCTCCGCGAGCGCGACGGCGTCCTGGACGGTCGCAGTCGGCCCGAGCTTGACTCCGATCGGGTTGTCGACTCCTGAGAAGAACTCCACGTGGGCGCCGTCGATGTCTCGCGTCCGCTCCCCGATCCAGAGCATGTGCGCCGAGCAGTCGTAGGGACGGCCCGTGAGCGAATCGGTGCGGGTAAGGGCCTCCTCGTACTCGAGCAGTAGCCCCTCGTGACTCGTCCAGACGTCGACCTCGTGCAGGCTGGGCTCGTTCGCGAGATCGATCCCGATCGACTGGATGAACCGGAGCGCCCGCTCGATCTCGTCGGCGAGCGCCTCGTAGCGCTGGCCCGCGGGAGACGCAGCAACGAACTCGCGGTTCCACGTGTGCACGAGGGTGAGGTCGGCGAAGCCGCCCTTCGTAAAGGCTCGCAGCAGGTTGAGCGTCGACGCCGCCTGGTAGTAACCCTGGAGGAGCCGTTCGGGATCGGGGGTTCGCGCTTCGAGTGTCGGCTCGTCGGAGTGCACGACGTGCCCGCGGAAGGACGGCAGCTCGACACCGTCGACCGTCTCCGTCGGCTCGGTGCGCGGCTTCGCGAACTGCCCTGCGAGGCGGCCCACCTTCACCACCGGGAGCATCGCTCCGTAGGTGAGTACGGCCGACATCTGCAGCAGCACCTTCAGCCTCTCGCGAATCGCCGGAGCCGAGACGTCCCGGAACGACTCGACGCACTCGCCCGCTTGCAAGAGGAAGGCACGGCCCTCGCAGACCTCGCCGAGCCCGGCGAGAAGCGCCCGCGCCTCGCCTGCGAAGACGAGCGGCGGGACCCCGCGAAGACGATCCAGGACGCCCTCCAGCGCGACGGGATCGGGCCAGTCGGGCTGCTGCCCGGCGGGGAACGCACGCCACGACGACGTCGTCCACGCGCCGGCGCCTGCGGCGCGGCGCGAAGTCGGCCCGGGCGGGTCCGGCGTCTGCTGGCCCAACGGCCTCGACCGACGCAGAGGGGCGCTACTCATGGGGGCTGAAGGATAGAGAGCCGTAGGCGTGCGTCGAGCGACGCGGGGTCGGCCATCATGCACTCGATGCCCGAACCGTTGCCCCCGGACGACGCACCCGTCACCGTCGGCTATCCCGGACGCGACGGCGCCCACAGTGCCGCTGCCTGCGACCGCCTGTTCCCCGAGGACGCAGAGCTCGTCCCCCTGCCGAGCTTCAGTGCGGTCGCCGAGGCGGCAGCGTCCGGCCGGGTCGCATTCGGGGTCCTGCCCATCGAAAGCTCGCTCGCGGGGCCGGTGTCGGAGACGCACGACCTCCTGTACGACTCGCCGCTCGCGATCACCGCGGAGACGGTCCTGCCGATCCGCCACTGCCTCGTCGGCCCGGCGCCGACGCGCGTCGAGGACATCCGCGTCGTCCACTCGCATCCGGTCGCGCTCGACCAGTGTCGGCAGCTCCTCGCCGGCATGCCGTGGGCGACAGCGATCGCGGCGGCAACGACCGCTGATGCGGCCGCTCAGGTCGCGACGCACGGCGATCCGACGGAGGTCGCAATCGCGAGCGAGCGTGCCGCCGTGCTGCACGGGCTGACTCTGATCGCCGACGACGTCGGCGATCATCCGGAGGCGTACACGCGCTTCGTCGCGATCGCGACGTACATGCGTCTCGACGCGAACGGCGAACCCTGGCGCACCGCCTTCTCGTTCGTCACCGATCACCAGCCGGGCGCGCTCTACCGGGCGCTCGAGCCCTTCGCGCGCCACGACATCGACCTCCTGCAGCTCGTTTCTCGGCCGATTCCGCACTCCCCCTGGCGCTACCGCTTCGATGCGGTGCTGGACGGCCACCCGCTCGACGCGATCGTGAGCGAGACTCTGCGCGAGCTGCGCAGGTGCACGAGACAGCTTCGCGTCTTCGGGTCCTACCCTGCGAACGGACGATGAACGACCCGCACTCTCACGCCCCCATCCACCGGCTTCGCGACGAGATCTCGGACCTCGACCGCACGATCCTGGAGGCGATCAACTCCCGGCTCGCGCTCGTCGGCGAGCTCAAGCGCTACAAGGAGGAGCACGGGCTTGCGTTCGTCGACCCCGACCGCGAGCGTCAGATTCTCGACGAGCTCGTCGCGGCCAACGGCGGACCGCTGTCCGAGTCGGGCCTGCGGGAGGTCTTCCGCGAGCTCCTCGATCTCATGAAGCGCGAGGTCTCGCGCGGCGGCGCGCCCGGCGGCTAGGAGGAGCGAAGGAAGTTCTGCGCCATCGCGTTGCCGGTCTCCGTCAGAACCGACTCCGGGTGGAACTGCACGCCCTCGATCCGGTGGGCTCGGTGCCTGACGGCCATGACCTCGCCGTCTTCGGTGCGCGCCGTCACGAGGAGGTCGTCGGGCACCACGACCGCCGCGAGCGAGTGGTAGCGGCCGGCCTCGATCTCCTCGGGAAGCCCTGCGAAGATCCCCTGCCCGTCGTGATGAACGCGGCTGGCCTTGCCATGGAGGAGCGCCCGCGCTTGCCCGACGGAGCCGCCGAAGGCCTCGACGATCGCCTGGTGGCCGAGGCAGACGCCGAGCGTGGGCACGCTCGGACCGAGCGCGCGGATGAGCTGCACCGAGACACCTGCGTCAGCCGGACGGCCCGGCCCGGGCGAGACGACGAGCCGGTCCGGCCGGAGAGCCTCAGCTTCCTCCACCGTGATCGCATCGTTGCGATGGACGACGACCTCCGCGCCGAGCTCTTCGAACAGGTGGACCAGGTTCCACGTGAACGAGTCGTAGTTGTCGAGCATCAGGATCTTCATGCGGCGTACTCCGCCTCGGCCACGTCGATCGCCTTCTCGAGCGCTGCGAGCTTTGCAAGGCACTCGCGGTGCTCGGCCTCGGGCTGCGAGTCCGCAACGACGCCGGCACCGGCCTGAAGTCGCGCGATTCCGTCCGAGAGCACGATCGTACGCAGGGCGATGCAGGTGTCCATCGAGCCTCCCGGGAGCACGTAGCCGACGGCTCCGGCGTACGGGCCACGACGGTACTCCTCGAGCTCGGAGATGATCTGCATCGCACGAACCTTCGGAGCGCCCGTGACCGTGCCGGCCGGGAAGCACGCCCGCAGCACGTCGAACGGCGTGACCCCGTCACGGAGCTCTCCCGAGACCTCCGAGACGAGGTGCGAGACGTGCGAGAAGCGCTCGACGTCCATGAAGCGGGTGACCCGAACCGTCCCCCCGCGACAGACGCGGGAGAGGTCGTTGCGGCCGAGGTCGACCAGCATCACATGCTCCGCACGATCCTTCTCGGACGAGAGCAGGCGCTCGGTGTCACCGTCATCGGGGGTCGTGGTACCCGCGATGGGACAGACGCTCGCCCGTCCGTCCTCGCACGCGACGAGCCGCTCCGGGGACGAGCCGACGAGCGCGAGCCCGTCGAGCTCGAGCAGGAAGAGGTACGGCGAGGGGTTGACACGGCGAAGCGCGCGGTAGAGCGCGAGCGCTGACGCCGAGGTGGGTCTCTCGGCCCGCTGGGACGGCACTACCTGATAGGCGTCACCGGCTCTGATGGAGTCCTGGCAGATCCGGACCATGTCCTCGTAGCGCGACTGAGAGGGGAAGCGGCGCAGCGGCCCGCGTCGGCCACCTCCTCCCTCCGCCGCGACGAGCGGCTCTGCGAGCGTGCGTGCGACGTCCTCCGGTTGGCCGGCGAGCACCTCGGCAACACCCGCGCCGTGATCGAAGCGGACGAGCGTCTCGGCGACGACGAAGCAGCTCTCCGGGAAGTCCGGTCCCTCGGCGGGCATCGGCACCGTCGGCTCGAGCTTGGCCGCGTAGTCGTACGAGACGTAGCCGACGACAGGGGCCCCGAGCGTCTCCGCCTCCTCGAGCCCGACCAGCCGTGCGCCCCACCCGACGAACGAATTGCGGCCGAGTCGCCCCCGCTCGACCGACTCGAGCAGGAAGCTGCCGCCCTCGTCACCGCGGAGGCGAAGGTATGCCCCCAGGGGCGTGAGAAGATCGGCGGGAATGGCATTCGCGAGTGTCATGGGCACCGTAAGACGCGGTGGACGGTTTCGAGTCTGTCAGAGGGCTTCTGCGAGGATCCTCCAGGTTTGCCCGGTGAGGACATCCCGCAGCCCGTGCCGGAGAGCCGCGAGGTGGAGCGGCGGCCGCGTCGACGCGGCCGCCCGCGACGTGCATCCGCGGGCGAAGCGATACTCGAGGCGACCCTCGCGCTGCTCGCGGAGCGGGGGTTCCAGGCGACGACGATCGACGCGATCGCCGACCGCGCCGGGGTCGGTAGGAACACGATCTACCGGCGCTGGGCCTCGAAGGAGGAGCTGATCGCCGACGCGCTGCACGAGCTCACATCCGAGCTCGACGTCGTGCAGGGGGAGGGCGACCTCCGCTCGCGCCTGCTCGAACGAATCCGGGACCTCGTCCGTCTCTTCTCCGACCCGCTGTTCGGTCGGATTCTGCCCGTCGTACTCGGCGAGCTCCAGCGAAACCCGGAGTTCGCGCGCGTGTATCTCGAGCGAGTGGTGCATCCACGCCGCCAGGCGCTCGTCGACCTGCTGGAGGAGGCCCGCGAGCGGGGCGAGCTGCGCCGCGACGCCGACGTCGAGCACGTCGCCGATCTCGTCGGCGGCCCGCCGTTCGTCCGCCTGCTCCCGCTCGGCCTCCCGCCCGTCACGGAGCGGTACGCGGAGGAGCTGCTGGAGACGATCTGGCTTGGAATTGCGCCCTAACGGGTAGGGACCCGGCGGTCCGCCGTGTTCGCAGGAATACGGAACGATGCAGTCTCGTTAATCGCCACGAGACTCACCCCGAGGAGGCACGATGAACGTCAGACCGAGAAGCAAGCGCACGGTGGTCGCGCTCGCCGGCGCAGCGACAGCGCTCGCGCTCGCCGCACTCGCCGGCTGTGGTGGCGGCGGCGACTCGAGCGCATCCTGGCTCGAGCCCAACGCCGACGACGCCAACACGCGGGTCGCGAGCTCGGAGATCGACTCGAGCAACGTCGCCGACCTGAGCATCGCCAGCACCGAGCCGCTCACCGGCCGGGGGCCATTCGGATTCTTCGCCGCGACACCCTTGATCGACGAGGACGGCGTCGCCTACGTTCAGGACCTCGGCTCCAATGTCTTCGCCTACGACCTGGAGACGGGAGAGAAGCTCTGGGACGTCACCTACGACAAGCCGGTGATCGGGCCCAACGGCCTCGCGTACGAGGACGGCACCGTCTACGGCGTCACCGACCAGGACGCGTTCGCGCTCGATGCGGAGGCGGGCGATGAGATCTGGAAGAAGCAGATCGTCACGGGCAAGTTCGGGGTCGCCGAAGGTCAGAACCTCGGGCTCACGATCCAGCCCGCCGTGCGCGACGGCGTCCTCTACCTCTCGGAGGCGGCGAAGGCAGGGGGCGGCGACCTTCTCGCGCTCGACGCCACCGACGGCACGGAGCTATGGAGGTTCGACACCACCGACGAGCCCGAGGGTGACGAGACTCCGTCGGGCGGTGCGTGGAACACGCCCGCACTCGACGACGAGGGCAACGTCTACTTCGGCGTCGCGAACGGCTACTACTCGCACAACTCACCGGAGAGGTTCCAGAACCAGCGGCTCTACACCGACAGCGCGGTCAAGTTGAACGCCGAGACGGGCGAGCTGGACTGGTACTACCAGGCCGTCACCAACGACTTCTGGGACTGGGATCTTCACCTCTCGCCGATCCTCGTCGAGCACGACGGGACGAACCTGGCGATCGTCTCGGGCAAGATGGGCATCGTCTACGCGCTCGACCGCGACAGCGGTGAGCTCGTCTGGAAGAGACCGGTCGGGACGCACAACGGGCACGACGACGACGGCGCGGCGCAGCTCGAGGGAGCGCTCGACCTCCCGGAGATTCCGTTCGACGTCTACCCGGGACCCTACGGAGGCGTCGAGACCAACATGGCGGTGAGCGACGGCGTCGTCTACGCGGCGGTGGTCAACCTGCCGGGGCACGTGAAGACGGCGGCTGACCTCGACAAGCCGGTGCTGCCCGTCGACTTCACCGAGGGCACCGGGACGATCGTCGCTCTCGATGTCGGGACCGGGGAGATCAGGTGGGAGCAGGAGCTCGACCAGATGCCCTTCGGCGCGATGACCGTATCGAACGACCTCGTCTTCACGACGACGTTCGACGGCAAGGTGCGCGCGTATTCCATCGAGGACGGAAGCGAGGTCTGGACGAGCGACCTCGGCGCCGGCACGAACTCGCCGCTGGCCATCGCGGGTGACACGCTCGTGACGGCTGCCGGCTTCCCGCAAGGAGCGGGACAGAAGGCCCAGCTCGTCGTCTACAAGCTTAACGCGGAGAACTAGCGCCGCCGGCCCGGACTCGGAGCGCTCTACGGGGGAGTCGCGAAAAGCGACTCCCCCGACGCGCGGGCTAGCGCGATGCGTCGGCGGTCTGCGTCGAGTGGAGCTGCTGCCTCCACCCCGCGAGGATCCCGTGGACGCTCGCTGCGCCCAGAATGAGCCCGGCCGGGACCTCGAGGTGCGTCGGGTGCAGGATGAACGGCCTCGTCTGGAGCCCGCCGATGCCGCCGTGGAAGGAGATCAACTCCTCGAAGGCACAGCCTTCGTCGAGATCCGGGTCGTAGAAGCTGCCGACCATGATGTCGCCGACGTGCTCGAAGCCGTCGGTGCGCAGCAGGTGCTGCGGCGCATGCGGTGAGAAGTGCGCCAGCGGATCCTCGCCGTCGACGCGACCCTCGCTGAGGTAGTGCGTGCCGTTGGCCCCGAGCGCGACCGCCCCGTGCTCGGAGGAGCGCACGAGCAGCCAGCCGACGTGCGGATGCGAGCGGAGAGCCGGCAGGAGCTCCGGGTGGCGCTCGTCGATCTCCTCCATCGTGAGCCGGCGGCGCTCCTCCATGAGGTAGACGAGGCCGAGGTTGCCCGAGCCGAGCACCACGACGTCGCGGTCGGAGACGTCGTTCTTGGGCTTCTTCTTTCCCGACGTCGTACCCGTTGCCTCGGTGACCGCGAGCCCGACCATGGAGTGCTGCTCGTCCCCGCCTTCGATCCCGGTGACGTCGCCGCGCGAGAGCGAGCGCTCCACGAGCTCGTCGAGCCCGTATCCGTTCCGCTGCTTGAAAGTGGCTCCCTGGGTCTGCCCGTGGTCGGAGAGGACCACGATCTCGTACGGCCGCGGCGCATACCGGCAGGCACGCTCGATGTGCGCGAAGTGGTCGTCGAGCTTGCGCAGCGCCTCGAGCGTGTCCGCACGCTCGAGACCGGAGTGATGCGCCACCTCGTCGTAGCTCGAGAACGTGGCGTACACCGCGGGGCGCCCTCGCATGATGTCGGTGAGCACGCCCGACACGATCAGGTCGCGCACGAAGACGCAGAGGGCGCCTCGCATCAGCGGGTAGATGCCGCCGCGGTGGCCGCGCGGTTGCACGTCGCGGCGGATCGCGCGCAGAGCCGCGACCCATTCGAGGATGACCTCCCAGCCGAACAGGACGAGCGTGCGCGTCGCGTTGTCGCCGTTCGCGAAGAACGCCCGGTAGCCGGGGTTGGACTTCTTCTCCGCCTCCATCCGGCTCACGGTGAGGATCACGGCCTCCGCCTCGCCGGAGAGCAGGTTGCCGCGGCTCGCGCCGCCGTCGACGAGGAGACCGATGCCCGTCCCGAGCCGACGCTCGAGCTCGGCGCAATCGGCGGGCGCGGAGCACGTCATCATCGTCCCGGTCTCCTTCTCCACCCAGCGAAACGCGGAGATGTCCTCGTTGGATCCCAGGAGGATGCCCGCCTGGCTGGCGCCCGTCTGCGAGGAGAGATCGGTCTCCCACTCGGCGAGTGAGTGCGTCTCGCGCAGCCAGCGCGCCATGTTGGGGGCATTGCCGTCTCGCATCGCGCGCTGGAGCACGGGCTTTGCGAGGCCGTCGATCTCGAGGTAGACGATTCCCGGAACGTCGGTCGAGGCGATGATTCCCTGCCGGCGCGCGATCCGGTGCGCGGTGCGGATCGATCCCATGTCGTCCGAGCCGAGCAGCACCGCGAGCACGACGCTCACGGCCGCGACGACGAGAGCCGCGAGGAGCGCCCAACCGAAGTTGTCGACCGTGAGCACGCTCTCGGCCACTGCGGCTGCGAGCTGCAGCATCAGCGCGTCCGCGATCAGGACGAGCAGGAAGCCCAGCACGAGCGTGAGCGGCAACCGCAAGGCGGCGAGCACCGGCGGGATGACCGCATTCAGCGCGGCGACGATCGCGGCGACGAGGAGCGCACCCCAGAAGCTCTTGACGTCGACGCCCGGAAGCACCCACGAGGCGACCATCAGCGCGATGCCCGTGGCGAGCCAGGAGACGACCAGGGGGAACGCACGCCACGTCGGCCGCTCGGGCTTCCAGGCGGTGGAATGGCCGTACGTGCGGGTCGCCTGCTCGCTCGCCGTCATGGTCTTCTCCTCGGATCGCCGGTGAACGCTCGTCGTCTACCCCGCATCATCTCGATCCCGCGTCGGGCGTGTACGCCCAGCAGGCGACGAAAACACTTCGCGGGTCATAGGATGCGGCAAGCTCCCCCGCTCCGATGACCGAGACACGGACCAGCGAACTGCCGAGGACCTCACGCATGCGCGTGATCGGCGCACGCGTGCTCACGATCCTCGCGATCCTGCTCGCGCTGGTCGGAATGATCGCGTTCTATGTCGAGAACACCGCGCTCGACGAGGAGGGCTTCGAGACGATCTCGCGGAACATGATCGAGAACGACCAGATCCGGACCCAGGTCGCTGCCAAGTCGGTCGAGACGTTGTTCGAGAACGTCGATGTCGAGGCTGCGATCGCGGAGCGACTGCCTCCCGCACAGCAGGGTCTGGCGCCGGTACTGGCCGGTCTCGCCCGCTCGGGCGCCGATCGCGCCGCTGACGCCGCGCTCGAGCGGCCACGCGTGCAGACGGTGTGGGTCGAGACGACGACTGCGACGCAGCGCCAGCTTGTACGGCTGCTGGACGACGACACGACGTTCATCCAGACCGAGGGTGGCGCCGTCGTCCTCGATCTGCGCCCGATCGTGATCGAGATCGGTGACCAGGTCGCGGTGATCGGAAGAGTTGCCGAGCGGCTCCCGGAGTCCTCGGGACGGATCGCGATCATCGAGGAGAGCCAGCTGGAGACGGCGCAGACGATCACGAAGCTCCTGCGCACGGTGGCCGACTGGATGTGGCTCGTCGCACTCGTAGTCGCCGCCCTCGCCGTCTGGCTCGCCCGCGGTCGTCGCAGGCTCGAGCTGCGCGCGATCGCGCTCGGCTTGCTCGCGGTCGGGCTTCTGATGCTGGCGGTACGCCGCTTCGCCGGCAACTACCTCGTCGACGAGCTCGCGCAGGACGACGCCGTCAAGCCGGCGGCCCACGATGCGTGGAACATCCTGACGCAGACGCTCGCGGACCGCGCCTGGGTGTGGATCGTTCTCGGAGTCGCCACGCTGGTCGGCGTCTGGTTCGTCGGCGAGACTCGTCGCGCCGCGGACATGCGCCGCGCCGTAGCGCCAGTCCTCGAGAACCGAGTGTCGACGTATGCAATCGCGGCCGGCGCCTTGCTCGTACTCGTCCTGATCGCTCCGGCCATCGCCCGGGGCTGGCTGTCGGCGCTCGTCCTGATCGCACTGGTCGTCGCCGGCATCGAGGTCGTCCGAGCCATCGTCCTCCGGGAAGCCCGACAGCCGGCCTGAGACGCGTCTCGGCGCGCGCCGCGGCGTGCGCGATCGATGAGTGCCGCGCAACTCTAGGGTCTACACCCGTGACATCGACACGGAGGTGAGGCATGGGTGGCATCCACGTACACGAGTTCATGAGCCTCGACGGCGTGATCGACGAGCCGACGTGGACCTTCGAGTACGGCTTCGACCCGAAGATGGGCGAGGCCATCGGCGCGGTGACGGGCCGCTCCGGGGGCATCCTGCTCGGACGCAAGACGTACGAGATGTTCGAGCCGGCGTGGTCGACGCGAACCGTCGACGACGACCCGGGCGCGCCGTTCTTCAACGACACGACCAAGTACGTCGTGTCGGGGACGCTCACTGAAGGAACGTGGCGGAACTCCGAGATCGTCGGGCCGTACGACGCCGACCGGATCCGGGAGCTGAAGGAAGAGGTCGCCGGCGAGGTCTACGTCAGCGGCAGCGTCACCCTCGTCCGGGCGCTGCTCGCGGACGGGCTCGTGGACGAGCTGCATCTGTTCGTCTACCCGCTCACGATCGGCTCCGGGACGAGGCTCTTCGACGAGAAGGCGCCGAACAAGCTGTCGCTCGCGCGATCGGACGCATATGCGAACGGCGTCGTCTACCTCGCGTACCAGCCGCAGTGACGACACCAGGGGTTGAGCTGCGGCCGGCCCGGAGCGAGGACGCGGAGGCGATCGCCGACATCTGGCGTCAGGGCTGGCAGGACGGCCACCTCGGGTACGTCCCGCAGGGGCTCGTGGACGTCCGCACCGAGGAGTCGTTCTCGACGCGAGCGGCGGAGCGCATCCCTGACGCGACGGTGGCGACCGTCGATGGCGCCGTCACCGGGTTCGTCATGGTGGTCGAGGACGAGGTGGAGCAGGTGTACGTCGCCGCCGCAGCCCGCGGGACGGGAGTCGCCGACGCCCTCATGCGCGAGGCCGAGAGGAAGGTGGCCGGGTCGGGTCATCCGAAGGCCTGGCTCGCGGTGGTCGCGGGCAATGCCCGGGCGCGCGCGTTCTACGAGCGCGCGGGGTGGGTCGACGAGGGCGGATTCGACTACGAGGCGTTCGTCGAGGGGGGAACGATCGCGGTTCCGTGCCGGCGATACACGAAGCTGCTCGAGCCGCGCTAGTCGAGCACGACGTTCTCGAGGCCGAGCCACGAGGCGAGCGCGTCGATCTCGGCCCGCACGCCCTTCGTGATCGGACGCGTGAAGCGGACGTCCTCGTGGATCGCGTGCACGCGGAGTGTCGACGCCTTCCGGTCGGCGGTCGCGTCGAGCTTCCCGACGAGCCGGTCGCCGTGAAGGATCGGCAGCGCGAAGTACCCCCAGCGCCGCTTGGCGGCCGGCTTGTACATCTCGAGGTAGTACTCGAAGCCGAAGAGCTCCTGGGCGCGAACGCGATCGTGGATCAGCCGGTCGAACGGCGACAGGAGCGCCGTGCGGCCCTCGAAGTCCTGGCCGAGAGCGGCCGGGTCGACCACCCACTCGCCCGCGGTTCCCTCCACCTCCGCGGGCTCGCCGTGCACCACTTCGTGGTAGCGCTCACCGCTGACGCCGATGACCTCGGGCCGGGAGATGCCCAACCAACGCATCCGCCGCTCGGCGAGCGCTCGGCGCGCTTTCGCGAGCGGAACGGCCTTCGCGCGCGGGTACACACGCTCGGGGAGATCCCAGAGTCGCTGCCGACCGCTGCGGCCGGCGATCGCGACCTCGCCGCGCGAGTTCAGGAACTCGAGCATCTGCGTGACGTTGCGGTTCCCGGTCCAGCCGGTCGACTGCCAGGGCACGACGCTCGTGTCAGGGATGTCTCGCGACATCAGCGGCCCGGCATCCCGCAGGCGTCGAAGAACGTCCTGGCGGAACGACTCGTTCTTCTCGAGCCACCGCTGGGCGATCGGTCCCGGCGGTGGCGAGTACCGCTTGTCGTCCTTCGCGTACGGCCAGGCCGCCATGGACTCGAGGTAGAGACCGAGGTCGGCCGTGGGGCGGACGTACGCGCGGACCTCGTACAGCGTTCGGTCCTGTTCGAGCGCCTGCGTCAGCTGCTCCGGCCGATACGCGCCGCCCATCCGCGTCCACGCGACCAGATCGGCGCTCGGCGCGATCGCCGCCGTCGGGTCGAGCTGGAGGAAGGTCAGGTGGCGCACGACCTCGAGGAGGTCGGTGGGGCGGCTCGCGTCCAGCAACTGAGCACGGATCGCGATCCGCCGAGCCTCGTCCTTGCTCAGCCGGTGGACGGCCACGAGCCGAGCGTACTCGTCCGGGCGAGATGTCCTCTCGCTCGCTCGCCGTTCGTCTAGAGACGACAATCGAGGAGAAGGAGGACGACATGAAGTACCTGCTGCTGATCCACCAGGGCACCACCCCGACGCCGAGCGACCCCGAGGCCTGGGGACAGCTCTCGCAGGACGAGCAGAACGCCGTCTTCGCCGCGTACCAGGCGATCAACGAAGCGCCCGGCGTGACTCCCGGCGAGTGGATGGAGCCGCCAGAGCTCGCCACCACGGTTCGCGTCGAGAACGGCAAGACGCTGACCACCGACGGACCGTTCGTCGCCGTGAAGGAGGCGCTCGGCGGCTACCTGTTCTTCGAGGCCGACAACCTCGACGCGGCGATCGAGCTCGCGGCCAGCATCCCCGCTGCCCGCATGGGCGGTGGCATCGAGATCCGCCCGCTCAAGGAGGCATAGCGATCCTCGAGCAGGTTTTTCGCGAGGAGTGGGGACGCGTCCTCGCCAGCCTGATCGGCCTCCTCGGCGACTTCGACCTCGCCGAGGAGGCCGCACAGGAGGCGTTCGCGATCGCTGCGGCGCGATGGCCGACGGAGGGGACGCCCGCGAACCCGCGCGCCTGGCTCGTCACCACGGCCCGGAACCGCGCGATC
>DASUCI010000053.1:0-2932 GCA_035762825.1 Gaiellaceae bacterium | reverse complement strand
GTCTCCTCGGGGACGACGAAGGCGATCAAGCCGCAGCGTGAGGACGGCGTCGTCCGTCCGCTGCTCGAGATCTGGCGCGACGAAGCGATCGCGTACTGTGAGGAGCACACGCTTGCCTACCGGATCGACTCGTCGAACGCGGATACGAAGCGCGGCCTCATCCGATACGAGATCCTCCCGCTCCTCCGCCGGCTGCATCCGGGCGCGGAGCAGAACCTCCTCGCGCTGGCGGACGAGCGGCCCCGACTTCCGCGCGAGCTCGAGCGGACGCTCGCGAGCCTGCTCGCGTCGACCGAGGGGACGAAGAGCGCCGACCTCGGCCAGGGTGTGCGCCCGGTGCGGGAGTACGACACGGTCACGCTCGAAGGCCGCATCCGGTTCGGGCCATGGCGGATCGAGAGCGACCGACCCGGGCTCGTCGTGCGCACGCGCCGGCCCGGAGATCGTCTCGCAGGCCGCTCCAAGAAGGTGCAGGATGTGCTCGTGGACGCGAAGGTGCCGAGAGCCGCTCGCGACACCTGGCCGCTCGTCGTCTCCGGCGACGACGTGGTGGCGGTCCCGGGAATCGTCGAGGCGCCTGGCTGGGAAGACACGGTCCGCGCATGGAAGGATCCCGAGGGATGACGCAGACCGAGCTCGAGAAGGCCGTCGGCGAAGTCCTCATCGAGGAGGATGCGATCCAGGCGCGCATCGGGGAGCTCGGCGCGGAGATCTCGGCGGACTACACGGGTCGCGACCTTCTTCTCGTCGGCGTCCTCAAGGGCGCCGTGTTCTTCATGGCGGATCTCATGCGCGAGCTCACGGTCCCCTGCGAGATCGACTTCATGGCGATCTCGAGCTACGGGGCCGCGACCGACTCCTCCGGGGTCGTGCGGATCCTGAAGGACCTGGACATCAACGTCTCCGGGCGGGACGTCCTCGTCGTCGAGGACATCATCGACTCGGGCCTCACGCTCTCGTACCTCATGCGCAACCTGCGGGCGCGCAAGCCGGCATCGCTCGAGGTGGTTACGCTGCTGACGAAGCCGGAGCGCCGCGAGATCGACGTGCCGGTGCGCTACGTCGGCTTCGAGATCCCGAACCGATTCGTGATCGGCTACGGCCTCGACTTCGCCGAGCGGTACCGCAACCTGCCGTACGTCGCGGTCCTCCATTCGGACCTGATTCCGCCCCCGCACTAGCCTTGTCGGCGCAGAACGGAATCCGCGAGCGCGGATTCCGTTCGCGCAGATCCCTGAAGCCGTCCGCTTCGCGGCCGGGTCGCTTCGAGACTCGTAGCGTCCGCCACGAAGTCGCTGCAACTCGAACCTAACGGGGGAGGCGGAGTCCGGGGGTGGGTGCCGAAGAGGCACGGTGGTACCCTGCGACGACCGACGTGAACCGCTTCTTCCGTAGCGCGCTTTTCCCGCTGATCATCATCGTCGTGCTCGTCTATCTGGCGAGCCAGACGTTGCTGCCCGGCCGCTCCGAGCAGCAGAAGATCACGTACTCGCAGCTGATCGAGAAGGTCAAGGAAGGCGCGGTCAACGACGTCGTCTTCACGCCGAACCGGCAGCAGATCACGGCGTCGCTCGTCGAGGGGGGCAAGGTCAAGGTCAACTACCCGACCCCGCAGTCCGCGACGCAGTTCCAGAACCTCCTGACCGCCGAGAACATCAAGTTCGACTCCAAGGGAACCGGGTCCTCGGCGTGGTGGGCGCTCCTCATCAACTTCCTGCCGATCCTCCTGCTGATCGGGTTCTGGATCTTCCTCATGAACCAGATGCAGGGCGGCGGCTCGAAGGTCATGAGCTTCGGGAAGAGCCGCGCCAAGCGGATGTCGCCCGACTCGCCGAAGGTCACGTTCAAAGACGTCGCCGGGGCGGACGAGGCGGTCGAGGAGCTGCACGAGATCAAGGAGTTCCTCGAGAACCCGAAGAAGTTCCAGGCCCTCGGCGCGCGCATCCCCAAGGGCGTGCTGCTGTACGGGCCGCCCGGAACCGGGAAGACGCTCCTCGCGCGCGCGGTTGCGGGCGAGGCAGGCGTTCCCTTCTTCTCGATCTCCGGCTCCGACTTCGTCGAGATGTTCGTCGGCGTCGGCGCCTCCCGCGTGCGCGACCTCTTCGAGCAGGCGAAGCAGGCGTCTCCCTGCATCATCTTCATGGACGAGATCGACGCCGTCGGCCGGCACCGTGGCGCGGGCCTCGGCGGCGGCCACGACGAGCGCGAGCAGACGCTGAACCAGCTCCTCGTCGAGATGGACGGCTTCGAGATGAAGGACAACATCATCCTCATCGCCGCGACGAACCGCCCCGACATCCTCGACCCGGCGCTTCTCCGTCCCGGCCGCTTCGACCGCCAGATCGTCGTCGACCGTCCGGATCGCCTCGGACGCCGCAAGATCCTCGAGGTGCACGCGCGCGGCAAGCCGCTCTCGCGCGACATCGACCTCGACACGCTCGCCGCGGGAACGCCGGGCTTCACGGGTGCGGACCTCTCGAACCTCATCAACGAGGCGGCGCTCCTCGCGGCCCGCAATGGCAAGAAGATGATCGAGCAGGACGAGCTCGAGGAAGGGATCATGCGCGTGATCGCCGGGCCGGAGAAGAAGGCCCGCCTCCTCTCGGAGAAGGAGCGCAAGATCACGGCGTACCACGAGATGGGGCATGCGCTCGTCGGTCACTACCTCGAGAACACGAACCCCGTCCACAAGATCACGATCGTCTCCCGCGGCCAGGCGCTCGGCCTCACGATCTCGCTGCCGACCGAGGACAAGTACCTGACGACGAAGTCCGCGCTCATGGACGAGCTTGCGATGACGCTCGGTGGGCGCGCCGCGGAGGAGCTCGTCTTCCACGAGGTCACGACCGGCGCGGCGAACGACCTCGAGCGGGTGACGGCGACCTCGAAGCAGATGATCATGCGCTTCGGCATGAGCGAGAAGCTCGGGCCG
>DASUCI010000052.1:0-14792 GCA_035762825.1 Gaiellaceae bacterium | reverse complement strand
GCGATCTCCTCGGCCTGGTGTAGGAGCTGATCCGCGTCGAGCCCCGGAACGACGCGCACGTTCGGGCTGTGGTCGCAGATCGCGAGGTACTCGTACCCGAGTCGCATCGCCGCGAGCGCCATCTCGTGCACGGTCGCCCGGCCGTCCGACCACGTCGTGTGGCAGTGAAGGTCGCCGCGGATGTGCGTGAGCTCGACGAGGTCCGGCGGCGCGCCCTCTCCGGGAAGCTCGCGCAGCTCCGGCGGGCAGTACGGCAGGCCGAGACGGTGGAAGAGCTCATCTTCCGTGGCCGCCTCGGGCAACGCGCCGAGTGCTGCGACGTAGTCCGCCGATCCGGTGGCGCGCACGAGCTCCGTGCCATACGCCGACGGAGTCGAGACCACGAGCACGACGGGTACTCCGTCCACGGTCAGCCCGACGGCTCTCCGCTCGGCGCGCTCGAGCACGACGACGATCTGGGGAAGGTCGGCGAAGCGGGCGAGAATGCTCCCCGGATCGACGGAGGCGACGACCACCGCAAGCTCGTGCGACAGCTCTGCGTAGCGCCGCGCAGGCCCGGCCACGTCGCCACCGAGCGCGTCCGCGATCTCCTGCGCCAGCGCGCGGCTGCGGTTGATCGTCAGACCGCGTGGGGCCGCGGGCTCCCGAGCGAGGCTCGCCACGATCTTCGCCTCGGTGACCGGCCCGACTCCGGGAACCTCGCGCAGCCGTCCTGCACGCACGGCCTCCTCGAACGAGCCGACGGTGTGCACGTCCAGGTGACGCGCGATGGCCAGTGTCCGCGAGGGCGTGAGACCGAGTGTGCGCCCGTAGGCGACCAACGCCGGCTCGAGCTCCTCCTCGAGCGCGCGCAGCTCCGCGATCTCGCCGGTCTCGACCAGCTCGCGGAGCTTCGACTCGATCCCCCGGCCGATGCCGCGGAGCTCTCGGACACGTCCCGCGCGCACGAGCTCCGACACCGACGCGGGCGACGCGCGGATCACGTCGGCCGCCCGCGTGTACGCGCGAATCGCGAACGGGGAGGTCTCGGCGAGCTCCAGCAGAGCGGCGAAGAGCGTGAGCCGGTCGGCGATCTCGCCATTCGTGGGCCCGCGGTCAGCCATCTGCGCTCAACCTTGCCGTTTGGCGAGGGCCCGATACCGGGTAGTGGTCTCCCATGCCACGCGCCATCTGGTCCGGAAGCATCGCGTTCGGGCTCGTCAACGCACCGGTGAAGATGTACGCGGCGATCGACGAGCACAACCTCGAGCTGCACCTCGTCCACGAGAAGGACGGGTCGCCGATCGGATACGAGAAGGTCTGCAAGAAGGAGGACAAGGCCGTTTCCGCCGACGAGATCGTGAAGGCGTACGAGGTCTCGGACGGCGATCTCGTGTACCTGACCGACGAGGATTTCAAGGCAGCCGAGGAGGACTCCTACCGCACGATCGAGATCCTCGCATTCGTCCCGCGCGAGGAGATCGACCCGATCGCGTTCAAGCGGACGTACTACCTCGGCCCGGCGGACGGAGCCGAGAAGGTCTACGCGCTTCTGGTCAAGGCGATGGAGAACTCGGAGCTATCGGCCGTCGCGCGCTACGTCTTCCACGACCGGCAGCAGCTCGGCACGCTCCGCATCCGCGAAGGCGTGATCACGCTCGAGAACATGTACTTCGCCGACGAGATCCGGCCCACGAAGGGCATCGCCCCCTCGCGGAAGCCGCGCGTCGACAAGCAAGAGCTCGACATGGCCGAGACGCTCATCGAGCGGTTCACGTCCTCGTTCCGGCACGACCAGTACGAGGACGAGTACCGCAAGCGACTGCTGAAGATCGTGAAGCGCAAGCAGAAAGGCGAGGAGATCCATGCCGAGGCACCCGTGGAAGAGCGCGAGGAGCCCACGGACATCCTCGACGCCCTGCGCGCGAGCGTCGAAGCGGCGAAGAGCGGCGCGACGTCGAGCAACGGACGCGCCAAGAAGACGTCAACCAACGGGCGCGGCAAGAAGACGACGCGCAAGCGCCGCACGCCTGCGAAGAGCAGGAGCTGACGCAGCCTAGAACTCGTTTCAGAACGAACGCTTCGTCGGCGGGGCGCTCCGGGCGAGTGCGATGCAAGGACGCAGGGAGCCCCGATATTCGTGAATATCGGGGCGACTGAGGACGCCGCAGCGTGCCGCCCGGTGCGTCCCGGCGACACAAGGCTTCGTTCTGAAACGAGTTCCTAGGCCGCGTGCGCCTCGAGGTCGGCGAGCGAGACGAACTCGAGCGCCGACGCGTGCGTCGCCTCGAGGACGACGGGCGGAGCGACCCCGGCCTCCAGCGCCTCCTGCCAGCGCGCGGCGACGACGCACCAGCGGTCGCCCGGCTGCAGTCCCGGGAACATCCACTGCGGCTGCGGCGTCACGAGGTCGTTGCCGGCTTCGACCGAGAACGACAGGAACTCCTCGGTCATGACCGCGCACACGACGTGGAAGCCGAGATCGGCACCTGCGGTATGGCAGTAGCCGTCGCGGAAGTACCCGGTCACCGGGTCGACCGAGCACGACTCGAGCTCGCCGCCGAGGACGTTCACGGCCTTGAGCTTAGAACTCGGTTCAGAATGATGACCCGACATGGCTGCTCATTCTGAATCGAGTTCTCAGGCCCAGCCGGTGACGAGCCAGCGGCCGCGGCGAAAGCGCGTCGCCATGAGCGTGAGGCGGACGACGATCAGGACGACGAGGGCGGCCCAGACGCCGCGAATCCCCCAGTCGGCCTCGATCGACGCGAGCAGGACCGCCGCGCACGCGAGGAACGCCGCGACCATCGACAGCGCGAGGAACGGCCCGTCGCTCGCGCCGATCAGGATCCCGTCGAGGGCGAACACCGCTCCGTTCAGCGGTTGCATGAGGGCGAAGAGCGGCCAGAGGAGCGCAGCCTCGTCGAGCACGGATACGTCGCCGGTGAACGCCCGGGGCAGGACACCGGTCAGCGCGAGCATCGCCAGCGCGAACGCGCCGCCGAGCGCGACGGACAGCCAGATCATCCGCTCGCTCGCGCCGTAAGCCTCCTCGCGGCGGCCCGCTCCGAGCTCCCGCCCGACGATGATCTGGCCCGCGATCGCGACCGCGTCCAGGACGAGCGCGAGGAAGATCCAGAGCTGGAACGCCACCTGGTGCGCCGCGATCGCCGCGTCCCCGAAGCGCGTCGCGACCGCGCCGGCGAGCACGAACGAGCCCATCAGCGCTGTCGTCCGGATGAAGATCCACTTGCCGAGCGAGAGGACGCGGCGCGCGAGCCCGAGCTGCACGCGCGCCTCGCCGGGATCGAGCCGCCGCAGCACGACGACCACGAACGCGGCTCCCATCCCGAGCTGCGCGATCGCCGTCCCCCACGCCGAGCCGGCGATACCCCAGTCGAAGCCGTAGACGAAGAGCAGCTCGAGGAAGACGTTCGCGACATTCCCGGCGATGAGGACGACCAGCGGTGTTCGCAGGTCGGCGACGCCCCGGAGGTAGCCCTGGGCGCCGAGCGCGAGAAATGCCGCCGGGAAGCCTACGGCCGCGATTCGCAGATACGTCACGGCGTAGTCGGCTGCCTCCCCTTCGCCGCCCATGAGCGCAACGAGCTGCGGCGCGAGGACGGCGAGCAGAGCCGACACGGCGATCCCGAAGGCGACGGAGAGCCAGACCGCCTGTGCGCCGAGCCGCCGCGCCGTCTCTCCCTCCCCCGCTCCCCCGGCCCGCGCGACCTGCGCGGTCGTCCCGTACTGGAGGAAGTTGAAGATCGCAAACGTGCCGCCGAGGATGGCGAACGCAATCCCGAGGGCAGCGAGCTCGGGCCGGCCGAGATGCCCGACGATCGCGGTGTCGACAAGGAGGTAGAGGGGCTCCGCCGCGAGCGCGCCCAGGGCCGGGAGCGCGAGCCGGAAGATCTCGCCGTCGTACGGTGAGCGTAGGGGCGACATATATGTCGCCCCTACGCGCCGCGCGTGGCTTCGATCGTCGCCTCGTACGCCGCGACGTAGTTCGCGACCATGTGCTCCGGCGAGAAGCGCTCCTCCACCTCGCGCCGGATCTCCGCGGGGTCGAGCGAGTCGGCGAGCTCGAGCATCTCGCTGTTCTCCATGTCGCGGTAGTTGTCGACGATGACCCCGGTCCGGCCGTGGTCGACGATCTCGGGTACCGCGCCTCGCCGAGTCGTCATGACCGGCGTCCCGCAGGCCATCGCCTCGATCATCATGAGGCCGAACGGCTCCTCCCAGTCGATGGGCGAGATGAGCGCACGGGCGCCCATCAGGAGCTCGACCTTGTCCGCGTGGCCGACCTCGCCGACGTACTCGATCGAGCCGCCGAGGTGCGGCCGGATGAATTCGTCGAAGTAGCGGATCTCGAGCGGCTCGCGGCACTTCGCGGCGATCTTCAGCGGGATCCCGGTCTCGAGCGCGACGGCCAGCGCGCGGTGAGCCCCCTTGTCGGGGCTCATGCGCCCCAGGAACACGAGGTAGTCGCCGCCGGGCTTGCGCCTGAACGGGTACATCGAGAGGTCGAGCGCGTTCGGGCAGTTCCCGATCCACGGGAAGCTCGGCCTCGGCTTCCGCTGATTCATCGAAATCGAGATCAGCTTCGCCTTCGGCGCGAGCGCGAGCACCTGCTCGTACATCCGGCCGGGCTGGCCGTCGAGTGGGCCGTGCACCGTGTGGCAGAACGGCGTGGGCACGAGCCCGCCGAAGGCGAGCCCCAGCATTCCCGTGTGGTCGTGGAGGACGTCGAACTCGCCGGCCCTGAGGAACGCGTGCAGCGCGTGCTGCATCTCCCAGTACGTGTGCCCGATCCACTCGCTCGGCGCCGTGTGGAACACGGATTCGAGTCGGGCGCGCGACTGCGAGTCGCCCGAGGCGAAGAGCGTGACCTCGTGGTCGGCGTCGACGAGCCCGTCGGCGAGGAGCGCGACCACGCGCTCGGTGCCGCCGTACGCCTCGGGCGGCACCGGAAACCACACGGGACAGATGAGGCCTATCCGCATGTTCCTATCCGCATCGATCTACACACCTTCGGCAATCGTGACATGGCCGCGATCGACGGACACGGTCCATGTCCGACCGTACGCCCGAACGCCCTCGATCCGCAAACCGTCGAGCCAGCTCGGAAGCTCGTCGGTGACGGTCGAGACGAGTCGCTGCCGCTCGCGATCGGGCTCGATCCCGAGCAGGACGCGCACGAGGAGGATCGGCGTGCCCGCGGCCCACGCCTGCGGGCGCGCGGCGGTCGGGTATGCGATAGGGAACGGCGTCTCCTCGCGTGCGTAGCCGGCGAATACCTCCGGCAGCGACCAGTCGAAGTGGGCTGCCGCCTCGACGAGCGCGCGCGCGATGCGCCGCACCTCGGCCGTGTACCCGTGGCGCGCGAGCCCCCAGGCTGCGAGCGACGTGTCGTGGGGCCAGACGGTGCCGTTGTGGTAGCTGATCGGGTTGAAGGCGGCCGCGTCCGAGGCCATCGTCCGGATGCCCCACCCGGACCAGAGATCCTCGGACAGCAGCTGGTCGACGACGGCGCTGACCCGCTCCGGCGGGACGATCCCGCTCCAGAGCAGGTGCCCCATGTTCGACGTGCGCGAGTCGACGGGACGCTTCTGCCCGTCGAGCGCAAGTGCGTAGAAGCCGCCGCGCTCGTCGACCCAGAACGCCTCGTCGAAGCGCGTCCGCAGCTCGTCCGCCTCCTGCTCGAGTCGTTCCGCGAGCCCAGGATCGCGCCAGACCTCCCGCGCGACCTCGGCGAGACCGCGCTTCGCGTCGTAGACGTACCCCTGCACCTCCGCGGCCGCGATCGGCGCCTCGGCGAACGAGCCGTCCTGGAAACGCTGCGAATCCCCCGAGTCCTTCCACGACTGGTTCGCGAGGCCCGCGTCGACCTGGCGGCTGTACTCGACGAAGCCGTCGTCGTCGCGGTCGCCGTAGCGATCGATCCACTCGAGCGCGAGCATGGCCGGCTCGCGCATGCGTTGCACGAAGGATGCGTCGTCCGTCCAGCGCCAGGTCTCAGCGAGCAGCACCAGATAGAGCGGCGTCGAGTCGATCGAGCCGTAGTAGCGCGGGAACCAGAACTCCGCACATCTCCCTTCTCGTACCTCGTGGACGATCTTCCCCGGCTCCGCATCGATCGTCGGGTCCTCCTCGTGCGCTTGCAGCTCGGTGAGCGCGTCGAGCGCGCCGACCGCGATCTCCGGCCCGAGAAGCAGGGTCTGCAGCGAGGTGATCGCCGTGTCGCGGCCGAAGACGGTCATGAACCACGGCATCCCGGCGGCGAACAGCGGCCGGCGATTGTCGCCCGTGCGCATCCGCAGGGCAGCGAGATCCGCGATCGAGCGATCGAAAGCCCGTCGCAGGCTCTCCCACCCTCCGCGGATGCGCGGGACGCGCAGGGTCCACGCGGCGACGACGTCGCCCACCGTCTCGCGCTCCTCGTCGAGTTGCTCCACGGTCTCGATGTCGTCCTTGAGCCACGGCAGCACGTCGACGCTGAGATCCCAGCGCTCGTGCGGATCGAGCGTCAGCGTGTAGGACATGGCGTTGTCGTCGAAGGTGCCCGGCTTCGAGAAGACGAGCCGGGTGCCGAGGTCGTCGCGTGAATCGACGATCGAGACCAGGCGACGCGCCTCGTCGTAGGTCGCCGGAGCACGTGGCGGAAGCGGTTCCGCGTGCTCGGGGTCTCCGAGCGAGAAATCGTGGTGCTTCACCGAGATGATGTCCGCGAAGTCCGCCTCGGCCTCGAGTGCAACCGTGAGCTCGAGCGGCTCTGGGCTTTCGTTCCGCAGCCAGATCCGCTCCTGCATGCCGGTTCCGATGAACCGCTCGCGGGCGATCGAGACCCCGTCGCGCGGCAGGCCGTTCGACGTCCCGTTGCGGAGGTAGAAGGCCGCCTGGAAGTGCTCGACCCTCCCGGAGGAGAGCAGGAGCGGCGTCGAGCCGCCCACCTTCAGGACCAGCCGCGAGAGGAACCGCGTGTCGTGCGCGAAGAAACCGCTCGTCTCCGTCGCGATGTCGCCGCGGTCGTCGCAGATGCAGAACGTCGATCCTTCGAGGATCGTCAGCATGGTCAGGTCTCGCGGCGCAGGATCCGGCCGCCGCTCGACTGCGCGAGGGCCTTGATGACCATCTCGTCGATGTTCACGTGCAGCGGTCGCGTGAGGGCGAAGAGCACGCACTCGGCCACGTCGTCCGCGGTCAGCGGCTCGACGCCCTCGTACGGCGCGCTCGCAGCCGCCTCGTCGCCCTTGAAGCGGACGAGCGAGAACTCCGTCCTGGCGAGGCCCGGGTCGATCGTCGAGATCCGGATCGGACGCCCGAGAAGGTCTTCTCGCAGCCCGTAGACGAAGCCGCGCAGCGCGAACTTCGCGGCGACGTATACCGCCGCGTTCTCGTACGCCTGCCGGCCGGCGATGGAGCCTGTGAAGAGGATGTGCCCCTCGTCACGGACGTGTGGCAACGCGAGCCGCGTGATCCGGATCGCGCCGTCGACGTTCGTGTGCAGCACGGTCGCCTCGTCCTCCGGATTCGACTCGGTGAACGGGTAGCGGCCGAGCGCGAGGCCCGCGTTGTTGTAGAGGATGTCGATTCCGCCGAGCGCGTCCACTGCCGACGCGACGAAGTCGACGCAGCTGTGCTCGTCGGTGACGTCGAGGCGCAGCGCGACGTCGGCGTCGATCCGCTCCACCCGCCTCGCGCCGCCGACGACGCGCACGCCGGCGTCCCTCAGCTTCCGAACGGTGGCCGCGCCGAAGCCGCTGGACGCGCCCGTGACGACGGCTGTCTTGCCGGCCAGCTCCACGGGCCGGAGCCTAGTCCGACACGGACAATCTGGTGTCAGACACCGTGTCTGACACCGGTCGTGCGAACCCGCATGGCTGCGCGGTGGGCTGCCCACATGGACATGTCCGATCTCGCCCGCGGCGGCACGCGTCCGGTCTAGCCGATGGTAAGCGACTCGATCGCGACCGGCTCGAGAGGTCTATCGCGCGAGTCGCGGTCGACCTCGGAGATGCGGTCGGCCACGTCCTGTCCGGACGTGACGCGCCCGAACACGGTGTGCTTCCCGTCGAGCCAGGGCGCCGCGTCGGTCGTGACGATGAAGAACTGGGAGCCGTTCGTGTTCGGGCCGGCGTTCGCCATCGCGAGGTAGCCGCGCGCGACCGGGTGGTCGTTGAACTCGTCCTCGAACGAGTAGCCCGGCCCGCCGGTGCCGTCACCGCGCGGACAGCCGGCCTGGATCATGAAGTCGGGGATGACGCGGTGGAAGATCAGCCCGTCGTAGAAGCCCTCACCCGCGAGCTTCGTGAAGTTCGCGACGGTCTTCGGGGCATCGTCGTCGAACAGCTCGAGCTCGATCGTCCCTTCGCTCGTGGACATGACCGCGGTGGACACGGCCGCGAACCTAGCAGCAGCCGCAAACCTTCCGTCCGTCGAGGCGTCCCTATGCTGAGAAGGTGGCGACCGAAGCGCAGCCGATGGGGGGATTGCAGCAGGCCGAGAGCTCTGCCGAGCTCGCGAGCCAGTGGCGCCGGCTCACGCGCGCGGCCACCGCCGTCGCGCTCATCACCGCCCCGGCGGTCGTCGTCTGGCTGAACCAGACCGAAGGCTGGTCGTGGTTCTGGTCGATCGTCGCGGCGCTCGGGCTCGTCGTCTGCTTCCGCGGCGTCATCGACATCGTGTTCCACCGCCTGATCCCGCGGCCGAGCCTCTTCGGGCTCGAGAGCCAGCAGCTGCGCGAGGAAGACGTCGTCGCGCGGCGCCGGGTGTGGTTCTGGCGATTCTGGGTGAAGGCGGCGATCGTCGTCGCCATCGTCCTCCTGCCGTTCTACCTCTGGCTCGACGCGGCGCTGCTCATGCAGATCGTCCCGCTGCTCGTGATCCTGCCGTTCTTCCTCGTCATGAACTTCCTCATCCTGTTCGGGCCGCTCCTGATCATGAACCTCTCTCAGATCCAAGCCTTCGAGCCGGGCGACGCCGAGTGGGGTGTGAAGCTCGCCGACGTCCGCGGCCAGGCGGAGGCCAAGGAGGAGGTGCGGCGCGTCGTCTCCATCTGGCAGTCCGGCGAGGCGTTCGAGCGCGCAGGCGGCAAGCGCGAGCGCGGCCTGCTGTTCCTGGGCGCCCCGGGCACCGGCAAGACGATGCTCGCGAAGGCGCTCGCGACCGGCTTCAACTCGCCGTTCATCTCCATCCCCGGCTCCGGCTTCGCCGCGACGTTCATCGGCATCGACGCGATCGTCGTGCGCGTGCTCGCGCGTCGCGCCAAGCGGCTCGCCCGCAAGTGGGGCGGTCAGTGCATCGTGTTCATCGACGAGATCGACGCCGTGGGCATGCGCCGCCAGGCGCTCAACCCCGGCTTCGGCGGCGCTGCGGGAGCGTCCCAGCCGGTCGACGTGCACGACCTGCTCTGGTACGGGCCGCAGGGCGCGCTCAATCCTTCCGGCGACCTCATCCTCGAGAGCCGCCGCTGGCGTGAGCGCCTCTTCGCCGAGCGCGCTCCGCAGTCTTCCGGCGCAGCGTCCGTCGCCGCGCGCCTGAACAACACGTTGAACTTCATGTTCCCTGGCGGGATGGGCGGCGGCTCGCTCGCGCTGAACCAGCTGCTCGTCGTCATGGACGGCATCGACAACCCGCCGTTCTTCAAGAAGTTCTTCACGAACAAGGCGAACACGCTCCTCGACGGCGTCTACATCGTCCCGCGGCGACTCGGCCGCATGTCGCTCCGTCTCCCCGGCGCCCGTCCGCGCAGGGAGCAGATCTACTTCATCGGCGCGACCAACGTGCCCGTCGACCGGCTCGACCCCGCGCTCACACGCCCGGGACGCATGGGGCGCCACGTCTGGTTCCGCACGCCCACCAAGCAGGACCGACTCGACATCCTCGACCTCTACCTGGGCAAGGTCTCGCACGAGCAGGAGCTCGACCAGCCGCACCGCCGTGAGGAGATCGCGCGGGTCACGAACGGCTATGCGCCCGCGATGCTCGAGCAGGTGACGTCGATGGCGCTCACGATCGCACACCATTCGAATCGCGATGCCCTGACCTGGGACGACCTGGTCGAGGCGATGACCACGCTCGAAGCCGGGACCGCAGTCGGCGTCGAGTACATCCCGGAGGAGAGCCGCGCCGTAGCCATTCACGAGGCTGGCCATGCCGCCGCCGGCCATGCCTACCTGAAGGGCGCGGAGTCAACGCGGCTCTCCATCCGGATGCGAGGGGGCGCGCTCGGGCACCACCAGGCGCTCGAGAAGGAGGAGCGCTTCAGCCGCTTCCGCTCCGAGGAGTTCGCGCGGCTCGTGTGGGCACTCGGCGCGATGGCCGCGGAGCGCGTGTTCTACGGCGAAAACTCGAACGGCGTCGGCGGCGACCTCCAGAGCGTGACCGTGCAGGCCGCATTCATGGTCGGGGCGTCGGGAATGGGCCCGGAGCCGTTCGCGATCACGCCGCGGGACGACGAGACCGAGGAGGAGGCGCGCGACCGCATCCTCGAGCGCTTCGAGAAGATCGGCGTGCAGATGATCAATCGCACGGCCGGCGGCGGGCCGTTCAGCGAGAACCCCATCGCATCGGTGCTCGGGGACAGCGGCAAGCGCGCGATCGCGTGCCAGCTCGTGGGGCAGGCGTACGTCGCGGCCTACAACCTCGTCATCCACAACCGCGAGGCGGTCGAGCACATCGCCGACGTGCTCGACGCGCGGCGCGAGCTCTTCGGCGACGAGCTCCTGAACCTGCTCGACGAGTCCAAGATCACGATCCCGGAGGTCGACCTGGCCGAGGAGAGCTCGTGGCCGACGATGTGATGGGCAAGGCGGCGGCCGACGCGAAGCCGGTCTCGCGCGACGGAATGGGGAGCTCGATCGTCGCTCGCCCCGAGACGCGCGCCGACCGCGCGCGCCGCCTCGCCTACCGGAGCCGCTTCGCAGCGTTCTACGTCCTGCTCGCCGTCGTCGCCGGCGCGGGCGTGGGGACGCTGCTCGTCCTCGTCGGCCGCGGGAGCCCTGCCCCCGCTCCCGCCTGGTCGGCGTGGGAGCCCACCGGCAGCGTGGAACGCCGCTCCGCCCAGATCGCCGACCACGTCGGTGACCAGTACCGGCTGCCGAGCGGCAAGGCGCTCGTCGCAGTCACGTATGCAGGCCCGCCGACCGTCACGGGCCCCGACGGATCGAGCTTCCGCGTTCCCGCGATCGCCGTCCGCCCGGACACGACCGCGGGCCGCGCCGAATCCGACGACATCGACACCCTCAACGCGGCCAACACCGTCATGTACACGCTCTGCGGACTCGGCAGCGCGTGCTCGATCCCGGAGGGCAAGCCGACGCCCGAGCGCGGACAGCTCCTGCGCCGCGAAGCCCTCGAGCTCGCGCTGTACTCGTTCCACTACCTCGACGGGATCGATTCGACGCTCGTGCTGCTGCCGCCACGCGCGGACGGGCAGGCTGCGACCGCGGTCTTCGTCGAGCGCGGCGACGTGCGTGCGGAGCTCGACCGTCCGCTCGACGAGACGCTGACGGCGCCGCTGACCCCGGGGGTCGGAGAGATCCAGGCCGACGAGCAGAGCGTCATCGACCGCACCACCCGCTCGCGGATCTACGAGTACGGCTACCTGCAGGCGCAGGACGGGAGCCCGGTCATGGTGCTCACGCCGGCCTTGAGTGGCTGACGAGCTCGGCGCGACCCTCGCGCGCGCGAAAGCCCGTCTCGACACGCTCGACTACTACCCCGAGCCGGTGCGCATGGACCGCGTGCGCATCCGCGTCACGCCGTGGTTCTTCCGCATCCCCGGGTTCCGCCGCTACCGCGGCTACGCGTTCTGGCGGACGATCCTGCTGAAAGAGCCGAGCCCGTCGGACGACCTCGTCACGCACGAGCTGTGCCACATCTGGCAGGGCCAGCACCGTGCGCTGCACATGAGCTGGAAGCAGCTGACGACGCGCTACCGCTCGAACCCGTACGAGCTCGAGGCGCGGCGCGCCGTCGAGGCAACCCGCGCCGCTCAGGCTCCGTAGTCGGCGAAGAAGTCGTCGACGGGCGGATGCGCCCGCATCGCCTCGGCCATCGCCCGCGCCGTGTCGCGATAGCGCTCGTCGTCGAGCACGAGGCGGGTGCGCTCGCCGATCTGGTCGACGGAGGAAGCGACACCCGCGCCCGAGACCGCGACGCGAACGGCGTTGGACGGCTGATCGCCGAACAGCGGCACCACGACGAGCGGGCAGCCCGCCGCGAGCGCGCTCAGCGTCGTGCCGGTCCCGCCGTGGCCGACGGCGGCCGAAGCGCCCGCGAGCACGTCCGGCTCCGACACCCAGCTCTCCACGTGCACGTTCGACGGGATGTCGCCGAGCTCGAGCTCGTTCCCGCCCAGCGTGAGGAGCACGCGAACGGGAAGCGCGGCAGCCGCCGCAAGAGCGGCGCCGTAGACCTGCGCCGCCGGCGGAAACGTCGCGGCGACGCTGCCGAAGCTCACGTAGACGAGCGGCCGCTCGTCGCCCGGCCACCAGTCCGGCAGCGCCGCCGGCGTCGCCTCGGTCGCCGGGTGCCGGTAGCGGGTCACCGGGAACGGCGAGGGATCGACTCCGGCCGGGAAGTACGACAGGTACGGCGAGTCCACGATCCGCTGGACGATGCCCGGCTGCCGCTCCTCGAGCGCGGGGGCGGCGACCGCGATGGCGGCCTCCTCGACGAGCGCGACCCCTATCGAGACGCGGACGTGAGGAACGGCCCGCCGCTCGGCGGCGATCGCAGACGCATACTCGGCGGCCTCGCGCACCACGAGATCGGGTTTCCACTCCTCGATCACCTGCTCGAGCGTCGGGAGCATCGCGTCGACATTCAACACCGCGAAGATCTGGCCGACGACGACGAGGTCGCCCTGTCCCGGAGGCAGCGACGACATCCGCCCCCACAGCGGCCCGAGGAGCTCGTCCGGCGGCGACGCCCCGGAGGTGAACTCGTAGCCCCTGGCCTTGAGCGTCGGCGGTCCGACGACGAGCGTCTCGTGCCCGCCGCGCACCGCCGCGTCGATGTACGGGATCAGCGGCCCGAAGTGGCCGGCTCCCTGCGTGGACGCGAAGAGGACGCGCACGACGCGCGACTGTAGACCACTAGGCTTTCCCAAAGCGACCAGGGAGGCTCGGGATGGCAATCGCACGCGTGGTGTCCTTCGAAGGCGTCGGCAGGGATCGCATCGAGCAGATCAAGGGGGAGATCGAGTCGGGCGAGCGGCCGAACGAGGTGCCGGCGACGGAGATCCTGCTCCTGCACGACGCCGATGCGGAAGAGTCGCTCGCGATCGTGTTCTTCGACAACGAGGCGGACTACGTGACCGGCGACGCCGCACTCAGCGCCATGCCCACGGACGACACGCCGGGCAAGCGCACGTCGGTGAGGAAGTACAGCGTCGTCGGCCGTATGACCGCCTAGTCAAGCGCGCTCACGGAACTACGCGGCGGCGGCGGCGCAAGAGATGAAGGAGGGCCCGTGTCCGGGCCCTCCTTCACACGTTGTCCGTCGCGTTACGGCAGCAGCGAGTTGAAGCTCGGTGGAGCCGAGTCGATCGCCGCGTGGGCCTGGTCGTGCCGGACCGCGACCCTCAGCGTCCCGTTACACGTGAGACCGAACTCGTCGGTCACCGTGACCGCGATCCGGTAGACCCGTCCGTCACCAGTGCCGCTCCGCTCAGCGCGGAGGCGCACCTGGTTGGAGAGTGGTCCGAGCACGGCGTCCGGGGACGTGTCCCCGTCCCCGAGACCGTTCACCGGCTCGTCCTGCGTCACCCCTGTGACTGCGGTGACGAGGTCGTCACCTTCGGGGTCGCTCGCGCCCGTGACGGTCACGAGCCTCAGCGTGTGGTTGGGAGGCCAGAGCCTCGTCAGGTTCGTCTCGAGAGCACTGCAATCGGGCGGTGCGTTGACGTGGAACGTGCTGCACTCGATCACGTTCCCCGTGCCACCTCCGTCCGATCCAGTTGCCCTCGCGCACACCTCGTAGTCACCCGGCGCCAACGGGCCGAACACCGTGTTCCAGTTGACGCTCGCCGGTCCCTGCTGTGGCAGGTCGGGCGCGATGTTGGCGTTCGTGAGAGCCACGAACGCGCTGTCGGAGGACCCGTTCACGGTCTGGTCGAGGCTGACCGCGACCTCCGTCAGTTGCGACTGGACGATCGCGGGAATGATCTCGTCCGGGAGGTCCGTCGGATCGTCGACCTCGGTGCACGTCCCGCCCGTGAGGGTCGCGATCTCCTGCAGGCTTCCGCGCCCGCTCGGGTCGCCCGCACACGACGACAACGGGCCGACTGCGAACGTGTTGAAGACGACCGCGCCGCAGGGAAGCGCCGTCGTGACGTCGGCGCCCACGTTCGCGACTCCGTCGGAGACGAAGACGACCTGCTTCGTCGGCGTCGAGAGCGTCGCTGCGAGGGCGCAGGCGGATGCCGCCGCGTCGGCGAAGTCGGTGCCGGCGAGGTCCGGAATGGGCTTGACCGTGAACTGCCAGAACCCGCCCTCCTCGCCGACGAGCTCGGCGATCCGGATCGAGTGCAGCACTTCGTCCACGTCGGGCGTGCCGTTCGGCTGGGCGTCAGCGCCGGGCGCGACGAGCGGAACGTCCCCCGCTGCCGGCGTGGCGTCGGCCGTCACGGCTCCGCCGGCCCACAGCTGCATTCCGACCTGCCCGACAGTGCCCAGGTCCGTAACCGCGTCGTTCAGCGTGATCACCGCGGCGATCTCGCAGTCGATGATCTCGTCCTCTGCGGCCTCCGGGTCTCCGGGGTTCTGATCCGGTCCGCAGTCGCCTCCGGCAGAGTCCGTGGTGCT
>DASUCI010000051.1:0-7720 GCA_035762825.1 Gaiellaceae bacterium | reverse complement strand
CAGGTCGGTCGCGTAGCCGAACATCTCGGAGAGCGGAACGCTCGCCTTCACCGACTGCGACCCACCGACCGGCTCGAGCTGCTCGACCCGGCCACGACGGCCGTTCAGGTTACCAATGACGTCGCCGAGGTACTCGTCCGGCGTCACGACCTCGACGGCCATGACCGGCTCGAGGAGCTTCGGCTTGGCGCGCTTCATGCCCTCCTTGAACGCCATCGAGCCGGCGATCTTGAAGGAGCGCTCGCTCGAGTCGACCTCGTGGTACGACCCGTCCGTGAGCTCGATCCTGACGTCGACAACGGGATAGCCGGCGACGATTCCGGAGCTCATCGCCTCCTGGATCCCCTGGTTGACGGCGGGGATGTACTCCTTCGGGATCTTCCCGCCGACGATCTTGTCGTCGAACGCGTACCCCTCGCCCGGGTTCGGGTAGAGGTTGACGACGACGTCGCCGTACTGTCCCGAGCCGCCCGTCTGGCGGACGAACTTGCCCTGGATCTTCTCGGCCGGCGTCGTGATCGTCTCGCGGTATGCGACCTGCGGGCGTCCGACGTTGCCGTCGACGGAGAACTCGCGCTGCAGGCGGTCGACGATGATCTCGAGGTGCAGCTCGCCCATCCCCGCGATGAGCGTCTGCCCGGTCTCCTCGTCCGACGAGACGCGGAAGGTCGGATCCTCCTCGGCGAGGCGCTGAAGTGCGGTCGCGAGCTTGTCCTGGTCGGCTTTCGTGCGCGGCTCGATCGCGACGGAGATGACCGGATCCGGGAACGACATCGACTCGAGCACGATCGGTGCCGAGTCGGCGGCGATCGTGTCGCCCGTCGTCGTGAACTTGAGCCCGACGGCTGCGGCGATCTCGCCCGCGCCGATCTCCTCGCGCTCCTCGCGGTGGTTGGCGTGCATCTGGAGGATGCGGCCGAGCCGCTCGGTCTTGCCGTTCGTCGTATTGAGCACGCGGTCGCCGGCTTTGACCTGGCCCGAGTAGACACGGAAGTACGTGAGCTTGCCGACGTATGGATCGCTCATGACCTTGAAGGCGAGCGCGGCGAACGGCGCGTCGTAGTCGGGCGGACGCGTCTCCTCCGCCTCCGACTTCGGGTCGACGCCCTGGACGGGCGGGACGTCCAGCGGGCTCGGCAGATAGTCGACGATCGCGTCGAGGAGCGCCTGCACGCCCTTGTTCTTGAACGCCGACCCCGCGAGGACCGGCGTGATCTCACCTGTGAGCGTCCCTCTCCGGAGCGCACGCCGGATCATCTCCGGCGTCACCGAGGACTCGTCCTCGAGGTACGTCTCCATGAGCTCGTCGTCGAACTCCGCGATCAGGTCGATCAGGTTGTGGTGTCCCTCGTGAGCCGCGTCGGCCAGGTTCGCCGGGACGTCCTCGACGGCGAACTCCGTTCCGAGCGGGTTCGAGTAGACGATCCCCCTCATCTCGACGAGGTCGACGATCCCCGAGAAGCCCTCTTCGCTGCCGATCGGGACGTGGATCGGCACGGGGCGCGCGCCCAGGCGGTCGCGCATCGACTGCACGGCCGCGTCGAAGTCGGCGCCGGTGCGGTCCATCTTGTTGATGAACGCGATGCGAGGGACGCCGTAGCGGTCGGCCTGCCGCCAGACGGTCTCGGACTGCGGCTGCACGCCTGCGACCGAGTCGAAGACGGCAACGGCCCCGTCGAGGACGCGCAGGCTGCGCTCGACCTCGACGGTAAAGTCCACGTGCCCGGGCGTATCGATGATGTTGATGCGATGGTCGCGCCACTCTGCGGTCGTCGCCGCCGAGGTAATGGTGATGCCGCGCTCCTGCTCCTGCGCCATCCAGTCCATCGTCGCGGCGCCCTCGTGCACCTCGCCCATCTTGTGGGTGCGCCCGGTGTAGTAGAGGATCCGCTCGGTCGTCGTGGTCTTGCCCGCGTCGATGTGGGCCATGATCCCGATGTTCCGGACGCGGTCGAGCCCGACCGGTGTCGCTACGGCAGACATCACTCGACTACCAGCGGTAGTGCGCGAAGGCCTTGTTGGCCTGCGCCATCCGGTAGATGTCGTCCTTCTTCTTGTACGCGCCACCCTGCTGGTTCAGCGCGTCCACGAGCTCGCCGGCGAGCTTCGCGGACATGCCCTTCTCGCGCCGGTCGCGCGCTGCCTGGACGATCCAGCGCAGGGCCAGCGTCCGCGCGCGGCGCTGCGGCACCTCGACCGGCACCTGATAGTTCGCGCCGCCGACGCGACGGGAGCGAACCTCGAGTACCGGCGTGACGCTCTTCACGGCCTGCTCGAGGACCTCGAGCTGCGGCTTGCCGGTCTTCTCGGCCGCGACTGCCAGCGCGTCGTACACCGTGCGCTCGGCGATCGACTTCTTGCCGTTCAGCATCAGGCGGTTCACGAGCTGCGCGACGAGCACCGAGCCATGGACGGCGTCGGCCTCGATGGTGCGTGGCTGGATCTCTGCGCGGCGGGGCATCGCTAGGCCTTCTTCGCTCCGTACTTCGAGCGCGCCTGGCGGCGCTCCGTGACGCCCGCGGAGTCGAGGCCGCCACGGATGACCTTGTAGCGGAAGCCCGGGAGGTCTCTGACGCGGCCGCCGCGTACGAGCACGACCGAGTGCTCCTGCAGATTGTGGCCCTCGCCCGGGATGTACGCGCCGACCTCGACGCCGTTCGTGAGCCGGACGCGCGCGACCTTGCGCAGCGCGGAGTTCGGCTTCTTCGGGGTGGTCGTGTACACGCGCGTGCAGACGCCGCGCTTCTGCGGCGCTCCCCGGAGAGCCGGGGTCTTCGTCTTCACCTTCGGTGTCGTCCGCCCCTTGCGGACGAGCTGGTTGACTGTGGGCACGCGCTGGCTCCTACGTCTGGTCGGTCGATTTCCTCACAGAGAAAGGGCTGGCGGGCAAGCAGCACCGCGCCAACCGGCCGCGGGATGGTAGCAGACTGCCCGTGGAAAAGCCGTCGGCGGCCGCATACAGTGCGCAGGGCGAGGAGGAGCTTCAGGTGCGATGGTGATCGGGGTTGTCGCGGCGTGCGCGGTACTGGTGGCCTGCGGGCTTGCCGTCCTTGCCGTGCGCCGGTCGCGGCAGGACGCCGAGCGGCGTCTCGAGCTCGTGCTCGACCGGCTCGGCAGCCATCTCGACACGATCGCGGCCGGCGTCGAGCGGTCGGTCGAGCGGGTCGTCGCGACGCAACGGCAGCGGCTGCAACCGCTCACGCTCGACTTCGACGCTCTGGTCGACGACGTCGTCGCCGAGGCGGCCGCGCGGACGGGCGCAGACGCCGTCGTACTGCGTGTCGAGGGCCCCGGCGGCCGGCCGGTCGTCGCAACGGCCGGGTCACACGCGGGTGGCGACCTCGCCGGGTGGACGCTGGCGCCGCTCGAGGCACGATCGTTCCGCGCCGCGACCATCGACTGGACGTACAGCCCGGCGGGTGAGCCCGACGACGAGTCGTTCCACTCGGCGGTCGTCGCGCCGCTCGGAGCGTCCGCCGGCGTCCCCGGCACGCTCGTCGCGTACGCGACGGCGCCGAACGCCTTCCGGCCGGAGCACGCCACGATCCTGCACGAGCTCCTCGTCGAGGTCGCGCCGGGCATTGCGAACGCTCGCCGCTTCGCAGACGTCGAGGCGCGCCTCCTCCTCGACCCGGAGACCGGGGTCGCCAACCGCCGCGGTTACGAGGTCGAGCTCGGCCGCGAGGTCGCCCGCGCCGGCAGGACGGGGCGCCCGCTGTCGGTCGTGCTCGTCGGCATCTCGAACGGCTCGGAGACGACCACTACGGGAAGCCCGACGAGTGTCGACCACTTCGCGCGACTCCTCACGCGCGTGACGCGGCGAAGCGACATCTCGTGCAGGCGCGGCGACCGCGAGTTCGCGATCCTGCTGCCCGAGACGCGCGAGTCGGGTGCCACCGTCCTGACGAAGCGGCTCCGGGAAGAGGCACGGCGCGAGTTCGGGACACGCCAGCCGTCGATCACGGTCGGGCACGTCGAGTTGCAGCCCGAAGAGTCGGTCGAGGCACTCGAGGCGCGCGCCGAAGCGGCGCTGTCGCCGTCCGCCCAGACGTTGCGCGCGGGGTTCCCCGCACCGCGTTTCGTTCCTCGCCCGGCGACGGTCGCCCCTCCCGCCGTGCAGGCCCATCTGGTCGAGACGGCGGACGCGTTGCGCCAGGATGTGCTCGAAGCGGTCGCGCGCGAGATCGTCGACGCTCGCCCCTTCGGGCGTTCGCTCGCCTTCGTCGCGATCCACGTCGAGGGGCACGAGGAGCTCTCCGACCTCGACCGGGAGTCGGCGGACGCGGCCCTCGGCAGGGTGGCGACACGGCTGTCGGAGAGCGTCGGTACCGGGACCGTGCTCCGCCTGAGCGCCACCGAGTTCGTCCTCGTGCTCTCGGGGGCCACCGCGGACGACGCCGAGGCGCTGGTCGGCAGCCTGCACGGACAGGACGAGATCGAAGAGCTTGCCGGCATCCGGCTCACCGCCGGCATCACCGAGCTCGTCGAGCGCGACGGAGCGCAGACCGCGCTCGGGCGTGCGGAGCACGCGCTCTGGCAGGCGAAGCAAGCAGGTCCAGGCACCGTGGTCCTGGCCGTCCCCGGCCGCCGCCGACCCGAGCTCGATTAGAGGCGTTGGCGAAACGGAGCGACCCGGCCGCGAAGCGGACGGCTTCAGGGATCTGCGCGAACGGAGTCCGCACTCGCGGATTCCGTTCTGCGCCGATAAGGACAGTACAGTGCGCTCGGGGTACCTCGTTCGAGGTTGCATCCCCCGTTTGCGTGAGTACAAGGAGATGTAGTCCGAATGAGCTGGCACATCGCGTGGCGACCACGATCGTGATCATCGCCGCGGCCCTCGTGGCCGCGGCCGTCGTCGTCGCCGTCGTGGTGAGCCGCCGACAACCGTCCGCGGCTCCCCAGGAGGACCTCGTCCGCGCGGTCGACGAGATGCGGAGCAAGATGGACGCGCTGGCAGGGGAGCTCTCGGGCGCGCTCGAGCGCGCCGAGCAGGAGAGCCGCCGGAACCGGCTCTTCGGCGAGCTCGGAGGCTCGATCGATCTCGAGGAGCTGATGGACCGCGTGCTCGACGCAGCGATGGAGATCCCGGGCTTCGACGCGGCGATGATGGTCGTCGAGCGCCAGGACGGTGCCCCCGCGGTCGTGACGCGCGGAATGACCGCCGACGAGTCCGCACGCCCACCGACCTCGGGTGTCGTCGGAACGCTGCCGAGCACGATCACGGTCAGCTATCGGTACGGACGCGATCGCGACGGCCCGGACCTCGAGCTGATCCGGGGCGGTGCGTTCATCCCGCTGATGGGTCGCGAGCTGCGCCCGGTGGGCACGCTCTCGTTGTTCTGGCGCACTCCCGACCACGAGCCGAGCCCGCAGGACGTCGAGCAGGCAGAGCACCTGGCGGCGAGCTCGATCTCGGCGATAGAGAACGCGCGCCGGTACGGCGAGGCCAGGAAGCTTGCGGAGACCGACGCGCTCACCGGCCTCTTCAACCAGCGCTACTTCCAGGAGACGCTCCGCCGCGAGGTCACACGCGCGCACCGCTACCAGCGCAAGCTCACGCTCATCGTCTTCGACCTGGACGACTTCAAGTCCATCAACGACCAGGTCGGGCACCTCGCCGGGGACCGGGTGCTCGCACAGGCCGCGGATCGCCTGCGCGAGGCCGTTCGCTCGGTCGACGTCGCCAGCCGCATCGGAGGCGACGAGTTCGCGGTGATCATGCCGGAGTCCGCGGCCGAGGACGGAGAGCAGCTCTTTCGGCGCGTCCACAACTCGATGCGCGGCACGGCGCTCGGGCCCGACGAGCAGCGGCTCCGACTCTCGGGCGGCATCGCCGAGCTCTTGCACGGCGACACGCCCGCGAGCCTCTTCGAGCGCGCCGACGCCGCGCTCTACCGCGCGAAGGAGCTGGGCAAGGACCGCGCCGACATCGCGCGAGCCGGCGAGGTCCGCACGGACCCGGAAGCCCGGCGCCAGGACTCGGAGCCCTCCTACTAGCCGCGGAGCGCCACGACGCGATTGCCGGCCGGCGAGCCGGCGACCGGTCGACCCGTCGAGACGACGACGCTCGTTCGCGGGCCGAGGCGAGTGCCGAGGAAGACGGCACGTTCGGTCGCCGTGAAGCGAGCGGCTCGGACCGGCACACCTGAGCCGCCGCGACCGACGATCCACGCGTTGTAGGGCGTGCCCGCGGGCGTGGGTGCGAGACCGCGGATCAGGATCGCCGCACGACCTCCGCTCCCCACGGCCAGAACGAGCCCGCGTGCGCCGCGAAACACGATCCGCTCGGTGCTCGGCTTCGCGAGGAGCGCGAGCGCCCGCCGCTCGACGGCCGGCAGGGCCGCCGATGCTCGAGAGGGCGCTGCGGGGCCAGTATCGGCCGCAGGCACCGACGTCTGCGGTGAGGGCGAGGGGGAGTCGGACGAGCCGGCGTAGACGACCGCCGCGACACCGAGCGCCATGGCGGCGATCCCGGCGGCGACGCCGAGCGCCGCAAGTGTCACGGGCGTGATGCGCCGGGCGTGCGGAATGTCGACGGCCCAGATGCTCCCGGGGGAGATCCGCGCTCCCTCCTGCACGACACCGTCGGCCTCGAGAGCCGGAACCTGCACGACGGGGATGTCCGGAACGGTCGTCACCGATCGACGATCACCGTACCCGTCGGTCCGGTCGGATTCGTGACGCCGCAGGTTGCGGGCACGAAGGGCTCGTCGCATTCCCTGCGCGGCGATGTCGACCGATGCCGCAGCTAGTAATAAACGCGCGTGCCAGAGTCAGATGCCGCCATCGTGCTCTCCATCCTCGCGCTCCTTCTCGGGGCCACGTGCCTCCTCCTCCTCGTCCTCGCGCTTCGTCGCATGCTCGGACGGCACGAGGAGGTCGTCGCGACGATGCTCCAGCGCTATGACCACCGCCTCGCGGAGTTCGCACAGACGCTGAGCGACGCTCTCAACCAGACCCTGCCGGCGCGGATCACCGCCGCGATCTCCGGAACGCCCGTCGATGCACCGCCCGCCGTCGAAGGGCCCGACCACTCGAACGTCGTACGAGTCCTCGAGCTGGCGCGCGAGCAGACCGCCGCCGACGCCGCCGTTGCGATCGTCGGGACGAAGCAGGAGCCGATCCTCGCGACGGTAGGCCTCTCCCAGAGCGAGGTCGCGCAGGTCGGCGGGCTCGGCATACCGGACTACCGCGGCGCCCGCGCGATCCAGGTCTCGTTCAACGGCGACGACACGACCCCGCGCGACGGAAACCCGATCCGGAACGGTCTGGCCATCCCGCTCCTCGACTCGGCGAGCGAGCCGGGCATGCTCGCCGTGCTCACGCGAACACCGGACCGTCAGTTCAGCGAGATCGACATCACCTCGCTCGAGAACGTCCTCAGCATCACCCGCCCGGCGCTCGAGACGTCGCTCGAGCTCCGCGAGCCGGACCCCGTGCCCGACCGCGATCCGCTCACCGATCTCTACGACCGGCCTGCGTTCCACGCGTTGCTCGATCGCGAGATCGGCCGAGCCCGCGGCCGCCGGGAGCCGCTGGCGCTCCTCGTCCTCGACGTCGACCGCCTGACCACGATCAACGCGCGTATCGGTCATCTCGCAGCGGACGAGGTGCTGGCGACGGTGGCACGCGTGCTCGACGACGTCTGCGGCCCACGCGACCTGCCGTGCCGAATCGGTGGGGGCCGCTTCGGCGTGCTGCTCTCGGTCGCGGACAGTCG
>DASUCI010000050.1:0-2478 GCA_035762825.1 Gaiellaceae bacterium | reverse complement strand
CAAGGGCGTGTGGTTCACGACGATGGAGCAGGGGACGTACCACGTGTCCGAGGATCCGGCAGCGATCTATGAACGGCTCGAGCCGCTCGCGACCTCACGCCTCGTGATCGACAACGAGTGGATCCCGGATCTCGAACCGGAGCTCTGGGACGGCGACGAGGTCACCGCCGACATCAGCGAGTCGGGCCGCCGCCTCGACGAGCTCGACCTCCTCCCGTCGCCCTTCCCGGTCGAGGAGTACCTCTCCGGGCGCGACCTCCGGCACGTCATGCGCCTGTACTCGGTCGGCGGTCTCTCGTACGGCAACCTCTCCGCGCGCAAGGACGAGACGCGCTTCTGGATGAGCGCCAGCGGGGTCGACAAGTCGAAGCTCGAGTCGGTCGGGCGCGACATCCTCATGGTCAAGGACTTCGACGACGACCGCGGCGTGATCGTCCTCAGCGTTCCGCCCGGCATCGAGCCCAGGCGCGTCTCGGTCGACGCGATCGAGCACTGGATGATCTACCAGGCACATCCCGAGGTCGGCGCGATCCTGCACATCCACGCCTGGATGGACGGCATCGCGGCGACAGACGTGAACTACCCGTGCGGGACGCAGCAGCTCGCGGTCGCGGTGGCGGACCTCGTCGCGGAGGAGCCGGATCCGGCGCATGCGGTGATCGGGCTGCGGAACCACGGCCTGACGTGCACCGGCGACAGCCTCTCGGAGATCCTCGACCGAGTCGCGCCGAGGGTGCTGCGCCAGGTCCCTATGACCTGAGCCTCAGCGCGGTCAGCACAGCAAGCAACGGCGCGATCACCACGTCGTTCGCGAGACACCACGCGCAGACTGCGTCGATCACGAAGAGCTGCAGTGCGAGCAGGTACATGCTGAACACGAGCCCCACGAGCGCGAGCATCGCGGCGGCCAACCGAGCGTTCGGGCCGTCGAAGACGACCAGCGCGAGAAGCACCGCGTACGCGCCGAGGCCGAGCATGGCGACGGGGACGCCGGCGATCTCCGCGTACTCCGACTCCTGCACGGTCTCGCAGCCGCCGCCCGCGACGCAGACGAGCGCCGCGTCGTCGATGTGCACCCAACTCAGGTAGCCGGCGACCGCAACCCCTGCGAGTGCTACGAGTCCCGCGGCGAGGCGCAGCGAGCGGTCGGTCACCCGTCGAGGGCGTCGTCCAGCGCGGCGCGCAGCTGATCGAGGTCGCCGAACTGGATCGTGTACGGATCGGCGTCGCCGATCGCGATCTGGAGCGTCGGCGTTCCCTCGATTCCTGCGGCCTCCGCCGTGGCTGCCGCTTCCTCGGCCTCGGTCACGATGTCCGCGCGGCCGGCGTCCGCGAACAGCTGCTCGACGTCGAGGCCCGTGATCCCGGCAGCGAGCTCACGGATCAGGTCGTCGGTCACCCAGCCGTCGTTCTCGTCGCCCTGGTTGCGATACATCGCCTCCTGCAGGTTCCAGAGCCTGTCCTGCTCTGCCGCGGCGAGGAGGAAGCGGTACCCCTTCACGGAGTCGTCCCCGATGAACGGGAATCCCCGGAACTGCGTGTTGAGCCTCCCCGGACGCACGTACTCGTCGACCACGGTCGGGAGGAACTCCTCCGTGTAGAAACGGCAGCCGGGGCACTGGGGGTCCGCCCACTCGATCAGCATCACCGTCGCATCCGGCGCGCCCAGCACGCGGCCGTCCTGCGGGATGCCGGCAAAGTTCACGACCGGCGTCTCCGTGGCCGGCTCGCTCGAGTCGCCGCGTCCAACGAGCGCGACCGCGACCAGCGCGACTGCGACGGCGATTGCGAGGCCGAACGCGAGTACGACCGCGCGGCCCGACGGGCGATTGCTCGAGCGTGGATTCATGGCGGCCACCGTGGGAGAAGTCTGCCCGTCAGCGCGTCGCGAGAGGATTCAACCGCGGTTACACCGCCCCTTACACCCCCGAGCCAATGGTCGTCCCTCGAACGAGGGAGTAGCTTCGTAGCCATGATCGAACTGGCCACGGAGAAGAAGATGGCTCCCATCACGCCGAGGCAGCGTGAGGTGGTCGAGCTGATCGCAGCGGGCTGCTCGAACGACGAGGTCGGGGTACGCCTCGGGATCTCCCCCAGAACGGCGAAGGCGCATTGCGATGTGCTTCGGCAGAAGCTCGGGGTGCGTCGACGCCGGCAGATTCCGATCGCGTTCCGATTGCTGACGGGCGAGGATCCGCTGTCTGCGGGGCGCCGATACATGGTTGCGGCCCGGCTACCCCGCTGACCCGGATGGTGCCCGCGACGGCGTCGTCGCGGGCATCTCCGAGTGTTAGGGTCGGCGCGTCGATTCAGTGTCCGTCAGGAGAAGGCGACGACTGCGGCAGCCCCACAGGTCCGGATCCGCAAGCGCAGGATCGTCGAGCGGCCGCGGCTGTTCGCGATCCTCGACGACTCGAAGGCGCGCGTGCGGATGCTCGTCGCGCCGGCCGGGTACGGAAAGACCACGCTGGCCGAGCA
>DASUCI010000049.1:0-2464 GCA_035762825.1 Gaiellaceae bacterium | reverse complement strand
GCGGCGAGCCCCTCGGGCACCCGGCCTGCCTTGATGAGCATGGAGCCCTGCGCATAGCTGGACAGTGCGAAGCCGTCCGCCTCCCCGAAGCGCCCCGCCATCTCCGCGGCTTTGCCGGCGACCGCGGCCGCCTCCTCGAACTCGCCCGCGGCCTCGTGCCTGAACACGAGCGGCATGAGGAGATAGCCGCGCTCGATGGAGTCGTCCGGCTGTCCTTCGCACAAGCGCTGCGCGCGGCCGACCCACGCGCTGCCCGGCCCGACCTCGCCTCGGGTCAGGAGGATGATCCCGCACCAGAAGGCGCACCGAAAGGCGTGCAGCGGTTCCCCTCGCTCGAGGTAGGCGTCGTGTGCGCGCTCGAGGATGTCGATGTACTCGTGGTCGCGGCCGAGCATGAACGCGGACGTGGCCAGCAGTTCGAGATCGGCCGGCTCGAGCGGAGCCGCGCGGTCGGCAGCCGACAGAGACTCGTGCGCGTCTCGCCACGATCGCCGCGTGTAGGCCTCGCGCCCCCGCTCGAGACGGCTGCTCGCCACCACGGGAAGAACGGTAACGCCCCGGCCTCGCCAGCGCCGCGCCCCGCCCCGCCCCGCGGTCAGGTACCCCAGAACGGCCGCACCTCGATCGTCCCGAACTGCGCGATCGGGTGTGCAGCGGCGATCTCGACGGCCTCCTCGAGGCTCCCGCACTCGATGATGTCGAACCCGCCGACCGCCTCCTTCGTCTCGGCGAACGGGCCGTCCGTCACGAGCGTCTTGCCGTCGCGCACGCGAACCGACCGCGCCCGGCGGGGCGGCGCGATCTGGTCGCCCGTCACCCAGATCCCCCGCGCCTGGAGGTCGTCCAGCCACGGGAAGCTCTCCTCCTCGGTCTCGTCGCCAGGCTCAGGCTCCGTCTGAGCGTCCATCACGTCGGTTCCCCAGCAGACCATCAGCAGGTACTTCATCGTCGCTCCTCTCGTGTCGGTGATCTGTCGTCCTCATACGACGGACGCGACCGCCGGCGATCGACAGGAATCGTCTTAGACGCGCAGGAAGCGGCGGAGCGTGAGCCCCGAGCCGACAGCGCCGATCGCAAGGCCGCCCATGACCAGGATCAGCGCGGTCCATGCGAACGCCATCGCCTTCACGTCGGCGTCGTCCTGGATGTGCCCGAGGATCTGCGGGATCGCGATCTCGCGGCTGACGAACAGGAGAAGCACGGCGGCGATCGAGCCCGCGAGCCCGGTCAGCAGCCCTTCGAGCATGAACGGCCCCCGGACGTACCAGTTGGACGCACCGACCAGCTTCATCACCTCGATCTCGCGGCGGCGCGCGTGCACCGAGAGCCTGATCGTGTTCGCGATGAGGATCGTCGACGCTGCGAGGAGCACGAAGACCGCGATCAGGAAGACGATCTGGATCGCGCGCGCGATCGCGAGGATCCGCTGCGAGACCTCCTTGCCATAGCGCACCTCGTCGACGGCGGCGAGCCGGGCCTTCTGGACTCCGGTCGCGATCCCCTCGGTGTCCTCCCCGCGCACCGGCACGACGTCGAACGACGCGGGCAACGGGTTCGAGGCGAGGTTCGCGGTCAGCTCGGGGTTGCGCTTGCGCATGATCTCGAGCGCCTCGGCTTTCGAGATGAACGTGATGCCGCCCGGCTTCACGCGCTCGTCCGACTCGAGCAGGACGCGCAGCTCGTTGACCTGCTTCGTCGTCGCGCGGTCGGCAATGAAGACGTGCACAGCGAGCTCGCGCTTCTTGTCGTCCGACCACGAGACGAGCCACGTGCCGAGGCCGATGAAGACGCCGATGAGGAACATCCCGATGAGGACGGACAGCGCCGATGCCACGGTGGTCGAGACGTTCGCGCCGATCGAGCGCAGCGCCTCCGCGAAGAGTGTGCGGATACGCGTCATTCTTCCGAGTACCCGCCGCGCCGCTCGTCGCGGACGAGCTTGCCCGACTCGAGCGCGATCACGCGCTTGCGCATCTTGTCGACCATCTCGCGGTCGTGGGTGACCATCAGGATCGTCGTGCCCGAGCGGTTGATGCGGTAGAGCAGCTGCATGATCCCGACGGACGTGTCGGGATCGAGGTTCCCGGTCGGCTCGTCGCAGATCAGGAGTGGCGGGTGGTTGACGACGGCGCGCGCGATCGAGACGCGCTGCTGCTCGCCGCCGGAGAGCTCCTCCGGCCGCGAGTGCATCTTGTGCGAGAGGCCGACGAGGTTCAGCACCTCGGGCACCTTGCGCCGGATCGAGGAGCGGCCCTCGCCCTGCACCTTGAGCGCGTAGGCGACGTTCTCGGCCGCCGTCCGGTTCGGGAGCAGCTTGAAGTCCTGGAAGACGCAGCCGACGTTGCGGCGGAGCAGCGGCACCTTGGAGCGCTTGAGGCGGCCGAGGTCGCGTCCGCCGACGAGGATCCGGCCCTGCGTCGGCTCGAGCTCCTTGAGCAGGAGCCGCACCATCGTCGACTTGCCC
>DASUCI010000048.1:0-3273 GCA_035762825.1 Gaiellaceae bacterium | reverse complement strand
GGCGCGTCGACCTCGTACTCGCGCAGCGCACGCTCCCCCGCGATCGGGTCGTAGCGCCAGATCTTGAGTGCCATCTTCATCGCGTCAGTACTTCCGCTCCTCGGGCTGCCACTTCGTGACCGTCACGGGCTTCCAGTCGAGCCTGGGGGCGTCATCCTCCCAGGTCACCACGGTGTGGCGCAGGTAGTTCTCGTCGTCGCGGTCAGGGAAGTCGTACGGCCGCGCGTGCGCGCCACGACTCTCCTTCCGGGCAAGTCCCGAGACGACCATGCACTCGGCGAGTTCGAGCAGGTAGCCGAGCTCGAGGGCCTGCGTGAGGTCGGAGTTGAAGACGTCTCCCTTGTCCTCGACCACGACGCGCTCGTAGCGCTCGCGGAGCCCCTGCACGATCTCGCCCTGCTGCGTCATCTGCTCCTCGCGCCGGAAGACGCCGAAGTTCTCGTGCATCGTCTCGGCGAGCTCGTCGCGAATCTGCCACGGACGCTCGCCCTCGGTACGATCCAGGAGCTGCCCGAGCTCGCGCTCGGCATCGGCTTCGACCGAGGCCGGAACGTCGACAGTGGTATGCGAGAGCGCCCATTCCGAGGCGTGCCGGCCGACGCGCTTCCCGTACGTGATCGTCTCCATGAGCGCGTTTCCCCCGAGGCGGTTCGCACCGTGGACCGAGACGCACGCGACCTCGCCCGCGGCGTACAGGCCCTCGAGGGCGGTCTGGCCCCAGACGTCCGTGTCCACACCACCCATGTGGTAGTGGGCGCCGGGCCGGACGGGGATCGGCTCGTAGATCGGGTCGACGCCGGCGAACGTCATCGACAGCTCGCGCGTGCCGTGGAGACGCTCGACGATCTTCTCCGCGCCGAGGTGGCGAAGATCGAGGAGGACGTTGCCGTCGATCCCGCGCCCCTGGTCGATCTCGGTCTGCTCCGCACGGGAGATGACGTCGCGCGACGCGAGCTCCATCGCGTTGGGCGCGTAGCGGACGAGGAAGCGCTCGGCGTCCTTGTTCAGGAGGTACGCGCCCTCGCCGCGGCAGCCCTCCGTAATGAGGACACCCGTCGGCGCGAGCGTCGTCGGGTGGAACTGCATCATCTCCATGTCCTTCAGCGCGACACCGGCCCGCAGCGCCATGGCCATGCCGTCGCCGGTACACGCGTACGCGTTGGTCGTGCCCGTGTAGAGCCGGCCGGCGCCCCCGGTCGCGAGGATGACCGTCTTGGCGCCGATCGCCGTGAGCCCGCCGTTCACGAGGTCCCACGAGATCACGCCCTGGCAGCGATCGTCGTCGACGACGAGCTTCCAGGCGAAGAACTCCTCGTACGTCCTGATGTTCCGCTTCATCACCTGCTCGTAGAGCACGTGGATGAGCACGTGGCCGGTGATGTCTGCCGCGTATGCGGTGCGCGGCTCGCCCGCGGCGCCGAACGGCCGCTGCGCGATCCGCCCGTCCGGGGTGCGCGAGAAGACCGCTCCCCAGTGCTCGAGTTGGTACACGTCGTCGGGCGCCTCCTGGCACAGGATCTCGATCGCGTCCTGGTCGCCGAGGTAGTCGGAGCCCTTCACCGTGTCGTACGCGTGCTTCTCGGGATCGTCCTCGGACGCGTTCCCGAGCGCTGCGTTGATGCCGCCTTCGGCTGCTCCGGAGTGGCTGCGGACCGGGTGGATCTTCGAGATCATCGCGACGTCCACGCCTGCGTCGAAGGCCTCGATCGCTGCGCGCATGCCCGCCAGCCCGGCCCCGACGACGACGACGTCATGCACTGCGTCCACCGACGAGGACGCTACCTGATCGTTTCGCGGCTTCTACCGCCGAACGAACGTGGCGCGGGCGCTCGTGGCGGCGCTCATCGGCACCGTGCAGGTCTTCCTCGCGCCGCGGCAGGCGCCGCTCCAGGAGCGGAGCTTCCAGCCCCTCGCGGGCGTCGCGGTCAGACGGACGGGGCTGAACGAGCGGAACGACGCCGAGCACCGTGGGCGACAGGTGATGCCCGCCGCCGAGCTCCGAACCGCGCCCCTTCCGCTGACGGACACGAGGAGCCGGAACGACGCCGGTACGAACGTCGCGCCGACGGACGCACCCGGGGCGACGGTGAGATTGCAGGCCGCAGACCCGGAGCAGGCGCCGGTCCAGCGACCGAGCCTCGACCCGGCTCGGGGCGTCGCGGTCAGCGCGAGCGGCTGCCCCGCGTTCCACGTCGTCGTGCAGCTCGCGGCGCACAGGAGACCCGGCACGTTCGCCGTCACCGAGCCCGGCCCGGAGATCGTCAGCGCGAGCGGAGCCTGGGCATCGAGGCGGACCAGCCACGGCGAGTCCTGCGTGTCCGTCCAGCCGCCCGGGTGGGCGTAGTAGTCGTCGCGTCCGGGGTCGAGGAGCTTCGCCGAGAGCGGGTCGCCGCCGATCGAGGGAAACATGAGGTCGGCCTCGTTGTCGCACGTGTGCCCGCTCGACTCGCCGTCGCAGTCGTGCGGGGCGCTCCGCGAGACCGCGCCGAGCGTGTGGAGCACCTCGTGCACCGCGACAGCGGCCGTCGACACGCCCGCACACGAGCGGTAGTAGACGACTGCGGCCCCGAACCCGTTCGACTCGCTCCCACCCTGGCCGCACACGTTCGCGTCGGTGGTCGGGCCGTCGAAGTAGACGACGTACTTCGTGAGTGACGAGCTCAGCCCGGCCGCATCGAGAGCGTCGACGATCGCGGAGAAACGCCCCTGGAGCGGCGAGAGCTCGGCGCTCGTACGGGGGACGCGGATCGACGTGATGTCGAGCTGCGTGCCGCACGTGGAGGGCGCGACGTCGTTGCGGGGCGTGCGTGCCGGATCCTGGCCGCGCCACCACGCGTCGATCTGCTCGGCGTCCGCCTGCATGACGCTCGCAAGGCCCGCCAGGTTGTCGGCGCCGTCGGAGGGGATCGCGTAGACCCAGTGGACCGGATTGCCGGCGACGCCGTTCGGAGCTCGGTCCGTCTGCGAGGCGCTGCCGCACCACGCCGCGGGCGCGGCTGTCGAACGCGGCGCCGTGATGTCCGCGGCCGTCACGCTCGTCACGGCGGGTGACGCCGGAGCACCGCTCCCGGCGGCCGCAGCCGCGCCGACGAGCAAGGCCGCCGCGGCCGCGAGCGCCCCGGTCACGGGATGGTCACCGACACGCGGACCCGTCCGAGCGCGCCTTTCTGCGTCACCCGGAGGAAGTACGAGCGCTGACCGCACACCGTGCCGTCGAGCCGCTTCACGCGCTGGCCGGACCACCCCGCCCGCTTCAAGACCGTGCTCCGATTG
>DASUCI010000047.1:0-7387 GCA_035762825.1 Gaiellaceae bacterium | reverse complement strand
GCCAGGAGCACGGCCCCTCCGATCAGTATCGAGATGAGGAGCGTCGGCGAGATCCGGTATGAGGCGGAGGGAAACGAGGCGAGATCGGCGCGCCAGAGCGAGCTCGACGCATCAGGCCCTTCCGCGTTCGCCGCCGCGAACCTCGAGGACACCAGAAGCAGGGGGAAGTCGATCGTCAGCGACTGTCGCTCGCCGGGCGCACCCTCGGGCCGGGCATACGACAATCGCGCCGGGCTGAACTCGAGTGCACTCGCGTTGTTGTTGGGGAGGCACGGGCTCGACGTGCACCGCAAGGTGAAGGTCGTGCGCAGGTGGGTGTTCGAGCCGGAGTCGCTCCGCGTGCGCACTTGCGGGCCGACGATCTCCCATGGGATGAACTGCGTGCTCACGCGCACCGAGGTCGGGTCGACCTTGCGCCGGTCGAGCAGGACGTCGACATGTGCGCGAATGGAGTCGCCGAAAAGGATGTTCCGCGGCTCGAGCGAGCCACTCGCCGCGATTCCTCCCTCGGAAAGTCCGCTCCCGGGGGGCGCCCCCGCTGCCGGGTCCCCTGCGGGAACCGCCACGCCGGTCCCGCCGTTTTCGCCGCCGGCGTAGACGGACACGCCGACGACGACCAGCGCGGTCACGAGCGCGACCGCGGCGAGCCCGACGAGCGGCAGGAGCCTCCGGCGCCTCACGTCATGCCCCGATGACCCGGCGCGTTCGCCGAAGGTCCGCCCAGAGGAGGAACTCCGCCAGGATGTCCGCGCGATCGCTCGACGTGACGACGACGGGGTCGATGTCGAGGAACCTGAACGTCTCGAGCAGCTCGGCCGTGCGGGCCAGGTTGCTCTCCCGTCGCGCCTCGACCTCCTTGCGTCGAAGGCGGGCCGAGGACACGCGCCCGCTGCGTGGATCGCGCAGCGGCACGACGATGCCGTCGACGTCGGGGAAGCTCTGCTCCCACGTCGGGTCCTGCAGCACCACGGGCACGAGATCCCAACGGCGCTCGATCGCCGCGAGCCAGAGCTCGTGAGGCGGCGCGGGAATGAAGTCCGAGAGCAGGAAGACGAACGTTCCCGGGGTCACGGCACGCGTGTGCGAGGCGAGGTGGTCGACGGAGCGCTCGAGCCAGTCGACCGGCCCGCCGTACTCCATCGACCAGAGGCGGTCGTCGCGCAGCTCGATCAGCTTCCGCTCGCCCTTGGGCTGCCGCCAGTGCGGATCGCCGTCCGCGTAGTCGAGATAGCCGACGAATCCTCCCGCTGCTCCGGCGCTCGCCAGGATGAGCTCGACCACCGTCCGCATGGCGCTCGGCTTGTCGAGCCACGGGAGCGGCGGCCCGTAGCACGCCATCTCCGGCCGCCGGTCGCCGACGATGACGATCTTCGGCGCCTCCTCCGCGAATCGCTCGCGGACGACGAACTCGTCCCCACCCTTCGCCGTCGAGAGCCGCGCCGAGGCTGCCCAGTCGATCGAATCGATGTCGTCCCCCGGCCGGTACGGGCGCGAGCCGGCGACATCGGTTCCCGCCCCCCGCCGAAGGCTCTTCATCGTCCCGAACGAGAGGCCGATGACGCGGCGGCGCGGAACGAGCGGGAAGGAGAGTCGTGCGCCCGGCACCGCCGCGGCGCCTATTCGGAGCCCTGCGGTCTGGCCGGGCCGCCCTCGAACAGCGGGTCGTCCTCGGAGCCCGGCTGCGGCGCGAGCTCGAGGCAGCTCTGCCGGAACGCCTCGACCGCCTCGGCCCAGCCCGAGGCGCGCGCGCGGGCGACGAACGCCGGCGTGAACACGACGCGATGCACGAGCACCGGCTCGAAGAGCCGTTCGATGTCCTCGGGAACCACGTAGCTGCGCCCGTCGAGCAGCGCCCAGGCGCGCGCGGCGCGCTCGAGCGCGAGGCTGCCGCGCACGGAGCTCCCGATGACGACGGACTCCTGCTCGCGCGTCGCGCGGACGAGCTCGACGATCCAGCGGTGGAGGACGTCGTCGACGTAGACGTGCTGCGCGGCCGACCGGAGCTCGTGGACCTCCTCGAGCGCGACCACGGGCTCGAGGTCGCCGAGCGGATGGGCGTAGCGCTGGTCGGAGAGGATCTTCAGCTCGTCCTCGAGGCCGGGGTACCCCAGCGCCGCGCGCAGGAAGAAGCGGTCGAGCTGCGCCTCCGGCAGCGGGAACGTGCCCTCGTACTCGATCGGGTTCTCGGTCGCGATCAGGAGGAACGGATACGGCAGCTCGCGTGTGACGCCGTCGACCGTGACCTGGCGCTCCGCCATCGCCTCGAGCAGCGCCGACTGCGTCTTCGGCGTCGCGCGGTTGATCTCGTCGACGAGAACGACGTTCGCGAAGATCGGCCCGGCGCGGAACTCGAACTCGCGCGAGCGCTGGTCGAAGACGGACAGTCCGGTGACGTCGGTGGGCTGAAGGTCGGGCGTGCACTGGATCCGCTGCGGGATGGCACCCTCGATGCTCCCGGCGATCGCCCGTGCGAGCACCGTCTTCGCGGTTCCCGGAACGTCCTCGAGGAGCACGTGGCCGTCGCACGCGAGCGCCGTCAGGACGAGCTTGATCTCGTCGCGCTTGCCGTAGACGACCGTCTCGATGTTGTCGACCAGCCGGTCCGAGATGGCACCCGCGCGCTCGAAGCGCTCGGGCTCCGACGGGACGGCGACGACCGGTTCCACCGGCGCGATGGTAGCTGGGGTCGTATCGGGAACAGGGCTCGTCATGCCGCGCGCTACGAGGTTTTACGTCGCGCGACGCGAGTTGTTAGCGAATCGCTAGCGGCGGACGTGCTCGCAGTCCTCGCCGACGAGGTCGCGCTTGTCGGCGAGCACCGTGTCCCGTCCTGTCCCGCAGCCGACGACGTCAAAAGCACCGTCGCGGGCCACGATGCCGTCGCCGCCGTCGCCGCCGAAGATCCGGTCTGCGCCGCGTCCGCCGCGGAGCAGGTCGGGGCCGCCGCGTCCGCAGAGAAGGTCGGGCCCGGGTCCGCCGGGGAACAAGTCGGCGCCGGCCGTTCCGACGCGCGTGCAACGCGGCTGCCAGTCCGGCAACGAATGAGTCGCGTCACCCGGGACGATCTCACGCGTGCGCCCGGAGCGCAGGTCGAGCACGACCAGCGGCCCCGCGGCCATTACGAGCGACCTGCCGTCGGGCGACCACGCCAGCGAGCCACCACCGTCCACGAGCTTGCGGAGCCCGGAGCCGTCGGGCCGGACGACGTAGACGGCGCTCGTGACGCAGGGCCCGCCGCAGCCGGTGAGGCCCTGGACTGCGATGAGCCGACCGTCGGGCGACCACTGGGGGCCCTGGACCTGGTCCGCGATGCGGGCGATCCGGCGCGGCCGAGACCCGTCGGCGCCGACGACGTACAGCTCGCCGCCGTCCTCGATGCCGTTCCCAGCGGTCAGGGCAAGCGTGCGACCGTCAGGCGACCAGACGGGGCCGGAGTGGAATCCGGGCGGCCCGAGCGTCACGCGGCGCAGGCCGGTCCCATCCGGTCTGATCGTGTAGATCGCAGTCAGGCCGGTCCGGTCGACGCGTCACGAGAACGCGATGCGGCTCCCATCCGGAGACCACGACGGCGCGAGGTCCTCGAGGTGGTAGCGCGTCAGCCGGCGAATGCCGCCGCCGTCGGCGCGCATCACGAAGAGCTCGTTGTTCTCGAGGCGGCGACCAGGTGGGCCGTAGAAGACCGGCCGCACGAACGCGATGCGGGCCCCGTCGGGAGACCAGGCCGGATCCCAGTCGCGGACGGTGTTGTCGGTGAGGCGCTTCACGCCGCTTCCGCCGGGGCGCGCCACGAACAGGTCGGCGTCGAGATCGTCGCTCCGTCGGGCGAAGAGAACGGTCCGACCATCCCGGAGCCACACCGGGCCCTCGTACGCCGGCAGCGCCGAACGGGGCGGGGAGAGGCGCCGCAGCCCGGTTCCGTCCCTGCGCACGACGAGGACGTGCCGGCCGTCCGTCGGCGCGCGTCCACGGACGAATGCGATGAGGGAGCTGTCGGGCGACCACGCCGGCTGATCGTCGAACTCGAGCGGCCGCGGACGCGTCACCACGCGCCGCCCCGTCCCGTCGGGCGCGATCAACACGAGCTCGGACCGCGGTTCCTCGCGGACGCGCTCGGCGAAGACGATCGCCGTGCCGTCGGGGGACCAGGCCGGAGCAGTCTTCTCGTTTCGGCTCGTGGTGAGAACAGTCGCCGTGCCGTCCGAGACACGGACGACGTGGATCTCGGACGAGAGCGGGAACATGTTGCGGGCATCCTCCGCGCCGCCCGCAAACACGATCCTCGTTCCGTCGGGAGACCAGGCGGGCTCGTACGCGGCGACCCCCGAGAGAGCGAGCCCGGGCGCCATGCGCCTCGGCTCTCCCCCAGCGGCGTCGACGACGTGGAGCCGAAAGCCGCGCAGGAACGCGATCAAGCGGCCGTCCGGCGACCACGACGGCAGGTTCCCCTCGACGAGCGTCCGCACAGCCTGCGTCTCCGTATCGACGACCGCGATCCTCCCCCGACCGTCCTCGTAGACGAGGTGACGCGAGTCGGGTGCCCACGAGGGCCGCTCGCCACCGTCGACGAGGAGGCGCTGCGCGCTCCCGTCGATGCTCATCACGAAGATCGCGGGCCGGTTGGCGCGGGTGCTCGCGTTGCGGAACGCAACCCAGCGCCCGTCGGGGGACGGCAGCGGGCGCGAGTCCCAACCTGCGTTTCTGGTGAGGATCCGCAGCGCCCCACCGTCGAGTTCGGCCGCGTAGATTTCCGGCTCACGCGGCGCCGTCCGGTCGCTGGCGAAGACGATCAGGCCGTTGCGGCCGGGGAACGCCTCGCTCGCGCCGTCCGCGGCGGCGGGGACGAAGGCGAGCGCGGAGGCGACGACGGCGAGTGCGACGCGACGCACGACAGGAAGGTAGCGCCGTCCCGTGAAGACGTCGAAAGCGAGAGGTTCGAGCTACGTGAGCGCTTCTGCGCCGCCGACCACTTCCAGGATCTCCTGGGTGATCTCGGCCTGTCGGGCGCGGTTCATGCGCAGCGTGAGCGAGTCGATGATCTCGCCGGCGTTCTTCGAGGCGTTCCGCATCGCGGTCATGCGGGCGCCCTGCTCGGACGCCGTGGACTCGAGCAGCGCGCGGTAGATCTGCGTCTCGAGGTAGACGGGAAGGAGGCGTTCGAGGATCTCCTCGGGCTCTGGCTCGAAGATGAAGTCGCCGCGCAGCGTGTCGGCGGCGCGCTCGTCCTCGTCGGTCTCGAGGATGTCGGCCGAGATCGGAAGGATGTCCTGCTCGGTCACCCGCTGCGTGAGCGCGGAGACGTAGGTGTTGTAGACGAGCACGACGCGATCCACCTCTCCCTCGGTGAAGAGCTCGCCGACGCGATGCGCGATCGCCTGCGCGTCCTCGTAGGCCGGCCGGTCGGTGAAGCCCATGTACGAGCCGGAGAGCTCCCGCCTGCGGAACGTGAGCGTCGAGCGCCCCTTCTTCCCCACCGCGACCCAGCGCACACCTTTTCCCTCTGCCTGGAACGAGCGCTCGAGCGCGAACGCACGTCTGATCACCTGCGCGTTGAACGAGCCCGCGAGGCCGCGGTCGCCTGTCAAGGGGACGATCGCGACGGTCTCGACGCTCTCCCGTTGCTCGAGCAGCGGGAGCCGGACGGACGCCGCGGCGCGCCCCACGCCCGCGATGAGCTCGGTCATCGTCTCGGCGTACGGGCGGAGTGCCGTGATCCGCTGCTCGGCTCGCCGCAGCTTGGCCGCGGCGACGAGCTCCATCGCACGCGTGATCTTCCGCGTGTTGCGGACGGAGCGAATGCGGCGCTTGAGGTCCTGGACCGAAGCCATGCGCTAGCCGGCGAGGCCCTTCTCCTCCTCGATCGAGAACACGCTCTTGAAGTGCTCGAGCTCGGCCTTGAGCTTCTCCTCGGTCTCCTCGGCGATGTCTCCCGACTCGCGGATCTCCTTCAGGACCGTTCCCTCGGTGCGCAGGTGCTCGCGCAGCTCGTCGTGGTAGCGCGGGACCTGTCCGACCGGCACGTCGTCGAGCCACCCGTTGATGCCGGCGTAGATCGCGACCACCTGCTCCTCGGCAGGCCATGGCTGGTACTGCGGCTGGTTCAGGGTGGCGACCATCCGCTCGCCGCGGGCGAGGGCGCTCTGCGTGGCCGAGTCGAGCTCGGAGCCGAACTGTGCGAACGCCTCGAGCTCGCGGTACTGCGCGAGGTCGAGGCGAAGGCGCCCGGCCACCTTCTTCATCGCCTTCGTCTGCGCGTTCCCACCGACGCGGGACACGGACGTGCCGACGTTGATCGCCGGCCGCACGCCCGAGAAGAAGAGGCTCGACTCGAGGAAGATCTGGCCGTCCGTGATCGAGATGACGTTCGTCGGGATGTACGCGGCGATGTCCCCGGCCTGCGTCTCGATGACCGGAAGCGCCGTGAGCGAGCCGGCGCCGAGGTCGTCCGAGAGCTTGCACGCGCGCTCGAGCAGCCGCGAGTGGAGGTAGAACACGTCGCCGGGGAACGCCTCGCGGCCCGGAGGGCGGCGAAGCAGGAGCGACAGCTGGCGGTACGCGTCGGCGTGCTTCGAGAGGTCGTCGTAGATGCAGAGCGCGTGCTTGCCGTCGTAGAGGAAGTACTCGCCCATCGCACAGCCGGCGAACGGCGCCATCCACTTGATCGGCGCGGCCTCCTGGGCAGGGGCCGAGACGACGATCGTGTACTCCATCGCGCCGGCGTCCCGCAGCCGCTCGACGACCTGCGCGACGGTCGAGCCCTTCTGACCGACCGCGACGTAGATGCAGATGAGGTCTCCGCCGCGCTGGTTCAGAATCGTGTCGATCGCGACCGCGGTCTTGCCGGTCGAGCGGTCGCCGATGATGAGCTCGCGCTGGCCACGGCCGATCGCGGTCATCGAGTCGATGGCCTTGAGCCCCGTGTACATGGGCTCCTTCACGGGCTGTCGCTGGATGACGCCGGGCGCCTTGAACTCGAGCGGGCGGCGCTCCATCGCCTCGATCGGGCCGAGCCCGTCGAGGGGGTTGCCGAGCGGGTCGACGACGCGGCCGAGGAGGCCCGGGCCGACCGGCACGCTCATCACCTCGCCGGTCCGACGGACCGGCTCGCCCTCTTTCACGTGCTGCCACTCGCCGAAGAGCGCGACGCCGACATTGTCCTCCTCGAGGTTGAACGCGATCCCGGTCACGCCGTGCTCGAGCTCGAGCCGCTCGAGCGCGACGCAGTTCTCGAGGCCGTGGACGCGCGCGATGCCGTCGCCGACCTGGAGGACGCTCCCGACCTCCGAGAGGTCGGTCTCGACGTCGAACTGCTGGATTCGATCCTTGAGGATCGAGGTGATCTCTTCGGGACGTAGCTTCATGCGTGCTCCTTCGTGGCTGGAAGCGGGGG
>DASUCI010000046.1:0-6505 GCA_035762825.1 Gaiellaceae bacterium | reverse complement strand
GCCGAGGTACGGCGCGACGGGAAGGTGTACCGCCAGGAGTTCGCCCGCGGCGAGCCGACGGGAGACATGAAGAAGATCGGCGTGGCCGGAAAGGGCGAGTCCGGTACGACGATCTCGTTCCTCCCGGACTCGGAGGTGTTCGAGGAGACCGAGTTCGACGCTGCGACGCTTCTCCAGCGGCTTCGCGAGACGGCCTTCCTCACGCGCGGGCTGCGCATCGTCATCCGTGACGAGCGCGCCGGCGGTCGCACCGACGAGTTCCACTACGAGGGCGGCATCAAGGACTTCGTCGCGCACGTCAACGAGGCGAAGGACCCGGTGCACAAGCACATCGTGTACTTCGAGGGCGAGAGCGACGAGGGCGCCGTCGAGGTCGCCATGCAGTGGAACGGGTCGTACGTCGAGTCGGTGTTCTCGTTTGCGAACAACATCAACACGACCGAGGGCGGCGCCCACTTGCAGGGCTTCCGTGCAGCGCTGACGCGCACGCTCAACCAGTACGCACGCCAGGAGGGTCTCCTGAAGGAGAAGGACGACAACCTCGAGGGCGAGGACGCGAGAGAGGGCCTCGCGGCCGTGATCTCGGTGAAGCTCCGGAACCCGCAGTTCGAGGGGCAGACGAAGACCAAGCTCGGAAACCCGGGCGTGGCCGGCCTCGTCGAGAGAGTCGTCAATCAGCGGCTGGGAGAGTTCCTCGAGGAGAATAAGACCGAGGCGCGTCAGATCGTCACCAAGGCGATCGCCGCCCGCAACGCGCGGCAGGCGGCACGAAAGGCGCGCGAGCTCACACGTCGCAAGAGCGCGCTCGAGAACTCGTCGCTTCCGGGGAAGCTCGCCGACTGCACGATCAAGGACCCCGAGTCGGCGGAGCTCTTCATCGTCGAGGGCGACTCGGCGGGTGGCTCGGCGAAGCAGGCCCGTGACCGCACGACGCAGGCGATCCTGCCCCTGCGCGGGAAGATCATCAACTCCGAGAAGAACCGCAACAACAAGGTGCTCTCCAACACGGAGATCCAGGCGATGATCACGGCGATCGGCACCGGATTCGGTGACGAGTTCGACATCGCGAACCTGCGCTACGGGCGCGTCATCGTGATGACCGACGCCGACGTCGACGGCGCGCACATCCGAACGCTCGTCCTGACCTTCCTGTACCGCACGATGCCCGAGCTCTTCGAGCGCGGCCACGTCTACATCGCCGTCCCTCCGCTCTACCACGTGAAGCTCGGAAACAGGGGCATGTACTTCGAGAAGGACGCACAGCTCGAGGATCTCCTCGTGCGCGAGCGCGTGAAGGACATGACCGTCGCGGCGCGCGACGAGAGCGAGACGACTCTCACCGAGGCCCGGTGGACTCGCCTCGTCCGCGACCTCGGTCACCTCGAGGCCTGGGTCGCCAAGCTCGAAGCGGAGTTCGGCCCCGCCGCCCGGTTTGCGATCTCGCACGGGCTCGTCGAGGCCCAGGCGGGGGAGACGCCGGACGCCGCCGCGCTCATCGCGTCGATTCCGCCCAACGGCTACGAGCTCACGGTCGAGGAAGAGCTCGCCGACGCGCTCCATGTCCGCGTCGTCGAGACGGAGACGAGCACGGCGCAGCGCATCGTGCTGCCGACGGCGATGCTCGACTCGACGACGTACGGAGCGGTTCAGCGTGCGTATGCGAAGACGGGCGAGGTCGTCGGTCTCCCGCCGTTCACCGTCGCGTTCGGAAGCAAGTCCGCGCGAGCCGAGACCTTCGACGAGCTTCGCGTGAACGCTCTCGACCTTGCGAAGGAAGGCATGCAGATCAGCCGCTTCAAGGGTCTCGGCGAGATGAACCCGGAGCAGCTGTGGGAGACGACGATGGATCCCGCGAAGCGCATGCTCATCCGCGTCGAGGTCGAGGATGCCGCGGCAGCCGACCGCGTGTTCTCGACGCTGATGGGCGACCAGGTCGAGCCGCGGAGGCTCTTCATCGAGGAGAACGCGAAGGACGTGAGGTTCCTGGATGTCTGATCACGGGGGAACCCATGGTTCCCCCGTGGGCTCCCTCCTTCGCCGTGCACCGAGCGGCCGCTCTTGGCCTCCCGGCCGGCAAAGCCGGCCTCCGGCCGCAGAGGCCGCATCGCTCACCAGCGTCATGGAGGTGAGAAACCGTGTCTGATGTGGTAGAGCCTCTCGGCGCGGGCCGGATCGAGCCGCGCGAGCTCGAGCAGGAGATGCGCTCGAGCTACCTCGACTACGCGATGAGCGTCATCGTCGGGCGCGCGCTGCCCGATGTTCGCGACGGTCTCAAGCCCGTGCACCGGCGAATCCTCTGGGCGATGCACGACGCGGGACACCAGCCGAACCGTCCCTACGTGAAGTGCGCGCGCGTGACCGGCGACGTCATGGGCAAGTACCACCCGCACGACTCGAGCTCGATCTACGACGCGATCGCACGACTCGTCCAGCCGTTCTCGCTCCGGTATCCGCTCGTCGACGGCCAGGGGAACTTCGGCTCGATCGACGACGACCCTCCGGCAGCCGAGCGGTACACGGAGTGCCGGCTCGCGAAGCTCGCCACCGAGATGGTGCGCGACATCGACTCGGACACGGTCGACTTCGGGCCGAACTACGACGAGTCTCGCCGCGAGCCGCAGGTCCTTCCGTCCCGTTTCCCCAATCTTCTCGTGAACGGGTCGACCGGCATCGCAGTGGGAATGGCCACCAACATTCCTCCGCACAATCTCGCCGAGACGATCGACGCCGTCGTGGCCCTCATCGACAAGCCCAGCGCGAGCGTCGAGGACCTCATGAAGCACGTCAAGGGCCCGGACTTTCCGACGGGCGGCATCGTCGTCGGCCGGTCGGGCATTCGTGATGCGTATCGCACCGGCCGGGGGCGGATCGTCATGCGCGCGCGGGCGCACGTCGAGGAGCTGCGCGGTGGCAAGAACGCGATCATCGTCACCGAGCTGCCGTACGGCGTGAAGAAGGGCGGCGACGGCGGGGTGATCTCGAAGATCGCCGACCTCGTGCGCGAGAAGGTCATCACGGAGGTCTCCGATCTCCAGGACTACTCGGACAAGACGGGGATGCGGATCCAGATCGAGCTGAAGCGCGAGGCCGTCCCGCAGGTCGCGCTCAACAAGCTCTTCAAGCACACGACGCTGCAGACGACGTTCGGCTACAACGCCGTCGCGCTCGTCGACGGGGTCCCCAGGACGCTGTCGCTGCTCGAGTTCGTCCGCCACTACCTGGACTTCCAGCGCGAGGTCGTCACACGCCGCTCCCAGTTCGAGCTGCGCAAGGCGCTCGCCCGGGCGCACGTCCTCGAGGGCTACCTGATCGCGCTCGACAACCTCGACGAGGTCATCCAGCTCATCCGTGCCTCCGACGACGCCGACGAGGCGCGCACGGGGCTGATGGAGCGCTTCGGGCTCAGCGAGCTCCAGGCCCAGGCGATCCTCGACCTCAGGCTGCGCGCGCTCACGGGGCTCGAGCGCAAGCGCGTCGAGAACGAGTACGCGGATCTTCAGGAGCGCATCTCGGAGCTGCGCCTGCTCCTCGGCGACGAGTCGCGCATCGCGGCGCTGATCAAGGAGGAGCTGCTCGAGCTGAAGACGATCTACGGCAGGGCGGACGAGCGGCGGACGGAGATCGTCGCCGGAGACTCGGACCTCGAGCTCGAGGACATGATCGCGGAGGAGGACATGGTGATCGCGATCACGAGGTCCGGGTACATCAAGCGGCTACCCGTGACGACGTATCGCGAGCAGCGCCGCGGGGGCATCGGCGTGATGGGCATGGATCTCAAGGACGAGGACTACATCGAGCACCTCTTCGTCGCCTCGACGCACGACTACATCCTGTTCTTCACCAGCGTCGGGAAGGTCTACAGGCTGAAAGTGCACGAGCTCCCGCTCGGGTCGCGGCAGTCGAAAGGTCGCGCGATCGTCAATCTCCTCCCGTTCCGGCAGGACGAGGACGTCAGGGCGGTCATCGCGACCCGGAACTTCGAGGAGGCCAGGTACCTCGTCTTCGCCACGAAGAAGGGGATCGTCAAGAAGACGCAGTTCGGTGCGTACAACACCCCGCTGAAGGCCGACGGGATCATCGCGATCAAGCTCCGCGAGGACGACGAGCTCATCGGTGTGCGGCTGGCGAGCGAGGACGACGACATCCTCATGGTCTCGCGGATGGGTCAGGCGGTTCGCTTCCACGGCAAGCAGGCCCGCGCCATGGGTCGCGACACCTCCGGCGTTGCCGGCATGAAGCTGCGCCGGGACGACGAGGTCATCGAGGTCGACATCGCCGCCGACGACGCGGATCTCCTCGTCGTCACCGAGAACGGTTACGGCAAGCGGACCCGCGTCGGTGACTATCCCGCGAAGGGCCGCGGAACGATGGGCGTGAAGACCGCGCAGCTGACCGAGGGCAAGGGCCGCCTCGCGGGCGCCCGCATCGTCCGGGAGGGGTACCAGGTGATGCTCATCTCCGACGGCGGGACGGTCATCCGCGTCCCCGTCGACGGCATCCGCCGGACCGGCCGCGCGACGCAGGGCGTGATCGTCATGCGCCTCCGGGAGGGCGAGCAGGTGGCGACGCTCGCGCCGGTCGTCGGCTCGGAGGACGAGGCCGGGACGGATGAACCTGAAGCGGAAGTCGAGGCCGCTTCGGAGCCGGCGATTCTCGCCGAAGACGAATCCGCCGACTGAGCCGCACTGCCCCCGAGTTTTGTCCCTCAAAGGGGTGAAAGACTGCGCTCCGGTTTGCGTAGAAGACCACAGGGGGAGTAACACTTCGGAGGTATGGGCGGAGACGGCGGCATCCGGCGAAGGCACACGCGCCTCCTCGTCGTGGGAGGACTCGCGGCGCTCGCCACGTTCTTCGCGGCCGAGCCCGCGCTCGGCCAGCTTCCCCTCGGCTCCCAGCAGAACGTCGTCGGCCCGACCAACGGGATCGTCGGCACCGTCACGCAGGCGCTCCCCACGGGTGAGGTGGTCGAGCAGGCCGCGCCGGTCCTGCAGGAGGCCGGCGAGCCAGTCGCGGCAGTTACGCAACCCCTCGCGCAGGCGACTGCCCCCGTTGTGCAGACTGCCGCTCCGGTCGCCGCGCCCGCCGTGAACACCGCAGCGCCGGTCGTCGCTCAGGCAGTGGCGCCCGTGGCGCAGGCTGCGGCCCCAATCACCCAGGCGGCCGCTCCAGTCGTCGCCCAGGCGACTGCACCGGTGGCGCAGGCTGTGAATCCGGTGGTTCAACAGGTTGCCGGGCCTGCGCTCACCGCCGTCCAGCCGGTCGTCCAGGCTGTCGCACCGGTGCTGACGGCGGTGCAACCCGTCGTCCAGGCCGCTTCGCCCGTGCTCGCAGCGATCGAGCCCGTTCTCGAGGCCGCCGAGCCGGTGACGGCGCCCCTCCTACAGGCCGCGTCGCCGTTGCTCGATACAGCCGGCGAGGCGCTCGAGGCGACGGCACCGCTCCTCGAAACCACGGTCCAAGCTCAGGCGAGGTCCTCGTCGCCCACAACGGCCGCAACGCCCGCCCCTGCAGCGGCGAGTGGGTCGGGCGAAGACGGCGCGGCCTCACAGCCGACCGCTACGAGTGTTCCCGGGACCGTCACTCCGGCGGTCTTCGCCGCGGCTGACAGGCCTCGCGGTTCTGCACTTCGCGAGGTCGGGAACGCGGCGTCGGGTCCAAGCGGTGTGACGCCGGCGATTCAGCCGAGCTCGCCCTGGTCGCCTGCGGGAGTTGCTCCTCGAGGCGACCGTGCGGCGCATACCGCCAAGGCCGGGTCGTCTCGCACGCCGACTGCGCCCGGTCCGAGCGGCCCGCTCGGGTTGCTGACTTCGGTTTCGGCAGCGCCCGGGTCCGGCGCACTACTCGTCTTCTTCGCGGCACTCGCCGCGATCTTCCTCGTGGCAGCACCAGGACTGGGTCGAAGGCTCCGACCCGCCATGGCTCCCTGGCCGCTGCCGATCACGCTCGCTTCGCTCGAGCGACCTGGCTAGCGCGCGGACCTTCGTCCGTCGCGCCGGTGTCTGGCTCACCCCGGCGCCATCCAGGTAACTCGAACGAAAGGACACGAACGATGAAACGGTACGTCTGTACCGTCGCGACCGGCCTGCTGCTCGCGCTCGTGAGCACGGGTACGGCGACGGCAATCGAACCTCTCCCGCTGCCCCTTCCGGGTCAGTCCGGGACGCAGGATGCGACCTTCGGCGACCAGACTGCGCAGCAGTCGAACACCGCCGATGTAAGCCAGAAGCAGGGCAACGGGAACGTCAACGTCTCGCCGGCGATCGCGATCTTCGGCGACGCCGAGACGAAGACGGTCCAGGGAAGTGGCAACGAGGCGACCGCGAACGTCGACCAGTCGAACTCGGCCGACCAGTCGCAGTCGTCAGAGCAGAAGCAGTCGCTCGACCAGGAAGGCGGCAGCTGCTGCGACGGTCAGAGCCAGACCGGCGAGCAGACGGCCGACTTCGGTGATCAGACGGCCCAGCAGTCGAACACGGCCGACGTCGACCAGTGGCAGGGCAACGGC
>DASUCI010000045.1:0-4835 GCA_035762825.1 Gaiellaceae bacterium | reverse complement strand
GTTCGCGGCGGCGAACGCGGAAGGGCCTGATGCGTCGAGCTCGCTCTGGCGCGCCGATCTCGCCTCGTTTCCCTCCGCCTCATACCGGATCTCGCCGACGCTCCTCATCTCGATACTGATCGGAGGGGCCGTGCTCCTGGCGGCCGGCGCCGCGGCGCTTGCGTTCGTCGCGATTCCGAGGCCGCGGCCCGAGCCCGAGCCCGAACCCGAACCGGAGCCCGAGCCACTTCCGGTGCTCACACCGCTCGAGCAGGCACTCGAGCTGCTCGAGGCGAGCCACGCGGACGGCGCAGAGGACCGGCGCCGGGCGCTCGAGCTGGTCGCCGAGGTGCTCGACGTGGAGCATCCGGACCTCGCCCGCGCCGCTCGCACGCTCGCGTGGTCGGAGGACGACCCGCTCGTCGAGCAGACGAGCGGGCTGGCGACGCGCGTGCGCACGATGATCGACCTGAGCGAGAACGGGAACGGCCGTGTCCATTAGGCAACGGCTGACCGAGCGCTCGGCGGGCCGGCGGGCCGGCGTGTCGAGCCACGACGTTCCGGCACTGCGGACTGTGATCACGCGCACCACGGTGATGCGACTCGTCCTCGCTGTCGCCGCCGTTGCTCTCGTCGTGGCCGCTGCTGCATCGGCGCGCGACCCCGCGGCCTCCGAGCGCGCGCTCATCCCGCAGGACCGCGTCGGGATCGTCGTGCTCGACCTGTCGCTGAGCATCACCGACACCGACTACGCCGTCATCCGGCAGACGCTCCGCCGCATCGTCGCCGAGGAGGCGTCGATCGGGCTCGTGGTCTTCTCCGACGTGCCGTACGAGCTGCTTCCACCCGGCACGCCGGCGAAGGAGCTCACGCCCTTCCGGCGGCTGCTCGTCGCGCCGAGGCTCGGGCCGGTGCAGAACCCGTGGACGCAGACGTTCCGTGCCGGAACGCGGATCTCGGTCGCGCTAGACCTTGCGAAGTCGATGCTCGAACGGGACGAGATCGAGTCCGGCTCGATCCTTCTCGTCAGCGACCTCGAGACCGAACCCGAAGATGTGCCGGCGCTCGCGCGGACGGTCGCCGGAATCGACCAGTCAGGGATCCGCCTCCGAATCGTCGGGCTCGGCCCGTCCAGCGACGCTCTGAGCCTGTTCGGAGGGCTGCTCGAGAAGGACGCGCTGACCGGATTCGCCGAGGGAACGGCGGAGGCCGAGCGTCCGGACGCGGGATCGGCCCAGGTCCAGCTCCCGACCGAGCTGCTCGTGCTCGGTGCGCTCGTCTTCCTCTTCCTCGCTGCCCACGAGTGCCTGGCGGGGCGGCTCGGCCTGCCGCGTCCGAGTCACGCCGACGGGAGCTCCCCGTGACCCGCCGCGAGCTGCTCGAACGCTCGCTGCTCGGTGCCGGAGCCGTGATCTGCCTTGCGCTCGCCGTGGCGCTCGCGCTGCTTGCGCTCGACGTCTCCCGCAGCCGCGACGCGCTGGCGCAGGGCGACGTGGCGTACCTCGTGACCCCTCAGCAGGCCGGCCTCTGGCGCGCCGAGACTGTCGTTCCAGGAGACCTCGCCGTGAGGCTGATCGGCACCGAGGACGACGTCGAGCTCCGTCGAGCCGTTCGCGCGGTTCTGCTGGCACGACTCTCCGACCCCTCGGTCTCCGTGTCCGACCCCGCGATCGCGCTCCTGCGCAACGCCGCACAGGCGCGACTCGACTACATCGTCGCGAGCGACGTGTCCGCGGCGGACAAGTCCCGGGCGGCCGGGCTCCTCGGCGTCATCGGGCTCTCGCGCCTCGTCTCCGAGACGCAGGACCGCGACGCGGCGCTCTCTTCCACCGTCGCCAACCTCCAGCTCGCGATCGAGCTCGACCCGTCGAATCACGACGCGAAGTACAACCTCGAGCTCGCGCTCCAGCGCGCGCGTGGCACGCAACTCACCGAAGGCGCCGGCGGTCAGAACCCGTCTCCGGGCGGCACCGGCTCGAGCGGCGCCGGCGCAGGCGATCCCGGCAGCGGCTATTGACGTGAGGGCGGCGTGTCACTGACGATCCTCACTCCGCTGGGTGCGCTGCTCGCCCTCGGGATCGTCGTCCCGCTGGTCGCACTGCTCCGCGCGCGCCGGAAGGCGACACGGGTCCGTGCGGTCCTCAGCGTCGAGCAGCCGCGCCGGCGGGCCGTTGCCGTTCCGCTCGCCGCCCTCGCGCTCGGCGCGGCGCTCCTCGGCCTCGCGGCTGCGCAGCCCGTCTTCGAGTGGACGCGCGACCGAACCGTTCGGACGGACGCCGAGGCGTTCGTCGTCGTCGACGTGTCGCGATCGATGCTGGCGCAGCAGGGCACCGACTCGCCCCAGCGGATCGAGCGTGCGCGGGCGGTGGCGACGTCGGTCCGCGCCGCTCTCCCCGACGTCCCCGTCGGAGTCGCCACGCTCACCGACCGCGTGCTTCCGCACCTCTTTCCGAGTACCGATCAGGAGGTCTTCGAGGCGACGCTCCGGCGCTCGATCGGCATCGAGAAGCCGCCGCCGAGGAGCTCGTTCGCGACCGGCGCGACGTCGCTGAACGCGCTCGCGACGCTCCGCGGGCTTCGCTTCTTCACGCCGAAGTCGACCGCACGGCTTGCCATCGTCCTCACCGACGGAGAGAGCCAGCCCGTCTCGAACGCCCGCCTCGGCGGCCTGTTCCGGCGCGACCCGGCGATCGAGGTGGTGTTCGTCCAGTTCTGGGACGAGGACGAGCGCGTCTACACACGAGACGTGCCCGAGCCGCAGTACCTCCCCGATCCGTCCGCGCGTTCGGCGCTCGACCGGCTCGCGGCGTCGGCCGACGGAGCCGTGTACTCGGAGGCGCAGGTCGACACAGCGACGAGCAAGGCGCGCGAGCTCCTGGGCGCTGGGCCGAGCGTCGTGATCGGCGAGCAGGCCGGCCAGCTCGCGCTCGCGCCCTACCTCGCGGCGGCCGCGCTCCTTCCGTTCGGCCTCCTGCTCTGGCGCCGCGACCGCTGAGGGGGCCGGCCCGTCAGCGCTGGGCGGCCAGCCATGGCTCGACCGCTTCCGGGAAGCCGGTCTCGTCCATGTACGAGATCGCGCGGCTCGCGAGCCAGAGCACGGCCTCGGGGCTCGCGGCCGCCAGCACGGCCCTGACGGCCTCGTCTCCGCCCTCGGGGCCGCCGCGCTCGCCGGCGCGCGCGCGGCGCAACCGACACAGGGCTGCGGTCGCACGGTCCACGTCCGTTCCGTACGCGCGATACCACTCGACTCCGACCGCGCGGTCGAGAAGGGGGATCGCCTGCTCCTCGAGTGCCCCGGCGTCCTCCGCCGCGACGAAATCCCTGGTATCGCGCCTTTCTGAGGGGCCACCGCCGGGAATCTGCACGATTTCGATCTCCCTTCTAACGAAATTGGATACGCGTCGTCACAGAAGTATGATCCTGCACTTGACCATGGCGACGGAGGCATCTGGATCGACGGACTGTGGCTGGTGTGCCGGCCCATCCGCCAGCGCACCCGTTTATCCGAGCCCACGCCTTGGTGAAGATCGGCAGGAGACCACTCGGATGGAGGGAGTACATGCGTAAGCGTTCACTCTTGCTGCTGGCGGGGGCGGCCGCGATTGTCGCGAGCCTCGTCGTCGGTCCAGCGGCGACAGCCGGCCCGGAGAAGGCGTCGGCGGGGACGGTCGTATTCATTCACGACCAGGAGCCGCCGAACCTGAGGCCGACCTGGGTCGACAACAACCTGTACGCAACGAGCCTCGTGCTCAACAACATCTGGCAAGGCGGCCAGATTCGCGACAACAACGCGAAGTGGGTAACGCGGCTGTTCACGGGCGCGCCGAAGCTCGTCAAGAAGAGTCCGTTGACGGTCAGCTTCGAGTTCAGTAAGAAGGCGAACTGGAGCGATGGCACGCCCGTCACGTGCGCCGACTGGAGGGCGACGTGGCAGGTCTACATCAACCCGGCCAACAACGTCGTCAGCCGCACCGGCCACGAGGACATCAAGTCGGTCAAGTGCGCCGGCAAGAAGGGCACGATTGTCTTCAAGAAGGTGTACGCGGACTGGCTGACGCTTGTGAACGAACCGGGGAACAACGGCGTCCTGCAGGCCAAGACGGTCGCCGCCAACCCCGACATGAACAAGGCGTTCGAGAACTCGGTTCCGGTCTCGAGCGGTCCGTGGCGGTTCCAGAGCTGGCAGAAGGGTGTCCAGATCACCGTCGTCAAGAATCCGAGGTACACGGCAGGACCCACGATGAAGCTCGATCGCGTGGTCTTCCGTTACATCGCCGACACGAACGCGCGCTTCCAGGCGCTGAAGGCCGGCGAGGGTCAGGCAATGGAGCCGCAGGGCCAGCTCCAGATCGCTGACTTCCTGAAGGACTCGAACTTCAAGGTCGAGTCGAGGGCCGGGTACTCGTACGAGCACCTGGATCTGCAGTTCGGCCCGAAGGGCGCTCCTGCTCTCCGGCAGCAGTACGTGCGGCAGGCACTCATGCAGGGCATGAACCGTGCACAGATCGCCTCGGCGCTCTGGCAGACGATTGCTCCGGGCCTGCCCGTCTTGAACAGCCTCATCTTCAAGACGTTCGAGCCCGGCTACACGCCGCACTACAAGAAGTACTCGTTCAGCCAGACCAAGGTCATCCAGCTCCTGAAGAGCAAGGGCTGCACGGGTGGGCCCGATCGTCCGAGCGCGGGGAACAACAACATCTTCTCGTGCCCGGGCGTCGGCAAGCTCAGCTTCCGCTTCTCGACCACGGCGGGCAACCAGCTTCGCGCCCTCACGTTCGAGATCATCCAGCGGCAGCTGAAGTCCGTCGGCATCGAGCTGGTGCCGCGCTTCCAGCCGGCCGGTCTCCTCTTCGGCA
>DASUCI010000044.1:0-7957 GCA_035762825.1 Gaiellaceae bacterium | reverse complement strand
CCGCGGGACCCGGGACGAGTACCCGCTGACGAAGTTCATGCGCTCGAACCAGGGCACGCTCATCCACCAGAAGCCGGCCGTCACCCTCGGCGACAAGGTGAAGCGCGGCCAGGTCATCGCCGACGGCTCCTCCACGGACGGTGGCGAGCTCGCGCTCGGCGCGAACCTGCTCGTCGCATTCATGCCGTGGGAGGGCTTCAACTTCGAGGACGCGATCGTCATCTCGGAGCGCCTCGTCAAGGACGACGTGCTCAGCTCGATCCACATCCACGAGTACGAGATCGACGCACGCTCGACGAAGCTCGGCGACGAGGAGATCACGCGCGACATCCCGAACCGCTCGGAGGAGTCGCTCGCGAACCTCGACGAGCGCGGCGTCGTGCGCATCGGCGCCGACGTCGACGCGGGCCACCTCCTGGTCGGAAAGGTCACGCCGAAGGGCGAGACCGAGCTCACCGCGGAGGAGAAGCTCATCCGCGCGATCTTCAAGGAGAAGGCGCGCGAGGTCCGCGACACCTCCCTCAAGGTGCCGAACGGCGAGGGCGGGAAGGTCATCGGCGTCAAGACGTTCTCCCGCGACGCCGGGGACGACCTGCCGCCGGGTGTCAACGAGCTCGTGCGCGTGTACGTCGCGAAGAAGCGCAAGATCGCCGAGGGCGACAAGCTCGCCGGCCGCCACGGGAACAAGGGCGTCATCTCGAAGATCGTCCCCGAGGAGGACATGCCGTTCCTCGAGGACGGCCGCGCGGTCGACGTCGTGCTGAACCCGCTCGGTGTCCCGAGCCGGATGAACATCGGCCAGATCCTCGAGACGCACCTCGGGTGGGCGGCCGCGCACGGCGTGTTCGACGAAGGCGATCCGGTGAACGCGCGCGCGCCGATCAACGCACCCGATCCGCGGTCGGTGGCCACGCCCGTCTTCGACGGCGCGACGGAGGGCGACGTCGACGACGCACTCGTCGAGCTTTCGAAGGCCATGAACGGCGGGATCGGCATGTCGGTCGACGAGTCGGCCGAGCGCGGGAACCGCTGCACGGGCAAGGTCACCCTCTACGACGGCAAGTCCGGCGAGCCGTTCGCCCAGGAGGTCACCGTCGGCTTCATGTACATCCTGAAGCTGCTGCACCTCGTGGACGACAAGATCCACGCGCGTTCGACGGGGCCGTACTCGCTCGTCACCCAGCAGCCGCTGGGCGGCAAGGCGCAGTTCGGCGGCCAGCGGTTCGGGGAGATGGAGGTGTGGGCGCTCGAGGCGTACGGCTCGGCGTACACGCTCCAGGAGATGCTCACGATCAAGTCCGACGACACGATCGGCCGCGTGAAGGCGTACGAGGCCATCGTCAAGGGCGAGAACATCGCGGAGCCGTCGATCCCCGAGTCCTTCAAGGTGCTCCTCAAGGAGATGCAGTCCCTCGCGCTCGACGTGCAGGTGCTCTCCGACGAGGGCCGCGAGGTCGAGGTGCGCGAGGAGGACGACGAGCTCCTCCGCGCCGCCGAGGAGCTCGGCATCGACCTCTCGCCCGGCTCGCTGCGCGCAGCCGCGCGTCAGCCGACGGCCGAGGAGGTCGAAGCGGGCGAGGAGGCCGCCGACGACGGCGGCGAGCTCCTGGTTGCAGCCGACGAGGTGCTGGAGGACGTCGAGGAAGCTCCGCTCGAGGCGGGCCTCGCGGACGTCGAGGCGACGGAAGAGTGATGAACCAGTTCACGGAATGGACGAGAGAGAGAGGTTCGAGGCGCTAGATGGAAACTGGTAGACGCGGTCCCGACATCAACGACTTCGACTCGATCCGGATCGGCCTGGCGTCGTCGAAGCAGATTCGCGACTGGTCGTCCGGCGAGGTCACGAAGCCGGAGACGATCAACTACCGCACGCTCAAGCCGGAGCGTGACGGTCTCTTCTGCGAGCGCATCTTCGGTCCGACGAAGGACTGGGAGTGCTACTGCGGCAAGTACAAGCGCGTCCGGTACAAGGGCATCATTTGCGAGCGCTGCGGCGTCGAGGTGACGCGGCAGAAGGTCCGGCGCGAGCGCATGGGTCACATCGACCTCGCCGCACCGGTCTCGCACATCTGGTTCTTCAAGGGCGTGCCCAGCCGCATCGGCTACCTGCTCGACATCGCTCCCCGCGAGCTCGAGAAGGTCCTCTACTTCGCGGCGTCGATCGTCACGCAGGTCGATCGCGAAAAGCGGCAGGAGGACCTCGCCGACCTCGAGGACAAGGTCGCCGGCGAGAGTGAGCGTGTGTATCTCGACCGCGACGAGGCCCTCTCGGCGCTCGACGATCGGCTCGCGCGCAGGCGCGACTACTTCGCGTCGGGCAAGGAGAAGAACTTCGACGAGGACGACGACTTCTGGGGTCGCGGGCTCTCCAACTGGGCCGAGGAGTCGGCGCTGCCCCCGCTCGAGGAGATCCGGACGCTCGGCGGTGGGGTCTTCGTCAATCTCGCGAAGACGATCACGTCGGAGGACCCGCGCCGTGTGCGCGAACTCGTCCGGCAGACGGCGACGCGTGACGACCGGCGCCTCGCACCCCGCGAGGTCGAGTCGGTCGCGGCAGCGTCGGTCCAGATCGAGGCCGCGCTGGCGCCGCTTCGCGCCGAGCTCGACAAGGCGACCGGCTCGAAGAAGGGCGCGATCACGAAGCACTTGAAGCGCCTCCAGGAGGAGCTTCTCTCGGGAGCCGAGCTCTCCGAGGACGACGCGGCGCTCGTCGCCGACGTCGACAAGAAGAACCTCGAGCGCGCGCGTGAGGTCGGCGCCGGCCTGCTCGGCGACGTCCTCGCGACGGTCGATCCGGAGTCGGAGTCGGCGGACATGCGCGAGCTCGCGTATGACCTGTGCCTGATCGAGGGCACGAAGAAGGAGGACCTCGACGCGATCAGCCAGTGGGCGCTGAAGGTCCGCGAGATGGTCGCGGACATGGAGATGCGCCGCGAGGACACGCGCGAGGCCGCGGTCGAGGCCGTTCGTCGCCTCGAGCAGACGTGGGTGCTGTTCAAGGAGCTCGAGCCGAAGATGATCGTCGGCGACGAGCAGATCTTCCGCGAGCTCAAGGACCGCTTCGGCTCTCCGTACGGCTTCGGGATCTACTTCCGCGGCGGCATGGGCGCCGAGGCAGTCCGCGACCTGCTCCGCGACCTCGATCTCGAGGAGGAGTCGCTGTCCCTGCGCGACACCATCAAGACGTCGAAGGGCCAGAAGCAGCAGCGCGCGATCAAGCGGCTCAAGGTCGTCGAGGCGTTCATCAAGTCGGGGAACAAGCCCGAGTGGATGATCCTCGAGGCAGTGCCGGTCATCCCGCCGGAGCTGCGCCCGATGGTGCAGCTGGACGGTGGCCGGTTCGCCACGAGCGACCTCAACGACCTGTACCGGCGCGTGATCAACCGGAACAACCGGCTCAAGCGACTGCTCGACCTCGGCGCGCCGGAGATCATCGTCAACAACGAGAAGCGGATGCTGCAGGAGGCCGTCGACGCGCTGTTCGACAACGGCCGCCGCGGCCGCGCGGTCACCGGCCCGGGCAACCGGCCGCTGAAGTCGCTGTCCGACATGCTCAAGGGCAAGCAGGGGCGGTTCCGCCAGAACCTGCTCGGAAAGCGCGTGGACTACTCGGGCCGCTCGGTGATCGTCGCCGGGCCGAACCTGAAGCTCCATCAGTGCGGCCTGCCGAAGCTCATGGCGCTCGAGCTCTTCAAGCCGTTCATCATGAGCCGGCTCGTCGAGCGGAAGGCCGTCCAGAACATCAAGGCCGCCAAGAAGATGGTCGAGTCGATGATCCCGGAGGTCTGGGACGTCCTCGAGGAGGTCATCGCGGAGCATCCGGTCCTTCTGAACCGCGCTCCGACGCTGCACCGCCTCGGGATCCAGGCATTCGAGCCCGTGCTCGTGGAGGGCAAGGCCATCCAGGTGCACCCGCTCGTCTGCCAGGCGTTCAACGCCGACTTCGACGGCGACCAGATGGCCGTGCATCTGCCGCTCAGCGCCGAGGCGCAGGCGGAGGCGCGTGTGCTCATGCTTTCTGCAAACAACATCCTCTCGCCTGCGAGCGGCCGCCCGCTCGCGACGCCGAGCCAGGACATGGTGCTCGGTGCGTACTTCCTCACGTACTGCGAGCACGACCTGCAGAAGCTCACCGCGGAGCAGGCGGCGAAGGCCGCCGGCGTGAAGGGTCTCAAGCGGTTCCGGACCGAGGAGGACGTCGAGTTCGCCATCGATTCCGAGTCGGTCGACTTCCAGGATCCGATCGAGTACACGTGGAGCGGCGAGCGCCTGGTCACGACGCCCGGTCGGGTCATCTTCAACGCCGAGGTCGAGCGGGCGCTCGACGAGGCCACGGGAGGCGACTCCGAGGACCATCCGTTCCTCAACCGGACGCTCACGAAGCGCGAGCTCGACACCTTCATCGGCGAGCTCGTCGAGCACTACGGCCCGAACACGATCGCCGCCGCGCTCGACGTCATCAAGTCGGTGACGTTCCGCTTCGCGACTCGCGCCGGGATCACGATCTCGAAGAACGACATCGTCATCCCGGGTGACAAGGAGGAGATCCTCGCCGGCTTCGAGGACGAGGTCAGCAAGGTCGGGAAGGAGTACGACCGCGGCCTGATGACCGAGGAGGAACGCGACGAGCGCGTCATCGCCATCTGGACCGAGGCGACGGATCAGGTCGCCGACCGGATGATGGACAACCTCGAGCCGACGAACCCGATCTACATGATGGCCAACTCGGGAGCGCGCGGATCGTTCAACCAGATCCGCCAGCTCGCGGGCATGCGCGGCCTCATGGCCGATCCGAAGGGGCAGATCATCTCTCGCCCCATCAAGGCCAACTTCATGGAGGGCCTCACCGTCCTCGAGTACTTCATCTCGACGCACGGCGCCCGCAAGGGCCTTGCGGACACGGCGCTGCGCACGGCCGACTCGGGCTACCTCTCCAGGCGGCTCGTGGACGTGTCGCAGGACGTGATCATCCGCCAGCAGCCGGGAAAGGTGCCGGCCGACTGCGGGACGAAGGAGTACATCGAGCTGCCGCTCATCCTCGACGACGCGCCCAACAAGAGCGTCGCGGGACGCGTGGCAGCGGAGGACATCCGCAAGCCCCTCAAGGACGGCAAGCCCGGCAAGACGGTCATCGTCGAGAAGAACAGCGAGATCACGCCGAGCGCACTCCGGAAGCTCGTCGAGGAGCTCGGCGAGCTCGCCGAGACCGCCACCATCCCTGTCCGCTCGGTGCTCAAATGCCGCAGCGAGTGGGGGCTGTGCCGGAACTGCTACGGCACGTTCCTCGCGACCGGCGGAATGGCCGAGATCGGCGACGCGGTCGGCATCATCGCCGCGCAGTCGATCGGCGAGCCCGGCACGCAGCTGACGATGCGGACCTTCCACACGGGCGGCGTCGCCGGGGACGACATCACGCACGGCCTGCCGCGCGTCGTCGAGATCTTCGAGGCGCGGAACCCGAAGGGCGCGGCGACGCTCGTCGACGTCGCAGGCAAGGTGGACATCGAGGACGCCGAGCGGACGGTGAAGGTCACCGTGACCCCGACGGCGCTCGACGCCAGCGGTGAGCTCCCGGACCCCCGGGAGTACACGTTTCCGCGTCGCACGCGGTTCCTCGTCTCGAAGGGCGAGATGGTCGAGGCGGGCGACCCACTCAACGAGGGCTCGCTCAACCCGGGCGACCTGCTCACGCTGACCGGCGATACGTCGACCGAGCTGTACCTCGTCGGCGAGGTGCAGAAGGTCTACAAGTCGCAGGGTGTCGAGATCCACGACAAGCACATCGAGCTGATCGTTCGGCAGATGCTCAAGAAGGTGCGCGTCGAGACGAACGGCGATACGGAGCTGCTGCCCGGCCAGCTCGTCGACAAGGTCGTGCTCGAGCGCGAGAACGCCCGTGTCAAGAAGGAGAAGGGCGAGCAGGCGACCTTCGAGCCGATCATCCTCGGCATCACGAAGGCGTCGCTCGCGACCGAGTCCTTCCTCTCGGCGGCTTCGTTCCAGGAGACCACGAAGGTGCTCACCGACGCCGCGATCGAGGGCAAGGTCGACCACCTGAACGGGCTCAAGGAGAACGTCATCATCGGGAAGCTCATCCCGGCTGCGACGGGTCTCAAGCAGTACCGGAACATCACAATCGAGCCGACGGAGCCGCTCCCGGTGACGTTCGCTCGGCCGGAGGCAGAGGCGGAGCTGCTCGCCGCGCTCGAGGAGATCGGCGACGGCGACGGCTTCGACTTCGATGCTCTCGACCTGACGCTCGACGCGGAGCCCGCGCTCGACGGCGACGGCGAGGCCGCGGTCGAGCCGCCAGCCGAAGACGAATAGCGAGACGCCGTAGGGGCCGGGCATGCCCGGCCCCTACACCCTCGCCGTCTTTCTGCTACCTCTGATGCCCGTGAGCAGGGCTTTCCTCGCCGTCGGCGCTCTGGTCGCCGCTCTTCTCGCCTGGCCGTCGACCGGCTCGGCTGCGCTGTCGTGCGGTCTTCCCGAGGCCCAGCCGACCTGGATCGACTTCGCGGACGGCTCCGTGTCGTTCTGGCGCGAGCGGTTCGCGAAGCCGGGCGTCGTCGTGGCGACCGGCGGAACGCAGCTCGCAGCCGAGGCGAGGACGGCAGGCGCCGGAACAGTGCACTGGGACATGTACCTCCGCAAGCGCGTGGGAACTCCGTCCGAGCCTGCGGACCCGGCGCTGATGGAGAAACGCGCCGACGCGCTGCTCGACTACGCGGTGTCGGTGTCGGGCTGTGAGACGCCGCTGATCGCACTGAACGAGATGTGGGGGGCATCGCTGCCCACGCCGCTCACTCCGACCGCCGAGCGCTACCGGGCCAACGTCCTCCGCTTCGTCACGCGCCTGCAGGAGCGGGGCGGACGGCCGGCGCTGCTGGTCTCGAGCGAGCCGTTCACCGGGGGCGACGCAGCAGCGTGGTGGAGGGCGGTCGGCGCGGTCTCCGACCTCGTGCTCGAGAACTATGCGAACGCAAATCTGATCTGGCGCGATGGCGCGATCGACGGCTCGCGCCGGCTCCGTGCCAGGCACCGCCAGTCGGTCGCCAAGCTCTTCGCGGTCGGGATCCCGCCGTCTCGGATCGGCATCATGGTCGGCTTCCAGACCGGGGCGGGCGCGGGTGGACGCGAGGGACTGCGGCCACGCTCGCGCTGGTTCAGCGTCGCCAAGTGGCAGACGCTCGCCGTGAAGCAGGTGGCCAAGGAGCTCGAGCTCGCGCACGTCTGGTCGTGGGGCTGGGCGCAGCGCAACGAGCGGTCGAACGATCCCGACAAGACGTACGCCGCCTGCGTGTGGCTGTGGGCACGCGACGCGGGCCTCTGTGACGCGCCGGCGATCCTGGGCGACGAGCTCGACGCGGACACGAAGACGGGTCAGCTCGGCTTGCCGGCGGGCGTGCGCTGCCTCTATGGATCGACCGCAGTGACGGCGTCCGGAGTCGCCTCGCTCGCGAAGATCACGCACGACCGTGAGCTCGCGCTGACCGCGCTGGTGACGCGCGCCGTCGAGCGCGAGCGCGCCCGGGTCTCACCGTCCGACGCGCTCGCGCTGGAGCGGCGGGTCGTCGCGGCACGCTTCGGCGGGAGCTCGGTCGCCTATCGCGCCGCGGTCGCGGAAGCGGGGGCGAGCCTCGCGGTGGCACGCGGGATCCTCGGGGACGAGCTCCGCTCCGCCGAGATCGTCGATCGGTTGTCGCTTGCGCGGATCTCGTCGGGCGACGTGGCTCGCTTCCGCTCGACGTTCGCACCCGTGCTCGCGCGCGAGATCACGGTCTCGCCCGCTCCGAGCTGGTTGCCGGACGGGCGCGGCGTCGCGCTCGCCACGTCCGCGCCGGCGGCGGTCTTCGCGATCGGTGGCGGCAGACGCACCACGATTCGCACGGCCGAGGGGGCGTTCGTCGTCGAGGCGCGCGGTGAGACGACCGCCCTCGGCGCGCTCCCTGCGGAC
>DASUCI010000043.1:0-4566 GCA_035762825.1 Gaiellaceae bacterium | reverse complement strand
CGCGCGCGAGCTCGACGAGCTCCGCCGTCTCACGCTGCAGGCGCGCGAGCTTGGCAGCGATGATCGCGACGTACACGAGCACGAACACGAACACGACCGCGTACGCGGCCGCCACGAGCTCCTCCTGGCTCCAGCTCACTGGAGCGCCTCGCGCAGCTCGCGCAGATCGGCGTCGAGCCGCTTGCCGGCGAGCTCGACGCGGTAGAGGACGTACGCGAGAAGCGTCACCGCAGCCCACGCGACGCAGAACGTGGCGAACATCGAGCCGCTCATCTGAGGTCCATCGCGCGTGAACACCGTGGGGTGGATCAGGTTCTCGGCGAGGCGGATCGCCAGGAAGCTGACGGGGATCAGCACCACGCCGAAGAGCGCGTACACGGCCGAGGAGCGCGCACGTCGGGCTCCCTCCTCGAGCGAGAAGCGCAGCATGAAATAGGCGCAGTAGAAGAGGAAGAGCACCAGGAAGAGCACGAGCTGATCCTCACTCCAGAGCCACCAGTGGCCCCACGACGCCTTGGCCCAGATCGAGCCGGTGACCAACGTCAGCGCTCCGAAGATGGTGCCCTGGTGAATCGCCACGTAGCTCTCGAGGTCGTACCGCTCCTCCCCACGCCAGAGAAGCAGAAGCGCCTTCCACGCGCCCAGGCCGAAGCAGAAGTACGCCGTCAGCGCGATGGGAACGTGAATGTAGAAGATGCGCTGCGAGACGCCCTGGTCCTGATCTTCTGCAACCACGATGAGCGCCAGGACGAGCGCCAGACCCATGAGCCCCGCGGCGAGCGCGGCGAGACCCGGGAGGCTGCGAATCGACGAGATGGTCAGGTAGGTCTACTCCGTGACGACGTACTCGAAGGACGCCCACGAGAGTACCGCGAAGACCGCGTCGTACAGGACGAGAAAGAGCAGGAAGCGCTCGCCGTCCGCCGACACTGCCGCTCCCACGCCGCCCACGATCAGCGGGATCGAGAGTGGGAGCACGAGCAGCGGGAGGAGCAGTTCGCGCGCGCGACTCGCGGCCGCCATCGCGGAGAGGAGCGACCCGACGGCGCAGATTCCGATGTCCGCGAGCAGGACGCCCGCGATGGCCGTCGCGTCGAGCGGCTCGAAGAAGAGCACGAATGCGGGAAGTGCGACTGCCTGCGCGGCGAGGAGGAATACGAGAGTCGCAAGCGTCTTTCCGAGCCAGATCGCGCTGCGGTCGCACGGCGCCAGGACGAGGCCGTCGAGGACACCGTGTTCCTGCTCCGGTACCCATGCGCGCGCGAGCCCGAGGAGCGCGGTGAACACGATCGCCACCCAGAGCAACCCGTACGCGGCGTTGTCGCCCGCGTCGTCGGGGATCGCGAAGTGGAAGACGACGAGCGTCGAGAGCACGAAGAGGAGCATCGCCGGAAGTGTGTCCCGCCCTCGAAGCTCGACTCGGAGGTCCTTCCGGGTCAGCGCGAGCACGTCTGCGACGTACGTCATGCGAGCGCGAGCCTCGAGCTCTCGAGAACCGCGACTCGCTCCGGGTCGTGCGTCGCGACGACCACGGTCTGCTGCCCCGCGAGGACTTCGAGCTCGCGGTCGAGGAGTGCCGCGCCGTCCTCGTCGAGTGCCGAGTAGGGCTCGTCCAGCACGAGGAGATCAGGCTCGTGGAGGAGCGCGCGACAGAGCGCGAGCCGCTGCGTCATGCCTCGCGAGTACGTCGCCACGCGTTCTGCCCGCGCGTCCCACAGCGAGAAGCGCTCGAGCAGCATCCCGATCCGCTCGCGTCGCTCCGGGATCCGGTACAGCCGGCCGTACAGGTCGAGGTTCTCCACGGCCGTGAGCTCCCGGTACACGAGCGGCTCGTGCGCGAGGTAGCCGATGCGCGAGCGGTCGGCGTCGACGAGGAGATCCCCGCGCGTCGGCAGCGCGAGCCCTGCGAGCAAGCGCAGGAGCGTCGTCTTCCCGCAGCCGTTCGGGCCGGTGACGACGACAAAGCCGCCGCGCGGCACCGAGATGTCGATGCCGCGCAGGACGCGCTTGCGCCCGTAGCGCTTCTCGACGCCGCGTCCGCGGATCATCCGACGAGCACGTCCGCGGCGACGAAGGCGAAGAAGACGACGCTTATGACGCCGTTCAGCGTGAAGAAGGCCGCATCGAGTCGACGCAGGTCGTCCGGCCGAACGATCGAATGCTCGTAGACGAGGAGGCTCGTGGTCGCGACGACACCGGCCCAGTAGAGAGCCGAGACGTCGAGCCCGAGACCGGCTGCGGCAAGCAGCGCAACGGTGCCAATATGGAAAACGCGGGCGCCGCGGAACGCGCCGACCGGGCCGAAGCGGACCGCCCACGAGTGGAGCCCCTCCGCACGGTCGTGCTCGAGGTCGAACAGCGAGTAGAAGAGGTCGAAGCCGGCCACCCACAGCGCGACGGCCGCGCCGATCGCCCAGGCCTCCCACGGGGCCGTGCCGGAAACCGCGAGCCAGGCGCCGACCGGGGCGAGCCCGAGGCACATGCCGAGCCACAGGTGGCAGAGCCACGTGATCCGCTTCAGGTAGGGATAGACGACGAACATCACCACCGGGATCGGCCAGAGCCAGCGGACGATCGGCTCGAGCTGCGACACGGCGAGCAGGAACACGGCGAGCGAGGCGAGGCAGAGGCCGAGTACCTGGCCGCGCGACAGGGCTCCCGACGGAAGCTCGCGCGACGCCGTCCGCGGATTGCGGGCGTCGAGCTCGGCGTCGACGAGCCGGTTGACGGACATCGCGAGCGTCCGGGCACCCACCATCGCGACCGTCAACCAGACCATGTCCGCGAGCCCGGGCCAGGCGTCGACGGCGAGGAATGCGCCGACGTACGCGAACGGCAGCGCGAAGACGGTGTGCTCGATCCGGACGAGCGACGCGAGCCGACGAGGCAGCGTGGCAGTCGCCGCAGTCATGAACGAGACTCCTGTTCATGACCGGGGAGGGGTGTGGGGAACCCAAGCGCCTTGCCCCCAAGGAGGGGGCCCGTGGGGGAACCATGGGTTCCCCCACGCAAGAATCGGGAGGTTCCCCACGTTCTCGAGAAGAAGGGGGCGAGCTGAAAGCGAGCGGTGATCACGTCTGACGGTGGGACGTCGTCGTGTCCCCGCCGGCAAGCTCGAGGCCGTGGTGAAGCGCCGGGCGGATGACGGCGAACCCGTCACGGCACCCCCCGGGTGATCCGGGGAGGTTCACCACGAGGGTCCGTCCTCGCAGTCCCGCAACGCCGCGCGAGAGCAGCGCATGCGGCGTTCGCGTGACCGCGTCGACGCGGATCGCCTCGGCAATGCCAGGCGCCTCTCGCTCGATCACGGAGCGCGTGGCCTCCGGCGTCACGTCCCGTGGTGCGAATCCCGTTCCACCCGTTGTCAGCACGAGCAACGATCCGGCGTCCGCGAGCTCCTCGATGGCGCTTGCGATGAGCGGCGCGTCGTCGGATACCACCCGCCGGACGACCTCGAATCCTTCGTCTCGCAAGAGCTCCTCGAGCGTGTCTCCGCTCGTGTCCTCGCGTACTCCGGCACGAACCCCGTCCGAGACGGTGAGCACGGCCGCGGGAGTCATGCCGGGTCCTTCGTCTTCTCCACGAGCTGGACGTCCTCCACGACCATCCCCTTGTCGACGGCCTTTGCCATGTCGTACAAGGTCAGTGCCGCAACGGAAGCGGCAACCAGCGCCTCCATCTCGACGCCCGTCTGCGCTGTCGTCGAGGCAGTCGACTCGATGGCAACGGTATCGTCGCCCAGTTCGAGACGTACGTCGACGTGCGTGAGCGGAAGCGGGTGACAGAGCGGAATGAGCTCCGATGTCCGCTTGGCGGCCATGATCCCGGCGAGCCGCGCGGTCGTGAGCGCATCGCCCTTCGGCAGCGCATGAAGCGCGCGGATCGTGTCGGGCGCCATCCGAATCCGCGCGCGCGCGCGCGCGGTGCGTCGCGAGACCGGCTTGGCGCCGACGTCGACCATCCGAACGTCGCCTGACGCGTCGACGTGGCTGAGATCTCGGGCGGACTCCGGCACGCCGAGATCGTAGTCTGCTCGCGCTCTCAGCTCCCGCCCACGCGCTCGGTGCGTCGAGCGGAGTTTTCACGTGAAAACGCTCTGGCGCCGTCCGGAACGGGCTCCGCCAGAAGGTCGACCACGAACACCGTTGGCTGGCTAACCGACTCGAGCGTCACGTTGCCGCCCATGAGCCGTGCCAGCTCGCGCGCGATGGCCAACCCGAGGCCGCTCCCCGACGCCATGCCTCCCTCGACCCGGTAGAAGCGGCTGAACACGGCGTCGCGCTGACTCGGCGGAATCCCGGGCCCGTCGTCCTCGACGACGAGCTGCGCACGATCTCCGCGTCGTCTCGCACGGAGCGTCACCGTCGTCCCGGTCGGCGTGTGCGTGATGGCATTGGTCGCGAGCGCGCGGCCGAGCTGCAGGATCCGCGCATCGTCGCCGAGGCACCACACGTCGTCCTCGACCTCCACCTTCAGCTCGTGCCCGCTCGACGTCGCGAGGTGGTCGATCTCGCCGGCGAGCATGTGCACGACCGAGCCGAGGTCGACCGGCTCGCTGACGACGCT
>DASUCI010000042.1:0-3469 GCA_035762825.1 Gaiellaceae bacterium | reverse complement strand
TGCTTCCCCTTGTACGTCTTCGGCAGCACGAACGCGAGGTCGCGCTTCGTGACGTCACCGATGAGGAGGACATCGAAGAGCCCGTCGTCCGGCTTCGCATCGGGGCACATCATCATCCCCCCGCCGAGGAAGCGACCGTTGCAGATCATCGCGTCGATCATCCGGCCGCTCCGTGACTCGTCGCCGACGGTGACGCGCATCTCGCCGGTCTGCCAGCCGACGAAGACGGCGAGCGTCGCCCAGTAGTACGCGACCTTGCCGCCGAGCGCCTTCGACGACTCGTTCGCGCGTTGCGCGATCGCACCGGAGATCCCGGCGCTGCCGACGTTGGCGAAGTGCGCTCGCGCTTCCGCTCCCGCCCAGGTGCGGTACGTGACCGACCCCGCGTCGATCTCCCGTACCGCGCCGCGCAGGGCGACGTCGATGGCCCGGTCGAGGTCGCGAGGAATCCCGAACGTGCGCACGAAGTCCCAGCCCGTCCCGCGTGGGATGACGGCCAGCTCGACGGCGGCGAGGCCGACGACGCCGTTGACGACTTCGTTCACGGAGCCGTCGCCGCCGACGATCACGAGCCGCGTCGCGCCATCCGCGACCGCCCGGGCCGCGAGCGTGCCGAGCTGTCCCGGGCCTTCCGAGATCAGCGTGTCGCCGTCGAGCCCGAGTGCTGCGGCGCGGTGCGCAATCTCGGGCCAGCGCTTTCCCGTCGAGCCTCCGGCCGAGGCCGGGTTGACGAGGAAGACCGTCCGGCCGGGGTCAGTGGTCGTCGTGGCCCGCCGTTGCGGTGTCGAGCGCGATCCGCGTCATCCGCTCGACCGCGGCGCGCAGCTCGTCGTCGGAAATCCGGACGAACTCGCCCTCGACGACGATGTCGCTGACGGTCAGCAGGCAGCCGCCGTGGACGCCGCGGATCGCGGCCAGGGTGAACAGCGCCGCAGCCTCCATCTCGACCGCGAGCACGCCTCGCTTCGACCAGCGCTCGTACTGGCCCTCGTCCGGGTTGTAGAAGAGGTCGCTGGAGACGATCGGTCCGACGCGGATCTTCTGATCCGCGTGCTTCGCCACGTGCACCGCCTCGTGGACGAGCTCCCAGCTGGCCGTCGGGCAGTGCGGCTCGCCGCCGACCAGGTGGGTGGCAGTCGCGTCCGCCGGCACGGCGGAGATCGCGACGATCAGGTCGCCGAGCGAGTGGTCGGCCTGGAGACCGCCGCACGTCCCGACGCGGAGGAGACGGGTCACGCCGAGCTGGATCAGCTCCTCGAAGACGATCGTCGCGCCGGGGCAGCCCATTCCGGTCCCCTGCACCGAGACGCGCTTCCCCGTCCAGGTACCGGTGTAGCCGAGCAGGCCGCGCTCCTCGTTGACCTGCGTGACGTCCTCGAGGAATGTCTCGGCGATGTACTTCGCCCGCAGCGGGTCGCCGGGCAGGAGGCACGCGTCCGCGTAGTCGCCGGGCTCGGCTCGGAGGTGGATCGGCATGCGCGAACCCTACGGATTCGGCGAGTCGGGTTCGTATGGAACCGTCTCTAGAGTTCCTGCGCGTGTCCGCGACTCTGATCGAGCCGAAGCGCGACCAGATCCTTCGCTTCTGCGCGCTCGACCCCGTCGAGCGTGTGTTCCTCGAGGATGTCGCGCGTCGCGGGCTGGGCCGGTTCGTCGCGCACGCCCGGGACGGCGAGCTGTCGGCGCTGTGCCATCTCGGGATCAACGCCGTGCCCTCCGGCGAGGGCTGCGGCGCCTTCGCGCGCGACGTCGCCCGTTCAGGCCCGCGCATGCTCATCGGGGAGTCGCGTGCCGTCTCGGAGCTGTGGGACGAGGTGCAGGGTCACCTTCCCGAGCCGCGAGAGGATCGCCCGGGCCAGCCCGTCTACGTCATCCGCGATGCGCCGCCCCCCGCGCACACCGGTTTACGGCCCGCGCTCCTGAGCGACCTCGACGTCCTCATGCCCGCCTGCGCGGCCGCGCACGAGCAGGAGATCGGCGTCGACCCGATGAAGCGCGATCCCGACGGGTTCCGCTGGCGTACGCGCAGCCAGATCGAAGACGAGCGCTCGTGGCTGTGGGTGGAGGAGGGAGTGATCCTGTTCAAGGCCGAGGCGTCCGCGTGGACGCCCGACGCCGTGCAGCTACAGCAGGTCTGGGTCGACCCGGAGGTTCGCCGCCGCGGATACGGGGCGCGTGGGCTCGCCGACCTCTGCCGGCTCCTCCTCGAGCGTGTGCCCACCGTGTGCCTCTTCGTCCGGGCCGAGAACGACCCGGCGATTCGCCTGTACGAGGCGATCGGCATGGAGCACGTGCTCGACTACCGCTCGCTCCTGTTCTAGCCGTGCGCGAGCTCCTGCTCGTCCGGCACGGGCTCGCCGGCTCGAACCGCGACGACGTCGCGTCCTCGGCCGTCCCCGGCGAAGGTCTGACACCCGAGGGCGTCGAGCAGGCGAGAGCGCTTTCGCTCGTCCTCGCGGACGAGGCGATCGACGTCGCGCTGACCTCCAGGCTGGCCCGCACGCAGGAGACGCTCGCGCTGGTCCTCGACCGCCGTGAGATTCCGGTCATCGTGGAGGCCGAGCTCGACGAGATCCGCTTCGGGAGCTTCGACGGCGGGCCGCTCGACGAGTATCGGGCCTGGGCTGCGTCGCATCCGCCCGACGAGCCGGCGCCGGGTGGCGGCGAGAGCCGGGCGCAGGCCGCGGCTCGCTTCGCTCGCGGGTTGCGTCTGCTCCTCGCCCGGCCCGAGGAGCAGGTGCTGGCAGTCGGCCATGCGCTCGCGATCCGGTACGTGATCGACGCGGTGGAGGGCCGGCACCCGGCCGCGCGCATGGCGCCGATCGAGCACGCGTTCCCGTACCGGCTCGGCCGCGACGACGCGGAGCGTGCAGCCGCGCTTCTGGAGGACTGGAGTACCGTCCCGCGCTTCCGCGATCCCGACGACCACGGGTAGGCGCGGCACAATGGGTGCGTGACGAGCCCCCTCCAGGACCGCGTCGAAGAGACGATCCGCCGCCGCCGGCTGATCCCACGAGGCGGCGAGGTCACCTGCCTCGTGTCGGGCGGGGCCGACTCCACGTGTCTCTGGCACGTCCTGGGCGCACTCGGCTACCGCGTGTCGGCGGTTCACGTGAACCATCGTCTGCGTGGCGCCGAGTCGGACGCGGATGCGCGCTTCTGCTCCGAGGTGCTCGGCGCCGAGATCCTGACCCCAAGTGACACAGTGTCACAAGGAGCGACCGAGGCGGAGCTGCGGGAGGTCCGGTATCGGCTCACGGAGGGCCACGGCTTGCGTGCGACAGGGCACACGGCGTCCGACCAGGTCGAGACCGTGCTCTACCGGCTTGTCTCCTCGGGGACGACGAAGGCGATCAAGCCGCAGCGTGAGGACGGCGTCGTCCGTCCGCTGCTCGAGATCTGGCGCGACGAAGCGATCGCGTACTGTGAGGAGCACACGCTTGCCTACCGGATCGACTCGTCGAACGCG
>DASUCI010000041.1:0-4849 GCA_035762825.1 Gaiellaceae bacterium | reverse complement strand
GGCACGGTCACGATCGCGCACACGGCCGGGGTCTTCGCCCTCGGGTTCGTGACCCTCGGCCTGTCGGCGTTCATCGTTCCCGAGCAGCTCTACCCGTGGCTGACGCTCGTCTCGGGCCTGCTCGTCGTCCTCGTCGGCGCGTCCGTTCTGCGCCAGCGGCTGCGCGCGCGCGGCCATGGCCACCACCACCACGATCACGACCACGGACACGAGCACCCTCACCACCACGACCACGACGACGCGCTGACCTCGAAGGGAATCCTCGGTGTGGGAATTGCGGCCGGCCTGCTCCCCTGCCCTTCCGCGCTCGTCGTCTTGCTGTCCGCGATCGCGCTCCACCGAGTCGGCCTCGGGCTGGCGCTGATCGGCGCGTTCAGCCTCGGCCTGGCGGCCACGATCACGGCGATCGGCCTCGTCGCGGTCCTGGCTCGCCGCACGTTCTCGCGCCTGTCGCTCGACGGGCGGCTCGTTCGCGCGCTGCCGGCTGCGAGCGCCGCCCTCATCCTCGCTGTCGGCCTCGTCATCACCGCCCGGGCGCTCCCGGGCGTCGTCTGAGCGAAGCGCCGACCTCTGCGCAAGACCGAAATCCGCTGACACGCGGATTTCGGTCGCGCGAGAATCCCTGAAGCAGCCGCTGTCGCGGCTGGTCGCACGTCGAACCATTCGCCTGCTTGGCACGAACAAGAGGCATGTTCGGCCTCGACGACAGGCTCGCCGGAATGTCGGAAGGCGCCTCGATCGGCGTCGTCCTGTTCGTCGCGGTGCTCCTCGGCCTCCGGCACGCAACGGATCCCGATCACATCGCGGCGATGACCACCCTCGTCGCGTCCGGCCGGGAGCGTGTCGCACGCTCGGCTGCCGGGCTCGGGGCGTGGTGGGGCGTGGGCCACGGGATCACCCTCGTCGTCTTCGGGATTCCGATCCTGCTGGCCGAGCGATACCTGCCGGAGCGCGTCCAGCAGGGTGCGGAGACCGCGGTCGCCGTGCTCATCGTGTTCCTCGCCGTCCGCCTCCTCGTTCGTTGGCGCCACGGCTATTTCGACCTGCACGCGCACCCCCACCCCGATCGTGACCACCGACACGCCGTGCGCACTCCGGCTGGTGCGCTCGGAGTCGGGCTCGTGCACGGGATGGGCGGAAGCGCCGGCGTCGGCGTGCTTCTCCTCGCGGCGATCCCGTCCGAGACCGTCGCGGTCGTGTCGCTCCTTCTCCTTGCGCTCTTCACCGCCGTCTCGATGACGATCGTCACAGTCGGCTTCGGCCTGACGCTCACCACCCGGCCGCTCGCCGCGGTGTCGAGCAGGATGATCCCCGCGCTCGGCGCGCTCAGCCTCGCGTTCGGCGTCTGGTACGCGGCCGCTGCGTGGGCGCTCGCCCCGTATCCGTTCTAGGACACGCGCTCGGGCGTTAGGCTGCGGCTCCGTGGAGCAGCTCCTGACACTCGACGATGCGGAGCGGCTCGCCGAGTCCGTCGTCGCCCCCGAGGCGTGGAGCTACATCGTCGGGGGCGCCGGCGACGAGCGGACGCTGGAGTGGAACCGCGCTGCGTTTTCGCGTTACCGGCTGAGGCCCCGCGTTCTCGTCGACGTCTCCACGGTCACGACCGAGACGACCGTGCTCGGCACACCCGTGTCGATGCCCGTGCTCGTGGCGCCGATGGCCTTCCAGCAGATCGCGCACGAGGAGGGCGAGCTCGCGATGGCGCGCGGCGCGGCAGCGGCCGAGACGCTCATGTGCCTCTCGACGGTCGCCACGGCGACGCCCGCCGACATCGCTGCCGCGGCGCCGGGCGCGCCGAGGTGGCTCCAGATCTACGTCTTCCGCGATCGTGAAGTGTCCGACGACGTCATCGCGCAGGCGCTCGAGTCGGGGTTCTCGGCGCTCGTGCTGACGGCCGACCTTCCCGTGTACGGGATCCGTCATCGCGAGGCGCGACTCGGATTCGAGGCGCCGGAGGACGACGTGCCGGCGATCGTCGCTGCCCGTGCGCGTGGAGGTGACACGACGGAGCACCACTCGCTGGGGCTGTTGGAGTCGGGCCTGCAGTGGGAGTACGTGACCGAGCTCCGCGAGCGGTGGGGGGTGCCGGTGATCGTGAAGGGCCTGGTCACGGCCGAGGACGCGGATCTCGCATGTCAGTACGGCGCGGCGGGCGTCGTCGTCTCGAATCACGGTGGCCGGCAGCTCGACGGCGCGATCGCGTCGCTCGAGGCGTTGCCCGAGGTCGTCGAGGCGGTTGGCGACCGGGCCGAGGTCTACCTCGACGGCGGCGTCCGCCGTGGCGCGGACGTCGCGATGGCGCTCGCGCTCGGCGCGCGCGCCGTCCTCGTCGGGCGGCCGGCGATGTACGGCCTGGCTTTCGGCGGTGACAAGGGCGTCGCGCAGGTGCTCGAGATTCTGCGCGAGGAGACCGAGAACGCGCTCGCGCTCCTCGGCTGCCGCTCGCCTGCCGAGGTCACGGCCGCGCACGTCAAGCCGGCGTAGCGGATGGGCGTCTCGGAGCTCACGCGGAACGCGGTCCACGTGCTTCCGGGCGGCGGGCTCGAGGCGAAGCTCGCGCTCGGACGACCGCTCCGCGTCAAGCTCGGGATCGACGTCACCTCGCCGGACATCCACGTCGGCCGCGGGATTCCGCTGCAACGCATGCGCGCGTTCCAGGACGAGGGTCACACGGGCGTCCTCATCGTCGGCGACTACACGGCGCGGATCGGCGACCCCTCCGGCCGCTCGAGCGAGCGCCCGATCCTCTCGGACGAGGAGATCGATCGCGACGCGCAGACCTACGTCGAGCAGGCGCTGCAGATCCTCGTTCCCGAGCGGACGGAGGTGCGGCGCAACAGCGAGTGGCTCGCCGGTCTCAGCTTCGCCGACGTCATTCGGCTGACGCGGATGATGACGGTCGCCCAGATGCTCGAGCGCGACGACTTCGCCGGTCGCTACGCCGGCGGCCAGCCCATCTCGGTCTCGGAGCTGCTCTATCCGTTGATGCAGGCGTACGACTCGGTCGCGGTCGAGGCCGACGTCGAGCTCGGCGGGACCGACCAGCTCTACAACCTGCTCGCCGGGCGCGAGGTGATGCAGGCGTACGGCCTCGAGCCGCAGGTCGTGCTGACGACGCCGTTGCTCGTCGCCTGGGACGGCGAGAAGATGAGCTCGTCGGTCGGCAACAACATCCCGCTCGCGGCGGCGCCCGAGGAGCAGTTCGGGCGCACGATGCGGATCTCGGACGACCTCCTCGAGGAGTGGTACCGGCTGGTCGTCGAGGAGCCGGTCCCGGAGGGCGATCCGCTTGACGCGAAGCTCGCGCTCGCGCGCTTCGTCGTCACGCGCTCGCACGGGGCCGAGGCCGCCCGCGCGGCGGAGGAGCACTTCACGCGGGTCGTGCGCGAAGGGCGCGCTCCCGAGGACGTGCCCGAGCACCCGCTTCCGGCCGGCGACCCCGTGCATCTCCCTGCGGTCATCGCCGACGCCTTCGGCCTGTCGACGAGCGAGGCTCGCCGGCTCATCGCTCAGGGCGGGGTCAGGGTCGGCGACGAGCCCGCCTCCGAGCTCGACGTTCCGCGTGACGCGCTGCTCGGGGTCGTGCTGCAGGCCGGCAAGCGGCGCTTCGTGCGCCTCACGGGCTGAGCGAACGCCCGCGGAACGGCTTGGTTGACAGGAGAATCTCCTGTGCTACCATCCCCGGGCCTTCCGCGAGGAGGGTGCAGGAAGCCTGTAACTCGACAAGGAGACAAGCCTTCGAGCGAGCGGATACGACGTACTTCGTTGTTCCGTCCCCGATGGCCTCTGGTGCGAGTCAGAGGTTTTTTGTTGCCGCAGTGCTAGTACGAGCTAGTGCCGGCGCGGTCTTTGAAAACTCAACAGCGTGAAACGTCGAGTCCCCTCGCGGGCGTCTGCCTGCGAGGGATATGAACCCGTCTTCTTTTCCTTTGGAAGACGATCGAGCATCAGCTCGAACTGAACAGACTTGCTTCGACTCGTTCGAAGCGCCAAGTCTTTCACGGAGAGTTTGATCCTGGCTCAGGACGAACGCTGGCGGCGCGCTTAACACATGCAAGTCGAGCGAGAACCAGGGCTTCGGCCCTGGGGACAGCGGCGAACGGGTGAGTAACACGTGGGTAATCTGCCCTCGGCACCGGAATAGCCCGGGGAAACCCGGATTAATGCCGGATGGCCTCTCGAGCTTTCGAGCTCGCGAGAAAAGGTAGCTTTGGCCTCCGGCCGAGGATGAGCCCGCGGCCGATTAGCTTGTTGGTGGGGTAATGGCTCACCAAGGCGACGATCGGTAGCTGGTCTGAGAGGACGATCAGCCACACTGGGACTGAGACACGGCCCAGACTCCTACGGGAGGCAGCAGTGGGGAATCTTGCGCAATGGGCGAAAGCCTGACGCAGCGACGCCGTGTGCGGGAAGAAGGCCTTCGGGTTGTAAACCGCTTTCAGGAGGGACGAAGCCACTCAGGTTAATAGCCGAGAGGGTGACGGTACCTCCAGAAGAAGCCCCGGCTAACTACGTGCCAGCAGCCGCGGTAATACGTAGGGGGCTAGCGTTGTCCGGATTTATTGGGCGTAAAGAGCGTGTAGGCGGCCGGGTAAGTCCGGTGTGAAAACTCGAGGCTTAACCTCGAGATGTCATCGGAAACTATTTGGCTAGAGTCCGGAAGAGGAGAGTGGAATTCCTGGTGTAGCGGTGAAATGCGCAGATATCAGGAAGAACACCTATGGCGAAAGCAGCTCTCTGGGACGGTACTGACGCTGAGACGCGAAAGCGTGGGGAGCGAACAGGATTAGATACCCTGGTAGTCCACGCCGTAAACGATGGGTGCTAGGTGTGGGCGGTGTCGACTCCG
>DASUCI010000040.1:0-4224 GCA_035762825.1 Gaiellaceae bacterium | reverse complement strand
CGGGCGCGGGAGTGGACGGCTGTGCTGACGGAGTGGTGCCACGGCCAGCCGGACGTCGTCGCGTTCACGGGCCGCTGCCTCGTCCACCGTGCCGAGATCCTCCAGCTCGGCGGCGCCTGGCCGGACGCGCTCGAGGAGGCGCGGAGGGCGAGGCAACGCTTCATCGAGGCGGAGAACATCGGGCGCGTCGGCCTGGCCTGCTACCGGGAAGCCGAGCTCCTGCGACTCCTGGGCGACTTCGCGGCGGCCGAGCAGGCCTATCGGGAGGCCAGCCGTCACGGCTGGGACCCGCAGCCCGGCCTCGCGCAGCTCAGGCTCGCACAGGGCCGAGCGGACGCGGCGCTGGCATCGATTCAACGCGTGCTCGCCGAGACCTCCGACGCGTTGAGGCGTGCGGGGCTGCTGCCGGCATGTGTGGAGATCGTCCTTGCAGCGGGCGACCTCGAGGCAGCCGCGGTCGCCTGTCGCGAGCTCGAGGAGCTCGCCGAGCGGTTCGACAGCGCGATGCTCGGGGCGATGGTCGCTCACGCGCGTGGCGCCGTGGAGCTCGCTCGAGGCGATCCGAGAGCTGCACTCGGGTCGTTGCGTCATGCGCTCGAGACCTGGCACGAGCTCGAGGCTCCGTACGAAGTGGCACGCACGCGCGAGCTGATCGGGATCGCCTGCCGCGCGCTCGGCGACGAGGAGGCGGCTGCGCTCGAGCTCGACGCCGCCCGCTCGACGTTCGACGAGCTGAATGCCGCCCCGGACGCCGCCAGGGCTGCCGCGTCGATCGGACCGGCCGGCGCGTCGCGGCACGGGCTCTCGGCTCGAGAGCTCGAGGTGCTTCGCCTCGTAGCGGCGGGGCGGTCGAATCGCGAGATCGCAATGCAGCTGGTCATCAGCGAGCACACAGTCGCGCGACACCTGCAGAACATCTTCGCGAAGCTCGACGTCTCGTCGCGCACAGCCGCTGCCTCGTTCGCATTCGAACACCAGCTCGTGTGACCACCGCTTCGGTGGTCAGAAATGACCACCAGGAGCGCTGGGCAAGTTGGTTGCTTCCCGCGATGAATCTCCGGCCGTCGCGTCCTACCGTCGCCGTACCGACGAAAGGAGCTTCAGATGGGCACGGACGAGCACGTGGAGACGCTGATCATCGGCGGGGGCCAGGCGGGTCTCGCTGTCGGCTACCACCTGAAAGCGACGCAGCGCGACTTCCTGATCCTCGATGGCAACGAACGGGTGGGCGATTCCTGGCGCAAGCGCTGGCCCTCGCTTCGGCTGTACTCGCCGGCGAAGTTCGACGCGTTGCCGGGCATGGCTTTTCCGGCCCCGGCCCACTCGTACCCCACCGGGCTCGAGATGGCCGACTACCTCGAGTCCTATGCGAAGCGGTTCGAGCTCCCCGTCCGATCCGGGACCAAGGTCGACGCCCTCGAGAGGAACGGAGACGGCTACGTCGCGACCGCCGGGGATCGTCGGATCGGCGCGGACAACGTGGTCGTCGCGACTGGTGTGTTCCAGCACGAGCGGCCGTTCGTTCCCGAGTTCGCGGCCGGGCTCGATCCGGCGATTCGGCAACTTCATTCCGCCGACTACCGCGGACCGGAGCAGTTGCAGCCTGGGCCGGTGCTCGTGGTCGGCGCAGCGCACTCGGGGGGCGACATCGCGTTCGAGGTCACCCGCGCGGGGTACACGACCATTCTCTCCGGACGTGACACCGGCCAGATCCCGGTCCCCCTCGGGAGCCGGCGAATGCGAATTGCATGGCCCGTGCTGCGTTTCCTGTGGACACGGGTCCTGACCGTCGACACACCGATGGGCCGCAAGGTGAAGCACGAGATTCGCTGGGGCGGGGGGCCGCTCATCCGTGTGAAGCGACCCGATCTCGAAGCCGCCGGCGTGGAGCTCGTCCTCGATCGAACGATCGGAGTCGAGAACGGAATGCCGGTGCTGGCGGACGGTCGCGTCGTCGAGGTCGCGAACGTCGTCTGGTGCACGGGTTTCCGCAACGACTGGGGCTGGATCCGCTTCCCGGTGCCGACGGAAGAGGACGGCTACCCGGAGCAGCAGCGCGGTGCGGTTCCGTCGCTGCCGGGGCTGTACTTCGTCGGCCTGCCGTTCCTCCACTCCTTCGCCTCCATGTTGGTCCTCGGCGCGGGTCGCGACGGCAAGCGGGTCGCCGACCGCATCGTCGCGCAGGCCACCGGTGCGCCTCGGAGAAGCGACCTGCAGGTCGCCGAGGTGTCCGGATGAAGCGTGTCCTCGTCTGGAACGGCCGGGTCGCGAGCATCCGGGCTCGTGACCCGGCCGCGCTACCGTGCCCCGATGCGCGCGCGTCGACAACCGAGGGGAAGACAGAAGCGGCCGAGCCGCTCGCAGCGAGCGGCGCGCCGGAGCCCGGCGCAGGCCGTGCGCCAGGCCGAGCGCGGCGTCACGGTCACGCTGCCGTCGCGCCGGGTGGAGCCCGAGCGCGTCGTCGCCCACCTCGGGCCGACGAACTCGGGTAAGACCCACGCTGCGCTGAAGGAGCTCGCGGAGAAGCGCTCCGGCGTCTACGCCGGCCCGCTGCGGATGCTCGCGCAGGAGGCGCATCGCAGGCTGGGCGAGTGGATCGGCGAGGAGAACGTCGGCCTGGTCACGGGCGAGGAGCGCGTGAACGAGCGCGCTCCGGTCGTCTGCTCGACCGTGGAGATGGCGCCGCAAGCCGGCGATCTCCTCGTCCTCGACGAGGTGCAGTGGGCGGACGACACCGAACGCGGTTCGGCGTGGACGCGGCTGCTGCTCGCCGGCGACTACCGCGAGATACTGCTTCTCGGCGCGCTCGACGCGCTGCCGCTCGTCGAGCGAGCGTTCCCGGCGCACGAGCTGAAGCTCTTCGAGCGCAAGCTGCCGCTCGAGTTCGTCGGTTCCCGGACCCTCCGGTCGCTCACGCCGGGAACCGTCGTCGTCGCGTTCAGCCGTCGCGCGGTGCTCGCCCTCGCGGGCGAGGTGAACCGCCTGCATCCCGGCCGGGTCGCGGTGCTGTACGGCGCGATGCCGCTCTCCTCCCGCCGGGAGGAGATCGACCGCTTCCTCACGGGCACCGCCGACGTGTGTGTCGCCACGGACGTCCTCGGCCATGGCGTCAACCTTCCCTGCGAGACGCTGCTCTTCGCCGAGACGACGAAGTTCGACGGAGAGGAGCGCCGGCCGCTCCTGCCCTGGGAGCTGGCGCAGATCGCGGGCCGTGCCGGCCGGTTCGGGCTCGTGGAGCGCGGCCACGTGGGGGTCCTCTCCGGGCTCGGCTGGGGAACGGCCGACGAGGAGCTCGTCGAGTGGGCGCTCGAGCCGCACGTTCCTCTCCCGGGTGGGCATCTCGGCTACCGCGTCGTCGACGAGGCGCGCATCAGGCCGCAGCTCTCGGATCTCGGCGTCGACGACCCGCTCCGCCTCGATGCGGCGCTCGTCGCGTGGCATCGCGTGGCGCTTCGCGAGTGGGCGTCGGAGAGCTGGCTCGCCCTCGAGTCGCTGCAGCCGATTCGCCTGCGGCTGCAGGCCGTCCAGCGGCGCCTGGCCGAGCGCGGCCGAACGCTCTCGCTCGAGGACACCTGGAAGCTCGTCAATGCCCCGGTCGACGAGGACAACCTCGAGCTTCTCGCGACGTTCGCGCTCGCGATCACGGGGGACCGGGTCGCGCGCCCGCAGCTGATGTTCCTGCTCGACCCCGTCCGCCTCCGGGGAGCCTCGCTCGAGGACGCCGAGCGCGCGGGACGAGAGGCGAGCATTCTGCGCTGGTTCGCGCTCCAGTACACCGGCGTCGCCGGCGTCACAATCGAGCGGGCCGCCGCGCTCGAGGAAGCCGCGGCCGCGCGCGTCGTCGCGCGCCTGCGGGTCGAGGTGGAGTCGCCGACGATCGGCCGCTGTCGCTCGTGCGGCCGCTCGTGCGCGCCGTGGTTCCCGCTGTGCGACCGGTGCGCCGGAATCGCGACCCGTGCGTGATATGAACTCCTCGTGACTCCGGAGGAGCTCCGTTCGATTCCGCTGCTCGCAGGCGCCAGCCAGGCCGGCCTCGAGCGAATTGCCGCGTCCGCCGGCGAGCTGACCTGTGAGGCGGGTCAAGTCGTGGCGCTCGAGGGCGATCCGGGCTCCGGCATGTTCGTGATCCTCGACGGAACCGCACACGTCGAGTGGCGTGGCGGGACGGTCGATCTCGGCAGCGGCACGTTCTTCGGCGAGCTGACGCTGCTCGCTCCCGGGGGA